>CAYMTN010000160.1:0-12824 GCA_964393335.1 uncultured Anaerolineaceae bacterium
GATGCAAAGCATCGGCGCTGGCTGGCGCGGCGCATTTGTCGCCGGGATTCTGGGGTGGACGTCGCTCACAATTGTCTTCCACAACGAGCCGATCCCGCGCAACCAGACCAGCGCTGACGAGCCACCGTCCAGCGAACAATCCGGCGCAGGACTATCTGCTGTGCCTCTACCTACAACCTACTGGGCCTATTGGTTGATCGTCTTTTTAGCGGTGTCGGTCGAATGGTGCGTGGTTTTCTGGGGCGCTGATTTTCTAAAAACGAACGTTGGACTCAGCAAAGTTACTGCATCGTCTTTGATGAGCGTTTTTTTCGTGGCAATGGTGATCGGGCGTTTCACAGGCAGCCGCCTGTCACGATTGGTGCCGCTCGGCGCGCTGCTATTGACGGCGATAAGCATCGCGATTGTTGGTTTTTTCCCGTTTTGGCTTGCCCCGGTAACCGCGATCAACATTGCCGGTCTGTTTGTCGCGGGATTGGGCATCGCCAACCTGTTCCCGCTGACACTGTCGGCTGCCAGCAGCATCGTGATGCCCGTTCAGGCCGATATCGCCAGCAGCCGCATCACGCTGGCGGCGGGTATGGCGATCTTAATCACGCCGCAAATACTCGGTTCGCTGGCTGACGAGATCGGGATCAAAAACGCGTATGGCATCGCCGCGCTGTTTCTGATCATCGCACTGGCCGCCGTCTTATGTGCCAACCGGCTCGCATTCCAGGATCAGGGCCGGAGCGCCCCTAACTAGGAGACACATCACCCTCCAGCCTGCCAAACACAACTGGTCGCACCGGGGAGTATTTACTATCATGGATAGTTAGCGCTAAACTGTTGTCATGTTCGGTCAACCAATTTATATTAACTTTCAAGCAAGTACAGGAGACAGCAATCCAATGTTAACCTCACGCGAACGTGTTACGCGTGCGCTGAACCACCAGGAAGCAGATAAAGTACCGCTTGACCTGGGGGGATGCGTCACCAGCGGCATGCAGATCAGCTCCGTATACCTGCTGCGCCAGGCGCTCGGCCTGGACGAACCCGGCACCCCCGTCAAACTGGTCGAGCCGTACCAGATGTTGGGCGAGATCAAGCTTGACCTGCTCGAAACGGTAGGCGGCGATGTCGTGCCACTCGAATCAACCCGGACGTTTTTCGGATTCCACACCGAAGGCTGGAAGCCCTGGACTCTGCACGACGGCACGCCAATGCTGGTGCCCGGCGGGTTCAACATCGATCCTGAACCGAACGGGGACATCCTACAATATCCCGAAGACGACAGATCCGTGCGTCCCAGCGGGCGAATGCCTAACGGTGGATATTACTTTGACTCCATCGTGCGCCAGGAACCGATTGACGACGATCACTTGAACGTCGAAGACAACCTGGAAGAGTTCGGGCCAATCACCGATAAGGAACTGGCCCATTTCGAACGCGGAGCCAAACGACTCTACGAAGAAACGGACAAAGCCATCCTGGGGAATTTCGGCGGCACAGGCTTCGGTGACATCGCGCTGGTACCGGCTCCCTGGATGAAAAACCCGAAGGGTATCCGCGACATCGAGGAGTGGTATATCAGCACCGTGTCGCGGCGCGACTACGTGTACCAGATCTTTGAGCGCCAGTGTGAAATCGCGCTCGAAAACCTGGCAAAGATTCATGCCGTCGTGGGGGATCGCGTCGCGGCGGTGTTCACCACCGGCACCGATTTTGGCGCACAAAACGGCCCGTTCATTTCACCACGCGCCTACCGGAACCTGTACAAGCCCTTCCACAAGGCGGTCAACGCCTGGATTCACGAGAACACCGGCTGGAAATCCATGATCCACTCGTGCGGCTCGATCTGGCTCTTGTTAGACGATATTGTCGACGCCGGTTTCGACATCCTCAACCCGGTACAAACTGGCGCGGCTAATATGGACCCGCAAGCCCTCAAAGATAAATACGGTGACCGGATTGTCTTCTGGGGCGGCGGGATCGATACCCAGAAAACGCTGCCCTTCGGCACGCCGGAAGACGTGCGAGCCGAAGTCTGCGAGCGGATGCGTATCTTTGGGCCGGGCGGCGGTTTCGTCTTCAACCCGATTCATAACGTCCAATCGCGCGTCTCGGCGGAAAACCTGGTTGCGCTCTACGAAGCGGCCAACGAATGCCGCACTTATCCGGTTGGCTAACACAAATCTGATTTGACGGACTCGATATTCAATAAGGAGCTTACCCGCTATGTCATTGATTCAAGAAATCCGCGAAGCCGTGATCGAAGGACAGGCCAAGGTAGTCGTGCCCAAAGTCGAACAGGCGCTTCAGGAAGGCATCGACGCCAATACTATTCTGCACGATGGTCTGATCGACGCGATGAGCGAAGTAGGCCAGTTGTTTGAAGATGGCGAATTTTTTGTGCCGGAGATGCTGATCGCTGCCCGCGCCATGTCTGCGGCGCTGGACGTACTCAAGCCGCTGCTGGTCGAACAAGGCGTCGAGCCGATTGGCAAGGTGGCCATCGGCACCGTGAAAGGCGACCTGCACGACATCGGCAAATCACTGGTGGCGATGATGCTCGAAGGGGCTGGCTTCGAAATCGTCAACCTGGGCGTTGACGTGTCGCCGGAAAAGTTCATCGAGGAGGTCAAAAAGGGCGCGCAGATCGTGGCGATGTCGGCGCTGCTGACGACCACCATGTCGAACATGAAAGTCACCATCGACGCCATCAAAGCCGCCGGGCTGCGCGATCAGACGGTGGTGATGGTCGGCGGCGCGCCGGTAACGGCGGCGTATGCCGAGGAAATCGGGGCGGATGGTTACGCACCCGACGCGTCGGCAGCCGTACGCAAAGCGAAAGAACTGCTCGGCGTCTGATCCAAGTACGCGCGGAAAAAAGCCTGGCACGCCGGGGAGAAAACGCTTATCTTACCGGCGTGCCTGCTTAACCCCCCGGAACAGTCATCTTCACAAATCGCCGGTGCGGCCAAACGCGGGCTTGAGCATCGGGTACAGGTCGCGGTACAGGTCATAGGACGGCCCGTAGACCCCGGCGTTTACGCCTGGCTCGACGCGCTCGCCCAACGTGACCGTCGCCTGGGCCGCCGTCGGGACATCCGGCCAGACACCGCCACCCACTCCAGCCAGCAGCGCCGCGCCGAAAGCCGCACCCTCGACCGCTTCTGTCACCACCAGCGGCACATCAAACACATCGGCCAGAATCTGTCGCCAGACTGGGCTTTTGGAGCCGCCGCCGCTCACCCGTACTTCGTCGATCACACCCGCCTCGCTGTTTTTGATCAACTCAAAACTGTCACGCAGCCCAAACGCCACACCTTCGAGCACAGCGCGGGTCATGTGGGCGCGGGTATGCCGTGCGGTCAGCCCGACAAACGCCCCGCGCGCCAGCGGATCGGGATGTGGCGTACGCTCGCCAGTCAGATATGGCAAGAAGATCAAGCCTTCACAGCCCGGCGACACGTCCGCTGCTTCACCGGTCAGCGTGCCAAAATCCTCGCCGGGCGCGAGCGTGTCGCGGTACCACTGCAAACTGCCCGCCGCGCTGAGCATCACGCCCATGAAGTGCCATTGACCCGGCACCGCATGGCAGAATGCATGCAGCCGCCCGTCCGGTTCGTACGCGTAACTACCCAGCGGCGCAAACACCACGCCCGATGTTCCGACCGTCAGCGCCACGATACCCGGCTCCACAGCGCCGACTCCGGTCGCCTGAGCCGACTGGTCACCGCCGCCGCCCACCACCGGCGTACCGGCCTTGAGGCCGGTTACCTGCGCTACCTGCTGGCTGACCACGCCGGTTACCTGCGGCCCCTCGTGAACGCCCGGCAGCCATTCTTCCGGGATGTCGAGCGCGTCCAAGACCACTGAAGACCACCGGCGATTGGACACATCCAGCAGCAGCGTGCCTGATGCGCCTGCCAGGTCGGTAGCGTGATCCCCGGTCAGCTTGAGGCGAATATAATCTTTGGGCAGCAGGACATGCGCGATCCGGCTGTATACGTCCGGTTCATTCTCGCGCACCCACAGGATTTTCGGCGCGGTAAATCCGGTCAGCGCGCGGTTGCCGGTCAACTGGACCAGACGTCTTGCGCCAAGCGTCTCGGTGATATTGTCACACTGCGCCTGGGTACGCTGGTCGTTCCACAGGATCGCCGGGCGCAGCACGGTATCTTGCGCATCCAGGCATACCAGGCCGTGCATCTGACCGGTCAGGCCAATCGCCCGAATCGCGCCGGGATCGCCAATTTTCGTTAACACGGCGCGGATCGACTGCTCCATGCCGTTCCACCAATCAGCCGGGTCCTGCTCGCTCCACAAAGGGTACGGGTGGCTGATCGGGTGCTCGGTCGTGTGGCTGGCCACCACATCGCCGCTGCCATCGATCAACAGGGCCTTTGACCCTGTAGTGCTGATATCAAGCCCAAGTAAATAATCCATAATGCCTTCTCCTGGACAGGACTAACGCACGCCGAGCAGCAGTTCAATCGTCAATTGGTCAAGCTGTTCGTAGTTCAGCTCGCGCTGGCCCAACGCCACGCGGTCGAACGCTTCCGCCTTCAGCCGTGACGCTTTGCCGGCGCTGAAACCGCCGGACAGCCAGCTATACGTCCCGTCGTCGGCGTTGATCTCGGCCAGCAATCCCTGGATTTCCGGATCAGCATTAAACTGCGCGGCCTTCTCCTTCAGGATCAGGTAGGTCCGCATACAGCCGCGCGCAAATGCCTTGACGCCGTCCGGTCCCTCGGTGCGATAGGCGTGCGCGTCGAAGTGACGCGATCCCGCGTAACCGACGTCTTCCAGGAACTTGACAAGGTAAAAGGCCTGCTTGATCATCTCCGCGCCGAAGCGGAAGTCCTGGTCATAGCGCCCGAATTTCTGATCGTTCAGGTCAATATGAAACAGCTTCCCGGCGTCCCAGGCTTGCGCGACGGCATGCATAAAGTTGAGGCCCGCCATATGCTCGTGAGCGACTTCGGGGTTCACGCCGACCATCTCCGCGTGGTCGAGCGTTTCGACAAAACCGAGCATCGCGCCGGTGGTGGGCAGGTAAATGTCGCTGCGCGGCTCATTGGGCTTGGCCTCCAGCGCGAACTTGAGGTCATAGCCCTGATCGAGCACGTATTCACACAGGAAGTTGAGCGCCTCGCGGAAGCGCTTCCCGGCCTCCAGCGCGCTTTTGCTGGAGTCCGTCTCGGTGCCCTCACGCCCGCCCCAGAATACGTACAACTTCGCGCCCAATTCCACACCAAGATCGATCGAACGCATGGTTTTGTGCAGCGCGTAGGCTCGCACCTGGGGATCATTCGACGTGAACGCGCCATCCTTAAATGCCGGATCGCCGAATAAGTTAGTGGTCGCCATCGGCACGACAAGACCTGTTGCTTGCAGCGCCTGCTTGAAATCCTTCACGATCTGATCGCGTTCGGCGGGGCTGGCGTCAATCGGCACCAGATCGTTGTCGTGAAAATTCACTCCATACGCGCCAACCTCGGCCAGCAGGTGCACAATCTGCACTGGCGACAGCGGTTTGCGCACCTCCACGCCAAACGGATCACGTCCGGGATTCCCGACTGTCCACAAACCAAATGTGAAACGATGTTCAGGTTTCGGATCATAGTTACCCATAACGAGTAGTCCTCCTGTAATGTCATTCAAAAACACAAAAACATCAGCATTGATCGCACCCTCACGGATAGCTGCCCGGCTGCAATAAGATGGCCTGATAGACCATCGCCACACCGCCCATGACACACGCATCTGAGCCGTGACGAGCCAGCACGAGTTGCGCTGCCTCCGCATTCCAACGCAGCGCCCGCCGCCGGAGTTCCTGGTTCATCACCGGCAGCAGAAAATCACCCGCCAGGCTGAGAATGCCACCAAACACCACACGATCCGGATTCAGTGCATTCACCAGCGAGGCGATGCCGATCCCCAGCGCATGACCCACCCGATCCAGTGCCCGCCGTGCGACAGCATCGCCCGCGCGGGCCGATTCTGCCACCAGTGGAACCGATAGCTGGTCCAGTTCACCGGCCAATACGCTCGGCAGGCCGTTCGCCACTGCCTGCTGAACGTGCCGGAATACAGCCAACTGGCTCGCCTGGGTTTCCCAACACCCCCGGTTGCCGCAGTTGCATGGCTCGCCATCCGGGTCCATCGTCATATGCCCAAACTCACTCGCAAACCCGGTAGTACCCCGGAAGAGCTGGCCGTTTCGCACGACAGCGCCGCCCAAACCGACCCCCGCGCTGATAAACAGCACTTCGTCATACCCCTTGGCCGAACCAAAAAAGAACTCGCCCAATGCCGCCATGTTGGCTTCATTGTCCACGTAAACCGGCACCGTTTCACCGAATGCATCAGACAAAATCCTGCGCAGTGGGACGTTTTGCCATTTCAGGTTAGGAGCGAACAACAGCGTGCCGCTGTCGCGTTCGACCAGGCCGGGAACCCCCAGCGCCAGTCCCAACAACGGGCCGCAGCCAACACATAACGCCTGGGCCTTATCTGCCGCCTGGCGCAAGAGCGCCACCGTGCGATCCAATATCGCTTGCTGGCTCGTGATACGCCCCGTGTTTTCCTGATGCCGCCAGATGATCTGTGCCGCGAAGTCGGCGCAAGCCATCGAGATGAAATCCACACCCAGTTCGCAGCTCACAATATATCCGGCCTGCGGATTCAGTTCGAGCAGCATCGACGGACGACCCACCCCGCTCGAACTCAGTCCGACCTCGTGCAGCAAACGTCTGTCGATCAGTTCCTGCACCAGACTCGACACAGTGGACTTATTCAAGCCGGTGACGTCGGCCAGAGCGGCACGTGATAGCGGCGCATATTCCAGCAGGCGCTGCATGATGAGCGACAGGTTGATCTCGCGCACCAGGGTTTGATCGCCGGTGCGAAAACGATCCTGTGGGGACATGGCGTTACGGGAAAGCCCGCACACAGCAGCACCTGAATCAATACATGACGGTTTTGTTTGTTGCGCCAACCAACTAATTGGATTTTACGCCATACCACTGAGATGTCAAGTGGTCGGGAAGACGTCAGCGCGGGCGGTACCGCGCTGACGACAGCGCCGCAGCGGCAATTGTCACACCCAACATATTCGCCATCAAGTCGAACACATTGGCCCCCCGGTGTGGCACGAATAACTGCCCGAATTCGGTCACAACGCCTAACAGAACGGCGACCGTCACGGCGCATCGTAATGCCCGGACTGCCGGGACTCGCTGGTTTAGCGCGGTCTGCCACAGGCCGACCAGCACCGCATACAGGAACACATGCCCGATAGCATCTGTCAACTCTGTGCCGCCAAAAATGTGCGAGGCGTCGGCGGCTACCGTGTCTTTACCCGGCAGCAACATCAGCAGGCATATCAACCCGGTCCAGGCCAGCGCTGCCAGCCAGGCCACTACAAAGCCGTAATGATGACGGTGGAAGTGCATACAGGTTCTACTGCTCTATTGGCGCGGCATTGTTAGCCGAGGCGTGTCGAGGGATCAGGGGAATTGTCACCTTGAATGACGAGCCAACATCGACTTGACTCTCAAATGTGATGGTCCCGCCATGCTGTTCCACGTTTTGTTTGGTAACCGCCAATCCCAGGCCAGTACCGGAGATTTCGCCCACATTTTTCCCCTGGTGGAAGGTTTCGAAGAGTTGGGCCTTATCTTCATCCGCAATACCGATCCCCGTTTCGTGCACGGTGAGTTCAAGCGTTACCTTATCGCCAGGGAGAGTGTAATTCGCCGCATTGGTAACCAGATTACTGATGATCAGCCACATCGTTTTTTCATCTGCAACCACCGACGAGCCATTCCCGGCAGGTGAAAACACTGATTCTAACCGGGACCCAATGGTGGTATAGGTTTCCCTCTCCGCCAAGAATCCTGCCCACGAGTCAAACATTCAGAGGGGTAGACATCAGTTGACCTTACACACAATCTCAAGCCAGGCAGCACCAGCCACAAAATCGACGCACTACACGGCTTATTGCTGCCACCAAAATCAGAGCTGGTCCTGAATTACACCCAACAACTCCGCTATCTGGAAAGGTTTTGTGAGATATCCATTTACGCCCAATTCTTTTCCACGCTCGATATCTTTTTCATTGGCTTTGGCAGTGGTGAACACAACAGGAATAGCAGCCGTTTGCTGGTCACCACGCAGAATAGCCAGAACCTCATATCCGTCCAGACGGGGCATTCGAATATCGCAGAGAATCAGGTCCGGCAAATGAGTTCGTGCCAACTCTATGCCCATCATCCCATCTTCTGCTTCAAAAACATCATAATCCTCGAACCGAAGAATTGCCAGGATGTTCTTACGAAGCACCGGCTCATCTTCAATCACCAGGATTCTTTTCGCCGCCATAAACACACCTCGCAGATGGCATGTTACGCCAACAACCGGAGCAGACGTCGTTAGCCCACCGGCGCTTCACTGCTCAGCTTGAGACGAGCATAAACCCGCGTGCCCTGGCCAAGCGTCGTATCGATCTCCAACTCGCCGCCATGCGCCCGCACGAGATGATTTGTGATGATCAGACCCAGTCCGATATTATTCAGCGCTTGCAGCCGCTGATCAAACCTGGGCGGAGCGCTCAATGCCTGTAACTCATCCGGCGCGATCCCCGGCCCCTTATCGGCCACACACAACACATACGTATCGTGCTGCGTCGAAGCCGACACGCTCACCGGTGTTCCGGGAGCCGAATACTTCAGCGCGTTGTCTACGGTTTCTTCAACGATTTTCTCCAGGCTGCCGCGTCCAATTTGCACGGTTGCGTTTTTTACATCGAGGGTCAAATCCGCTTCCCGATTCTGTTCGTCAGCTTTTTCCTGTGCTTTGCTGATAATGACGTCTGCCGGGTCAGAAATACGGTTGCGTCCCAACACGATCACACGGCCCGGATCGATCTGGATAATCTCCAACTGGGCGTATAACAAATAATTCTCAATCTGCCGGTGTAGACGCTGGCTGGTTCGTAGAATGGCCTGGGCGATCTGGATGAGCTCTGCCGGGTCTAACGTTTTGGCATCCGTCATCAGTTTTTTGGCATATCCCAACACGCCGGAAAGAGGCGCACGCAATTCTACGGGCAGCGCTAATACCAGGGCACGCCGCAAGTTATCGATTTCTTGCTGGTACTGCTCGCGCAGTACCCGCTGCCGGTCCAACCGGGTTTGAACGGCAGCTAAAAACTCGCTGCGGGAAAACGGCTTGGTGATGTAATCATCAGCCCCCAATTCCATCCCATACCGTTGATGCTCTCGATCTGCTTTGGCCGTCAGAAAAATGAAAGGGATAGTGCTGGTTATCGGGTCGCTGCTCAATTCAAGCAGTACGTCATACCCGTTCATGCGCGGCATCATAATGTCACACACGATCAAATCCGGCAGATGCTTGCGCGCCAGGTCAACGCCGGTTACACCATCGGCTGCACCAAACACATCATACCCTTCAAAACGCAATAGATTTTGAACATTTTCTAGTAATGGACGTTCATCTTCAACGATTAAGATAGTCGTCATTCAACGGTCTCCAATCCGCTATCGAAAGATCTTGACCAGAGCACCCAGGTTCTTTTCAGCGATCCCTTTCATAGCATACCACGTTAACTCACCTATTCCGAAGTGTCATCTGGAATGCAGTCACGGGGCATTTTTCTGTGCTTTCGCGGCAGGTCCTGCCCGTTTAACTTTCCACTAATGGGATTTGACAATCAAGTTGGGAAATGAGATAGTGGACCATCAGAAACAATCGATCACACGAGCGCCGTTGGCCCCAAAAACGCACGATAACATTAGGATGCCATGATCATGCCTGGCAAAACCAGCCATTTCACCGCCAATGTCGAGCGTTTTAGCGGCTTCGCCAGCACCTATGACCGCTACCGGCCCACACCGCCCGCCGTTTTGATCGACATCTTGACCCAGTTGATCGGGATCACATCGCCGGAGTTCGTGGTCGATGTCGGATGCGGCACGGGACTCTCGACACGAATATGGGCAGACCGCGCCCAGCGCGTGACCGGTGTCGAACCAAACGACGACATGCGCCGCGAAGCCGAGGCGCACACGTCCACGCCGGCCATCCGCTATCAGGATGGGACCAGCACCGCAACCGGGCTGCCGGACGCCTGCGCGGATATCGTCACCGCCTCTCAGGCGCTGCACTGGATGGAACCGGAGCCAACCTTTGCCGAGATCGCGCGCATTCTGCGCCCAGGCGGCGTCTTCGCCGCGATTGACTGCGACTGGCCGCCCGTCACACACTGGGAAGCGGAGGTCGCCTACAATGCCTGCATCGATCGGGCAGCCGCGATCAACAAAACACGCGGCCTCGTCACTGACGTCAAACACTGGCCCAAACACGAACATCTCGCCCGGATGCAAACCAGCGGGCAATTCCGCTATACACGCGAAATCGTTCTGCACAGCGCCGAGACGGGCAGTGCTGAGCGCCTGGTCGGGCTGGCGATGAGCCAGGGACAGATCATGACTCCGCTCAAACATGGCGTGTCCGAATCCGAGCTTGGCCTGGACGATCTGCGCGCCGTCGCTCAGCGCACGTTAGGCGACGATCTGAAGCCCTGGTATTTTTCCTACCGCGTGCGGATTGGTGTCAAATAAAAAAGGGCGGTCTTGTTCGCGGTGCGGCCCTACTTGCCAACGCCCAAAAGGCATATCGATTGATATGCCCCCTGGTGAACCATGATGTTCGGCAGTTGTGTTTACAGCGTGCTGGAGATTCGAGTCCGCACATCCTGCGCAAAACGGGTGATATAGGACTCGACATAGTCCACGATATCCAACGCCGGATCAGCGATCAGCGGTGTAAGGTCCATGCCAAAGCTCATGCCCGTAGCCACATCCGTGTCGTGCGACGCGAAATAGGTCGCATGCGCCCGGCGGCGGCCCATCGTCGCCAGGTCGTAGCGCTTGCCGCCCGAAACCTGCGAGTCAAATACGCCGATCAGCGCCATCTGGACACCTTCCATCTCCGACAGGTTAAACGCGACTTTATCATCATCCGCCATCCAATCCAGGTCGCGCCATACCTCGCAGCCGTAGAGTTTCCGGGGCCGGTCAGCTTCTGGCAGGTTGCGCAGCGCGGCAATCACTTTTATTGCCACGCCAATATGCGTCGTGTGTTTGTCGGCCAGGTTGTGCGTGTAGACTACTTCAGGCCGGGCAGCCCGGATGATTCGCGCCAGGTCCGTGATCGGGTCCTGGTTAGCGCCGTCTTTGACCGCCGAACTGGGATAACCGAGCAGCACCTGTGCGGCGTATTCACCCACGACAGCGGCTTTCTTCTGCTCCTTGATCCGGACGATCTGCATCTCCTCGTCCGTATACTGCCCGTACAGGCCGCTGCGTGGCGACCCTGCGCCGTTGGTCACGACCACGCCGCAGAACCATTGATCGCTGCGCTGGAAACACGCCAAAATGCCATCCATGGCCATGATCTCAAGATCGTCCTGGTGAGCGCCAATCGCCATGTGAGTGGTACGCGCCAGCGCCTCCGCCTCCGGCATGCCGTCCGGCACAAAGATTTCAGCAGCGTTCGATATGAACTTCATCATCCTCACTCCTGATCAACATTCCGGAAGGCTGGCCGCAGCGATCGACTGCCCAACACGGCGGCTTTTCTCGTCCGGCAATTGGATATTGATGCGGGCAGCCAGGTCGGGAAATTCCGCCTTCAGGACGTTACCCGCTCCGTTCAAAATCAGCGTGCCGCCCCGCCCGGATGTACAGCGCCCCAGAATCAGCACATGCTTGAGATCGTAAAAATCGGCGTAGTGCGCGACGGCATAACCTAAATAAATGCCCATCGTCTGCCAGATTTTCGCTGCCCCCTCGTCCCCGGCCTCGAGCTTTGCCTGCACCACCTTGAGTTTTTCGGCGTTGGTGATCGCGTGAGGGATGTCGATGCCAACGTTGGGAGCCAGCCGGAAGACCGCCTGCTGTGAGAAATACAGCGCACCGACACCCCGGTCACCGGACCACTCGTCAAGCGGTGCGCCTGGCTGGTAATCCACCGGAGCGAACGCCAGTTCATTCAGCCAGTCGGTTATGTTACCTTTGCTGGTGACATATCCGGCAGCTTCGCTGGACCCCATCGCCACGCCGAGAATGCTGTTATCTTCGAGCGACATCGACCCGGCCAGGGCTGTTACCTCGCCGTCGTTGATCACGTCCAGCGGCACCCCGTTCATGTCGTCGCGGATGCGCAAGAACAGGCTGCGCACCTCGTCGAACCGGTCAGCAGGAATGCCCCGGAACAACGAGGCGACCATCGGGCGGTTATTGACGTACACACCCGCCGAACTGCCGCCGATGGCATCCACGCGCGGCATTTTGGAGGCGGCCACCTTCAGCGCCGCCAGTATCTTGTCGTAGTGATAACGCGGATCGCTGTTTTCGCGGGGTTCCCAGACAATCTCATCGCTGAAGATCGCTTCGCCGTTCACAACCGCCGAGATTTTCAGGTCCGATGCACCCAGGTCAAACCCGATGCGGTACCCTTCCAGATGGCGGCCCAGCGATTTCTGCGGCTCGTGTTCCGGCGGCACGGCGTCCGTCTCGCAGACGACAACGGTAAACAGCTGCTGGTAGACTTGCTCGCCCATGAAATGATAGTCAAAGGCACGCGGCCCATCGGGCGCATACTGCCGCTGGATATGTTCGCCAATGGCGCGCGGCCCGCCGACGTACACTTTCCAGCCGCCGCGCTGCCACAACAGGAACTTCACCAGACGCTCAGCATACATCAAGTTGGCTTCTGCGCGAGCATGTCCTGATGGAAATACACGCGTCACG
>CAYMTN010000161.1:0-2153 GCA_964393335.1 uncultured Anaerolineaceae bacterium
TGCTGCCGACTACGTCATACCCGGTACCGGGGCCGCCGCGCAGGTTGGCGTTGGCATTGGTCGTGGCGGTGCATCGATCCGCCGGTTCGCCGGAGACGGTTTCGTCGGTGGTCTCCGGCGGACCATTGGCATCTGGCTCAACCGTGTCCGCCTCGCCCTGTGCAGACGAGAAGTCAACGTCGATCTCCGGGTAAACGTCCTTCGCTTCCTCGTCTGTTGAGAAATTGATGGCACCGATCCGCCAATGAATCGTTTCCGGCGTAACCATAACAGGTCCCGGCAGCCCCGACACAGCCTGGAATAACAGCAGCACCGGAATGTTGATGTCGATTGTCGTGCGATCATCGCTGAGGCGAACGTCGATAGGCACCCTGGTCAATGAGGAATTGGCCGCTCCATTACCGCCCGCGATGATATCAGCACCACCGCTTACCTGCTCCAAAGAGCCTTTGTCGTCTAGCTGCAAGACCACGAGCGCATCTGCGCCGAGACCGCTGTACATCTGCGGGATGTCTGCCGCCTGAAATCCGGTCCCCGAATCGCCGTCCAGGTCCAGTTGCAGATACCAGGCCAGGTCAGCCACTTGGTTGGTGCTGGCAACCGGCTGTACCATCTGTACCTGGAAATGCAGCATGCTGCGCTCGGATGGGATTCCGCGCAGGGCATCGGTAAAGGATGTGACGTCGTTGGTGACTGTCCCGTCACCATCAATCCGCACGTGCAGCGCGGCACCGAAATCGCCTGTTTTGGTGTATTCGGCGGATGTGTTCGCGGACAGGTGCAGCGTGCCTTCGAGCAGATACACGTCAATCACACGCGTAGCCGCGTCGAAATACACGGTGCCGGTTGCGCGACTGAGACTGAGCCAGCTTGTAGGTAGTTCGATGAACAGGGTCGGCAGGTAGCTGAAGGGCGTATTCCAGAAGTAGGCGGACAGCGTATCGTTGGTCTGGATGGCCAGATCGCTGTCCGGCCCCATGAACTCGCAGGACCACCCGCCCCCGCTCCACCACGCGCCGGAGCCGTACCGCTGGTAAAAAGACACTTCCCCGAAGCCCTGGAAGCTGGCTCCCCAGCCGAAACTATCCCCGCTCATGAAGTCGCCAGGGCCAACCATGTCATCCCCGATTCCAATCCAGGGATCATCGCCGCCAGTCCACGCCAACCCGGTGGGTGGAATTTCCAGCCCGCCGTAAAAAAGCTGGGCGTTGGTGAGATCGGCCAGCGCGGCGTCCGGGCTGGTAGCCGGTCCATCGAGGTTGTAAGTCTGCACATCACCGATGGGATCGTTGCCCGGGCTGGATCGAATCTCACAGGCATCGCCGGTACCGTCGCCATTACTGTCGGCCTGGTCAGGGTTGGGTGTGTCCGGGCAGTTATCGACCGCATCGAATACACCATCCTGGTCGCTGTCATGGGCGGCCAGGGCTTCACAGGCATCACCCACCCCGTTTTCGTCGGTATCCTGTTGATCTGGGTTGAATAGCAGCGGGCAGTTGTCGACAGGATTCGGCATCTCGTCCCGGTCGCTATCCCGATCGTCAAAGGGATCACACACATCCCCGCGCCCGTCGTCATCCCGGTCGGCCTGGTCCGGGTTGTAATTGGCGATGCAGTTATCGGTCGGGTTCAAAATACCATCGCCGTCCCAGTCCGGATCAGATGTATGCCCAATCGGGGCGAAGAAGTGTTCAGTGGTCAGCCCGACCGCGCCCGACACTTCATCCCGTGCCACATTTCCCGCGAAATCTTCCGCCTGAACGACGACGCTGTAACGGCCAAAGGGCGCGTTTCGCCAATCCAGCATAAACGGCCAAAAGCTGAGGGCAAACTGCTGGTTGGCAGGCACCTGGTAGGCCGCGCCATTCGATCCTAACTCAATCCAACTGGGCTGAAAGATGTCGCCGGGCTGGAACGCGTATTCAAACGGCATGAGCGATCCGGCGGTTTCGCGCAGCCCCCATAAACTGGTAGATTCGTTTGTGTTCAGGTCAAAAACCACCTGCGCCGCGAAGGGATCACCGTCTTGGGGGTAAACTGTGCCGTTGACGATTCCATGTTGGAGGCTGCGCGGATCGCGCTGCAACAATACCGGCACCTGATTGATCCGGCTGCCGACCCAGGCGACCTGACCCGGCCAGGTTACGGTCTGC
>CAYMTN010000161.1:2163-12791 GCA_964393335.1 uncultured Anaerolineaceae bacterium
ACCGGATGCGTCAACATCCAGCGGGATGCTTTCCACAACCATCGTGCGACCGGGGGCCACATCGTAGTTCACGTATACGTTGGCGCGATAGGTGGTCTGGCGCGAAAAGTCCAGTTCAAACGTAGCGCCAGCGGAGACAGTAGACGTTATTTTCAGCAGCGTACTTTCAAGCGTGACCGTCTCGGCCCGCGAACTGGCTGCCGCGTAAAATGACTCAAGAAAACTCCGCCAGGAAGCAAGATCGCCGGGCGTTTCGGCAACATACCGGCTGGCGCGGTCGCTCTGGTAGTACAACACCCGGTTACGCGGGAAAAAAATCGACGTGCCCCGTTCGACCGGCTCTGCTTCATGACTCCGGTAGTAAACGATCATGTCGGTCCCAGCAGCATAAACGGCGTCAGCGCCCACGCCCAACGCCGTATCAGGGGCCAGCGTCGCCAGCAGATGCATGAATTGGAACAGATCGGCAGCGGCCCAGAAATCGACGAACTGCGGATCGTTGAACGCGCCAAATTGCACCGTCTGGCGGCGTGCCCGGCTGATGATGTCGAAGGCCGCATCAGGATCAGCCGCCACCGCGTCACGAACCTGCTGGAGCGCGCGGGCGGTAGGCGCGGACAGGCTCAGGTCGACGAGACTGAGGTTAAAAATCGGGTAGCGCGTGACGACGTCGGTATAAAACGTGATGAAATTATCGATGATTGCTGTGCCAAACGCGGCCCCGTCCATCGATGGATTCGTCGCGAGGGCATCGAGCGCCCCCAGGTAATCCCAGCCGTTGCCGGGGATGAGTTCCGCGCTGCTTACCGCGTAACGCCCATAAGGAGCAATCGCCGCATAGACTTCGAACGACCCCATCAAACAGGCGTCAAAACCAATCAAGTCAAGCTGATCGACGCCGCTCGTCTTCGTGATCTCATCCAGCGCCTGGCCCAGTTCCGGCAGCGAGAGGTCATCCTTACCGGCGGAGTCGTCATTGGCAACGCCAAGCCACGAACCACCGTGGTCCCAGATCACGAGCGCGTAACGTTCCGCCGGGTAGGTGCCAATGGCCCACGTCGCAAAATCAACCAGGCTGGCCGGATCGCCGGTGTTGATCTCACCCAGATCGGCGATCTCCTCGGAACCAAGCTGCGCCAGGCTGGTATCACGCGTGACGAAGAACCGGCGGGCACCGGCCCAATCGCCGTTTGAGTTGTCGTATCGCTCGGAACGGTCGATCTGTACGACGACATTCATATCGGTTGTGCTGCCCACAAACTCCATTTCGTTGAGATCAGCCAGGGCAAAACTCTCCAGGTCGTTATCGGCGGCCAGATACACCATGACAGTCCAGGCGGCGGTAGACTGCCGCGCCTGCTCACTGGCAACCGGGCTGCCGGAAACCCCAGACGCACGTTCAGCCAGCCAGGTTGTGTACGTCGTGTTTTGGGTCGCAGGCGGGAGAGCCGCCCTCGCAGGGGATAATGTCGGAAAGAGAGCCAGAATCAGCAGTACGGGGAACAACACACAGAAACGATGGTTTTCCATAAGCGCCTCGCTTTACGCCTTCAATCGTCAACCCGTCAAAGGGTAGCTTCCTGAAGCAATTCCGGATCATGAATGTTGTATCAGCGGTGAAGGAGTACGGTGGATGCTCACGCGTATCATATCATTGATGTTGCCTCTGGCACTACTGAGGCTGTCCACGCCGCAGCCCGTTCGACCGGCTGCGGCCCTGACCCGAAAAAGTGAGGCGCGGCCTCCATCAGAATCGCAAAGGACAGGCTGAGCGACGTCTCGATGATGACCGGTGGGAGAATGTTGGGCAGAATGTGGCGCACCAGAATCGCGGAGTCAGTGGCACCCAGCGCGCGTGCCGCCTGTACGTACTCCTCGTTTTTGACGGTGAGCACTTCTCCGCGTGCAATTCGCGCAAAAATCGGGATGTAGATTCAAAATCCTTGAGATTCCTACCCCCCCGTGAGCAGCAGGGTATTCTGGCTAAGTCCCAAGAAATAAGCGTGCAGGGGGCACAACCCGAATCCACCGGCAGCAGGATCAGCCAAACGGATACGGATCGTGAAGACAGAATGAGTATGAGAAGGAGCCAACCGACCGCCCCGCTTTAGCGCTGGCGGTTATTGACCGGTGAGGCCGCGCGAAGATCGCTCGATAGTTCTCTGGCCGCCTCCATCACGCGCTGGGCGAGGCGTGGAATACGATCGCTGGTCACGCGAACGGTTGGGCCTGAGATGCCAATGGCAGCAATGACCGCTCCCATATAGTCGTACACCGGCGCGGCGAGACAGCGCACACCAGCCTGGTGTTCCTCGTCATCGAGCGCATATCCTTGCGCCCGGATGTGTTCCAGGTGATCCAGCAGGGCATCGTGGTCTGTAATCGTGCGCGGGGTTTCGGCTTCCAGGCAAGCCGGAAACGGCAGGTCAGAAAATGCCAGCAGTGCCTTACCCACTGCTGTACAGTGCAGCGGGATCATACGTCCGATGCCGCCGACTACACGCAGCGAAGCTTCTGCTTCGACATCATCGATCATCAACGCCTTGCCCTCAGAATAAACCGCTGTATGGGCACATTCACCCGTCTGTTCGACCAGACGATACAGGTAGGGCTTCGCTTTTTCGCGGACAGGCATCCGGTTCAGGTAGTGCCAGCTCATCTGGCGGACACGCTTACCCAGGACATACCCGCGCGAGCCGGTATCGGGCTGCACGTAGTCGTATTTGACCAGTGTTTTGACCAGGCGGGAAACGCTGCTCTTGTCCAGATCGAGCGTGTTGGCGATTTCGGTGATCCCCAACGGACGATCCGCTCCGGCAATCAGGTCGAGAATCTGTAATCCGCGTGCCAGGGTTTGCATTTCGGCCATCCGACTACTCAGTGTGCTGTTGCAAATAACACAACAAACCGGCCAAAGGACCGGGATAATTTCAATATTGTTGACAATATTGCATGATCAGTGTACTATGAACTTAGATCGTTGGCAAGGGCGTATCATCACTGAATATCCGTATTACTGTTAGTTTTGACGTGAACGAGTCTAGGACGAGTCACTGTAGTTTCAAGCCAGGGCATATAGATTTTTGACCGCTAAAGGAGTTTTTATATGATGCCAGTAGGCATCGGCGTGATCGGCTTGGGGCGTATGGGACAGGTGTATGCTTACCATACGGCACGGCAAATCGCAGGAGCTGCTCTCGTCGCCGTGAGCGATCCTGACCAGGATGCTCTGAACCGGTTCACCGCCCAGATAACCGGCGTCCAGGTCTACACCGATTACCACGATTTGCTGGTCAATCCCCACATCCAGGGCGTGATCATCGCCAGCCCTACCAGCACTCACCCAGCCGTCGTGATCGCTGCCGCCCAGGCGGGTAAAGCCATCTTTTGCGAAAAACCGCTCGCGTTGACCCTCGCAGCAACCGATACCATCCTTGAAGCTGTTCAAAGCGCCGGGGTGCTGTTGCAGGTCGGGTTTATGCGCCGCTTCGATCGCGGTTATGTCGAGGCCAAGCGTAAGATCGATGCTGGCGTGATCGGCCAACCGGTTGCGATCCGTTCGATTGGGCGCGATCCATACCGGACCAGCCTGGAATTTGCGAACCCGGCGATCAGCGGTGGGCTGATCGTCGATATGGGAATTCACGACTTCGACAGCATCCGCTGGTTGATGAACGACGAGATCGAGCGCGTGTACACCGAGGTCACGTCCCTGGTGTACCCGGAACTGCTTGAGGTCGGGGATGTCGACACAGCCATGATCACCCTGCGCTTTGAGCACGGTGGATTAGGCAATGTCGAAGTCAGCCGCACGGCCATTTACGGCTACGACATCCGCTGTGAAGTGATTGGTGCGCAAGGCACTATCGAGATTGGATATCTGCGGGAAACGCCGCTTTTGGTATTGACGAAAGACGGTGTAACCCACGACGTCGTCCCTCACTTCCCACAGCGGTTTGGCAACGCGTATACCACCCAGATCGAGCATTTTATAGACTGCTTGATCCACGACCACCCGCCAGCGGTCACGGCGGGTGATGCCCGTGCCGCGCTGCAAGCCTGTCTGGCTGCGACTGTTTCCCAGCACGAAGGACGTATGGTTTATCTCAACGAAATATGAGGGTCCATCAGCCTTAGCACCCGATCAACACAGGGATGAAAGGAGGTGGTTCACCCAGGAATCCAGCCCGGAAGAATAAGACCATTTCGTCAATGCAAGATAATTAGGAGGTAAACATGAAACGCCTGATTAGTTTGTTGCTTGTCTTGATTGTGGTAGCCGCGATGGTCGGCACCGTGTCCGCCCAGGATAACATGCGCCCGTACCGGATCGTCGTTGTCACACACGGCCAGGCGTCGGACCAGTTCTGGTCAGTCGTGAAAAACGGCGTTGACCAGGCCGGAAAAGATATGCGCGTGACCGTTGAATACCAGGCACCATCGACGTTTGACATGGTTGCGATGTCGCAGTTGATCGACGCGGTGGTCGCATCCAACCCGGACGGTCTGGTCGTCTCGATTCCCGATGCAGATGCGCTCGGCCCGTCGATCAAAGCCGCTACGGATGCGGGTATCCCGGTGATCTCGATCAACTCCGGCAGTGACGTGGCACAATCACTCGGCGTGATGGCCCATGTCGGGCAAACTGAATATGACGCGGGGTACGGCGGCGGCCAGCGGATGGCAGCAGCCGGCGCCAAACACGCCCTGTGTGTGAACCATGAAGTCGGCAATATCTCGCTGGACATCCGCTGCCAGGGTTTCACCGACGCCATGAGCGAAGCAGGCGGCAGCGTTGACGTTCTCGCCGTCGATCTGGCCGATCCGACCGACGCCGCCAACCGTGTCGGGGCTGCCCTGACGGCTGATGAGTCGATCGACTCAATCCTGACGTTAGGCCCCGGCGGCGCGCTGCCGACGCTTCAAGCGCTGACCGACGAGGAACTGCTAGGCAAAGTGCTGCTGGCGACCTTCGATCTCTCGCCGGAAGTGCTGGAAGCAATCCGTGACGGCAATATGCTGTTTGCTATCGACCAGCAGCAGTACATGCAAGGCTACCTGCCGATTGTGTACCTGACGCTGTACCTGGACAACCTGAATACACCCGGCGCCTTCCTGATCCCAACCGGCCCCGGTTTTGTGACGCAGGATACGGCAGCCCAGGTCATCGAATACGCGGCACGCGGCACGCGCTAGCGGCTGGGGCATGAGCAGGCAGTTAAGTCCGCTTCTGCACACGTGCCGGCCTTTATGAGAGTGATAGTCTCAGGGGCGCAGTGCCCACTGTGCCCCACTTGTTTACACCCGATGAGTGATCAACGGAAGGCGGTCAATGTCCACTCAGGCGGTAGCCGAACCTTCAAAAGATGAACGTTTATTGCAGGAAAGTTTCCTGAAAAAACTGTTACGTCGCCCCGAACTGGGGGCGGTCAGCGGTGCCGTTTTGGTATGGATACTCTTTGCCGTTGTAGCCGAAAATCGCGGGTTTCTCAGCCTGCGGGCGACTGCCAATTTTTTAGAGGTCTCATCTGAATTGGGTATTCTGGCGGTCGCCGTCGCGTTGTTAATGATCGGCGGCGAATTTGACCTGTCTATCGGGTCAATCATCGGCGGAGCGGGGATGACCATCACCATCCTCAGCGTCCAATATGGATGGAATATCTGGGCGGCGATTGGCATGTCGTTGTTTCTGACGCTAATCGTCGGCGCGATAAACGGCATTCTCGTGGTCCGCACCAAGCTTCCCTCATTCATTATCACGCTCGGCAGTCTGTTTATCATTCGCGGAGCGACCATCGGGTTGACACGCCTGGCCACCGGACGCACCCAGGTTGGCGGGCTAAAAAAGGTGGCAGGGTACGACTCGGCGGCGTCGGTTTTTGCCAGCGCGGTCAAGATCGCGGACCCCGCATCAAAGCGCGGACTGTCGGCAGCGTTCCCGGTTTCTATTTTTTGGTGGCTCTTGATCGCGGGAGTAGCCACCTATGTCCTGCTGCGTACCCGCCCCGGCAACTGGATTTTCGGCATTGGCGGGGATGCCAACGCCGCACGGAATGTCGGCGTGCCGGTCAACCGGATGAAAATTATCCTGTTCATGGCAACCGCGGCGGCGGCCTGGCTGGTCGCCTCGATTCAGGTCATTTCGACCGGGGGGGCCGATACGCTGCGCGGCGAACAGCGCGAATTTTACGCGATTATCGCCGTCGTCATCGGCGGGACGCTGCTCACAGGGGGTTACGGTTCGGCGCTGGGAGCCGTCTTCGGAGCGCTGACAGTTGGGATGGTCCAGCAAGGTATTGTCTACACCGGAATCGACTCGGACTGGTTCATGGTCTTTCTGGGCACGATGTTGATTGTGGCCGTGCTGGTCAACAACTTCATCCTCAAGCGGGCTTCGGAGGCCAAGTGATATGAACGCCAATAACCCGATTCTTGAGGTGCGGGCTGTTTCCAAGTATTTTGGCAGCGTGATCGCGCTCAGCGAAATCTCCATGACCCTGATGCAGAGCGAAGTGATGTGTTTGTTGGGCGACAACGGCGCGGGCAAATCGACACTCATCAAAGTCCTATCGGGCGTGCACAAGGCGGATGAAGGAGAGTATCTCGTCGAGAACAAACCGGTTCACTTCAATTCGCCGCGTGATGCCCTGGAGCACGGAATCGCCACCGTGTACCAGGACCTGGCGATGATTCCCTTGATGAGCATCACGCGGAATTTTTTTCTTGGCTCTGAACCAACCAGGGGGTGGGGACCTTTCAGGCGGTTTGACGTCCGGCGCGCCAACACCACCGCCCGCGACGAACTGCACAAAATGGGGATCGACATCCGCGACCCCGATCAGCCGGTCGGCACGCTGTCCGGCGGCGAACGGCAGTCGGTCGCCATCGCGCGGGCCGTGTACTTCGGCGCGAAGGTGCTCATCCTGGACGAGCCGACCTCGGCGTTGGGGGTCAAACAGGCGGCAACGGTGCTGCGCTACATCGCGCAGGCGCGCGCGCGCGGAATCGCCGTCATCCTGATCACACACAACCCGCACCACGCCTACCCGATCGGAGATCGTTTCACCATTTTGAAGCGGGGCCGCACGCTTGGCACGTTTACCAAAGCGGAGCTGCCACGCGACGAGATGATCCGGATGATGTCCGGCGGCGAAGAACTGGAAAAACTCGAACATGAACTGGCCGAGTTCGACCAGCAGGCCAGCCGGGGATTGGCTGACCTTGTTGGTGAAAATGAGATCCGCACAACAGCCTGATGTGAGAGTCCATGATGAACCATACAACCCCAAACTTGTTAGTTCGAGCGCATGATACCGGCCAAACAGGCGTTTTTGCGCGTGTGCGGCCAGAGGATGCCGGATGGTTGTACCTCGATATGGCGGCGCTGCGTCTGAATCAGGGCGAAACGTACAGCGGGAACGTCGGGGATCACGAACACGTCTCGGTGATTCTGGGCGGGCGCTGCACGATCCGCACCAGCGCAGGCGATTTCAGGAACATCGGACGCCGCCCCGACGTGTTCAGCGGCATGCCCTGGGCGCTTTACCTGCCGCGCCATACTCATTTTGAAATCGAAGCCCTGACCGGGAATCTCGAAATCGCTTCGTGCTGGGTTCCTACCGACCAGGATCACCCGGCCCGGCTGGTCACGCCTGCCGACTGTGCCATCGAAATTCGGGGCGGCGGAAACGCCACGCGCCAGATCAACAGCATCATTCCGCCGGGCTTCGACTGTCACCGGTTGGTGTGCGTGGAAGTCTACACGCCGTCCGGTAACTGGTCGAGTTATCCCCCCCACAAGCACGACGTTCACCGCGAGGACGAAAACAACCACCTGCTGGAAGCTGACCTGGACGAAATTTATTTCTACAAGATCGACAAACCGGCTGGTTACGCCTACCAGCGCGTTTATACCGGCGATCACCGTATCGACAGCCTGGTGATGGCCCAGAATCACGATGCAGTGCTGGTGCCGGAGGGTTATCACCCGGTGGTCAGCGCGCACGGCTACACCACCTATTACCTGAATTTTCTGGCCGGTTCCGCCCAGTCGCTCGCCAGCTCGGATGATCCGGCCTATGCCTGGATCAAGGACACATGGACGCAGCAAGACCCGCGCCTGCCGGTTGTAAGTATGGACATGGAACGATAAACCGGGACCGTCTCCCGATCATTTTCTGAAGGAAAGGAACATGGTAACCAACACACCGTATAAAAGCCGCCTGCACCAGATGGCCATGACGACGAAAACCGATTATTGGAACGATTCGTGCTCGGTGGAAGAATTGACCTATGCCACTGAAAACGGGGCCGTTGGCGCGACGAGTAACCCCACCATCGTGCTGGCCGTGCTGAAAAAAGAGATGCATCTCTGGCGGGACCGCATCTTCGAGATCATCGCCCAGAATCCAACGTGGTCCGAGGTTGAGATCACGTGGAAGGTGTTTGAGGAAATTGGCGTCAATGGGGCCAGGTTGCTGCTGCCCGTATACGAGCGCGAAAAAGGCAAAAAAGGGCGGCTGTCGATCCAGACCAATCCGGCCAATTACCGCACCACCAAGGCCATAGTCGCGCAGGCGCGGCACTTCGACAGCCTGGCACCCAACATGCAGATCAAGATTCCGGTGACATCCGCCGGTATCCCCGCGATTGAAGAAGCAACGTATCACGGCGCAAGCATCAACGCAACGGTGAGTTTTACCGTTCCGCAGGCAATCGCCGTGGCTGAAGCGATCGAGCGTGGGCTGGACCGGCGCACGGCAGAGGGACACGACATCACCACCATGAGTCCGGTCTGTACGATTATGGTCGGGCGCGTCGACGACTGGATGCAGGTGTTGGCGAACCGCGACAACATCACTACGCATCCGGCAGCGCCGCACTGGGCTGGCGTGGCCGTGATGAAGAAGGCGTACCAGATCTACCAGGAGCGGGGCTACCGCGCGCGTTTGCTGGCAGCGGCCTACCGGCATCACCTCCACTGGTCGGAATTCATCGGCGGCGACGTGATCGTGAGCATACCGTACAAATGGCAGCAGCGTTTTAATGCGTCGGATGTCGAGGTCATCGACCGGATGAGCAACCCGGTCGATCCGGCGATCATTGACGACCTGTATACCCATATCCCCGACTTCCGCAAAGCCTATGACGAAAACGGCATGACGGTCGAAGAGTTCGATACCTATGGTGCTACCGTGCGCACGCTGCGCGGGTTCATTGGCTCCTATCACGAACTGATCGCGTTGATCCGAGAGGAATTCATGCTGCCCAACCCGGATATCCGTTAGGCTGGAAAAGAGAAACGTCGATGAAAACCGTTCGTCTGACTATGGCACAGGCGCTCATCCTTTACCTGACAAAACAGCACGCAGCGCGGGATGGCGAACAAAACCCGTTTTTCGCCGGGGTATGGGGCATCTTCGGGCATGGCAACGTGGCAGGCATCGGGCAGGCGCTCCAGCAGTACCACGACCTGATCCGTTATTACCAGTCCCGCAATGAGCAGGCGCAGGTACATACAGCGGTGGCATACGCCAAACACAAAAACCGCCTGCAAACCTTCGCCTGCACGTCCTCAATCGGCCCCGGCGCAACCAACATGATCACCGGCGCAGCGGTGGCGACCGTCAACCGGATTCCGGTTTTGCTGCTGCCGGGCGATATTTTCGCAGAGCGGATGCAGGCCCCGGTGCTCCAGCAGTTGGAGTCTGAGCACACGCAGGACATCGGCGTGAACGACTGCTTCAAACCGGTGTCACGCTACTGGGACCGCCTGTATCGCCCGGAGCAGTTGATCACGGCCCTGCCCGAAGCGATGCGGGTCCTCACGTCACCGGCGGATACCGGGGCCGTGACGCTCGCCCTGCCGCAGGACGTGCAAACCGAAGCGTTCGACTATCCGGCAGACATGTTCGAGGATCGCGTGTGGGTCATCCCGCGCAACCGTCCGGACGTGGCGCTGCTGCAACGAGCGGCTGCCTGGATTCGCGAGAGCAAACAGCCGCTGATCGTGGCCGGGGGCGGCGTCCATTACAGCGAAGCACAGGCCGCGCTGCAAGTGTTTGTCGAAAGAACCGGGATTCCGATTGGTGAAACGCAGGCAGGCAAAGGATCGCTGAACTACAACCACCCCTTGAACCTGGGCGCTATTGGCGCGACCGGCACACAGGGGGCCAACATCCTCGCTCGCGAAGCCGATCTGGTGATCGGGATTGGCACGCGTTACACCGATTTCACCACCGCCTCGAATACGGCCTTTCAAAACCCGCGCGTGCGGTTCATCAACATTAACGTCGCGGCGTTTGATGCGTACAAACGCGGTGCGATCCCGCTGGTGGGTGATGCGAAAGTCACGCTTGAGGAACTGTTGGCAGCGGTGGGTGATTACCGCACCGAAACCGCTTACCAGCAGCGCGCGCGCGACTTCAACACAGCCTGGGATGCCGAAGTCCACCGTATCTATCACCTGGAACACGAGCCGGTGCTCAGCCAGGGTGAGGTCGTCGGGTTGGTCAACACATTCAGCGGTCCACAGGACGTGATGGTGTGTGCGGCTGGCAGCCTGCCGGGTGATCTGCACAAGCTGTGGCGCACCCGCGACCCGCGCGGTTATCACCTGGAATACGGCT
>CAYMTN010000162.1:0-12766 GCA_964393335.1 uncultured Anaerolineaceae bacterium
CGACGCTGTGGATCATCTTGCGGCGGCGCATCGGCGGGATCGACGAGCGGCGCGTACTCGGCGGCGCGGGGCGCACGCTGATCGCGTCCGGCCTGATGGCGGCGGCGGCGTGGGCCTTTTTACAGGCGCTGCCGGGTCTGCCGGTGCTGTTCCGCACAACAGGCGCGATGGGTCTCGGCGCGGTGGTTTTCTGGATCGCGGCGCTGCTGCTCAACGTCGAAGAGGCGGAGATGGTGCCGCGTCTCGTGCTGCGCCGCATTGCGCGCCGCTAGGCGGGCGTGACGTTTTGGCTGATCGCTGAAAGCTGACCGCTATACGCTATTTTCAAGGAAGGGCATACGCCATGAAACCCGAAGTTGCGATCATGACCGAAGGCCAGATGGGCATGAACTGGCCGCGCTGGCAGCGCATCGTGCGCGCCGTCGAAGGCCTGGGCTTTGCGGGCCTGTACCGGTCCGACCATTTCGTCAACCCCGACCCGCCCGATCAGGACTCGCTTGAATTGTGGGTGTCGCTGACGTGGCTGGCGGGTAACACCGAGCGGATCGAGTTCGGGCCGCTGGTGTCGCCGGTGTCGTTCCGCCGCCCGGCGATGACGGCGCGTATGGCGAGCGCCGTCGATGACCTTTCCGGCGGGCGGCTGACACTCGGCGTCGGCGCGGGCTGGCAGGCACGCGAGCACCACATGTACGGCTACGATCTGCTGTTGGAACAGGGCGAGCGGTTCGACCGCCTGGCGGAAGCGCTGCGCTACCTCACGCGCGTGCTGCGCAGCAGCGATCCGGTGACGTTTGAAGGGCAGTACTACCAGTTTTACGACGCGGTTCTGCTGCCGCGTCCCCAGCGGCCAGGCGGGCCGCCGATCCTGATCGGGGGCAACGGCAAACTACGCACGCTGCCGCTCGTCGCGCGTTTTGCCGACGAGTGGAACGGCGTTTTTATCACCGGGGAACGCTTCGCGGAGCTAAATGCACACCTGACCGATCTGCTGCGCGCCGGGGGCCGCGCCCCGCAAGACGTCCGCCGCTCGTTGATGACGCAGGTGATCATTGGCCGCGACGACGCCGATCTGCGGCAGGTGTTGGATGGCCGGGACGCCGGGGAAGCCCGCGCCAGGGGAATCGTCGTCGGCACGCCGTCCGGCGTAGCCGATCAGGTGGCGGCGCTCGGCGCGGCGGGCGTCCAGCGTGTGATGCTGCAATGGATCGACCTGGACGATCTCGATCGACTGGCGCTGCTGGCCCGCACGGTGCTGTAGTGGGCCTGCTGACAATGTGCATGACGCGCCAGACCGGGCATCCGTTGTGAATCCTGATGTTCGCCGGTTAGCCTCACTCCAAACCCCTCTCCTCACTTGGCTGAGGAGAGGGGTTGAGAGGTATTGTTCTGAGGTCTATTTCACCACGTTGGTCGGCAGCGGCGCGCCGTTCCATACGCTGTCATAGTTCGGCCCCATCGTGTTCACGGGGACCCAGAGCAGGGTACACACCCACACGATCTTGTAGTATTGGTGGGTGGCATCCTGGCCGAGCACCCAGGCGGTCTTGCCTGCCGGGAGGGTGATCAGCGGGGCGGTGAGTTGGCCGGGTGCCCAACCCGTCGGCGCATTGCTGACGAACGCCCCCACTACTGCCGTCGAGGTCAGGGAGATCTGGACATCACAGCCGGGGACGACCTCAGTCACTTCAGGTGCAGGGGTCAAACGGCTGCACTCCCCCGTGACTTCCCACACCAATTGTTCGTTCGCTTGCTGCCCCCCTGCCGGGCTGACCAGGCGGACGGTGATCGGGTTGGACGCAGGCGCTACAGCCCAAGGATACGTGGCCGAAAAATTAGCTGTCGTGCCGAGATTTCGCTGATCGGCGATGAGCATGATTTGCGCGCCACCGCCGTCGCGGCCCACCATTTCGATGTATTCCTGGTCGGTGCCCGTATTGTCACGGTCAAAGGTCAATGATGCTCCCTCTACAAAGTGCAGGCCAGCACAATCAATCGTGGGCAGTGCGCCGTTGTGTGTGGCGGCTTCGGCCACGCGGAGACGGGGCATCGGGCTGGCAGCAGGGGCCAGCGCCAGCAGTACGAGGAGGCTGCTCAAAACAAGACTTATCGTGATACGCTTCATTGCTGCACTCTCCCTCTAGGTGTGGTTTGCATGTGGCGATCGATAAATCCATTTTATACCGAATGTGCATTTATCACATAATGAACTGGCTAAGGTTCTATAAAGACAACGGCCCTCTCCCCTGTGAAGTGGGGAAAGAGCCGGGGGGTAAGGGGTGAGGCCGGTCTGCACGGCTATTCGAGTGTCAGGTGTCCAGGCAAGGATCAGTTGTCCAACGGGCGAATCTCGCCGCTCTCGGTGACCTGCTGCACGCGCAGCTCAGCGGAATCAAGCATCTGGCCGCAGACCTGCGCCAGCGCCTGCCCTTTTTCGTACAGCGCGACCGATTCTTCCAGCGTCAGATCGCCGGATTCAAGTTGGGCGACGATGCTTTCCAGTTGTTCGTAAGCCTGCTCAAAGGTCAGTTCCGAATCATTCATGGCGTATTGTCCAGTTGGCTGTAATCGTAACTAAAGAGGGTGGTGCAGTCCCACTCACCGGCGGCGGCGGCTTCGACCAGCGGCACGAAGACGGGGCCGAGCGGGCTGTTGGCCACCACCCGTTGATCGTCCAACGCGCCGCGCAGGTCGCCTTGTTTGGCGCGTACCTCGGCCCGCAGCGCGTACAGCGCGATGTAGTCCGGTTCCGCCTCGATGCCGCCCGTGTAGGATGTTTCGGCGGCGGCGTAATCCTTCAGGTTGCACTGCGCCACGCCTTGCACCAGGTACATGTCGGCCAGGGCCGGATCGACGGCCAGCGCGGCCTGCGTGGCGGGGATCACTTCGTCGTACTGGCCGAGCAGCAGCTTGCCGGAGGCGTCGAAAATCGGCATGAACACGATGGATACCTGGTCGCCGAAGATCGCCTGCATCAGGCGTGTGGACATGCCTGGATCGGGGAACTGCGCCAGGATGGTACGCAGATCGACTCGCAGGCCATCCAGCCGTCCCTCGCGCAGCCCAAGCATCAGGTTGATCACGTAGGGGAAGTTTGCCGCCGGGCCTAACGCGATGGCCTGTTCGACGTCCTGGCGGGCCTGGTCGAAATCCCGCAGCAGGTAATAGACTCCGCCCCGGTTGCTGACGGCGAACCAGTCTTGCGGGCGCATGGTAACGATCTGGTCAAAGATCGCCAGCGCGGCTTGCAGATCGCCCTGGCTGATTTCGTACATGCCGCGCGTATACAGCGGCAGCGCCCAGTTTTCCGGCCCCAGGCGCTGGGCCGTTTCGATGTCGCGCAGTGCCTTGTCATACTCGCCCAGGCGCAGATATGCGGTGCCCCGGTAGACGTACAGCAGCGGGTTTCCGGTATCCAGGTTGACCGCCTGGTCAAAGGCTTGCAGGGCGCGCTGCGTATCGTCAAAGTAAACGGTCAGGCCCCGGTGCAGCGTGCTGGCGATGCCTGCGCCGACGATCTCAACATCGGCGGAGTCGGTCGAAGCACCGGCGAGGGTCTGCGGCGGCGCACCGGCGAGCGTGGGCGGCGGCCCACCGCCAGCGGCTGGCGTGCCGTTCGGCAGGTCACCAGACGCCCCCCCTGGCCCGGCAGGGCGCGCGATGTTGCCGGTTGCCAGCAGGCGCGTGACTTCGAAGGCGTCGCCGTTGGCGGTCATCAGCACGTTGAGCACGTTCAAGACCGGCATGGCGATTGACTGGCGGCGCTCGTTGGTCAGCCGCACGCGGACATTGGCGGTCCGTTCGAGCGTCGTGCGGTCGATGGTGATCTGCGGGAACGCGTCTGTAACCCCGGTGCGGACCTCAAGCTCCATGTCGTCCGGCGTATACGTGCCCCACACGACGACCGACGCGCCGTTCGCTGAGGCGGCGGCCAGCGCTTCCTGCTCGGTGCGGATAATCTGCGGGTAGGCGCGGATGCGGACAAACGAGAAGGGCACCTCGACTTCCAGCCGCTGCGTGAGATCGTCCGCGATAAAACGCGTGACGTCGCGCTGCTCGGCCCCCTGCACGGGTTCGATCTGCGCGACGAGCACCATGTATTCGCCCGCCTGGACTGGCTCAACCTGGGCGGCTGCCGGACCGCCGGGCGACCGCGTATCGCCGTCACCACCACCACCGCCGCTGAAGACGCCCAACGCCGCCGCCGCAACTACCAACGCCGCGACGATGATCGCTGCGATCCCGCCTGCCAGCCACCAGCGCCGGTTGGGCGGGGTGGGGACCGGCTGCGACGTGGGCGGGGCCGGGGCGGAGTCGGGCGGCTTGGAAATGATGACGATCGAGTCTTCCGGTGCGGCGGCGGTGGGGGCGGGCGTTGGCGTTGAAAAGCGCGAGCCTGCCTCCTGAGCGACGGGGACCGGCGTGCCGGTCAACCCGGACAGCGGCGTGCTGCCGCCCTGCAAGATCGCTTCGAGCGTGGCCCCGACCAGCCGGGCGCTGCCGATGCGCTGCTCCTTGTCTTTTTGCAGCATCTGCGCGATCAAGGCGACCAGCTCCGGCGGCGTATCGGCGCGTAGCTCGGACAGGTCCGGCAGCGGGTTGTTCAGGATCGCCAGCAGGATCGCGGTCGATTGTTCCGCGTGGAACGGGCGGTGCCCGGCCAGCATCTCGTACAGCATGATGCCAAACGACCAGATGTCGGTGCGCGCGCCGAGTTCTTCGCCCATGCACGCTTCCGGGCTGAGATAGGCATAGGTGCCGATCACCGCGCCAGTTTGTGTCATGCGCGTGCGCGTGCTCATCCGGGCCACGCCGAAATCCGTCAGCAGGGGCGTGCCGTCCGCGTCGATCAGCACGTTTTCTGGCTTCAGATCGCGGTGAATGATCTTCAGGTGATGGGCGCGGGTCAGCGCGTCGGCCAGTTCGATGCCGAGCGCCAGCACGCGCTCGATGGGCAGGCACGGTTCGCGGTCCAGCAGGTCGCGCAGCGACCCGCCCGCCACGTACTGCATGACCAGGTAATGCAGCCCGTTTTCTTCGACGGCGGCCACCATCTTGACGATGTTGGGATGGTTCAAGCGGCGCAGCGCTTCGCCTTCGCGGGTGAACCGTTCGATCAGGTTGGGGTCTTCTTGCACGATGTCGGGTTTCAGCAGCTTGATGGCAACAGGCTGGCCGGTCTGGCGATCAAGGCCGCGAAAGACATCGCCCATGCCTCCCTGGCCGATGGTAGCCTGAATCTCAAACCGGTTGGCGATCACGTCTGGCTGGCTCATAGTCTCCCCTTGTGTGAGTTTGACCCGGTTCCTCAACGATGCGACGGATCGCCGTCATGCAGGTGTACGGGACCCATCCCACGATCCGGTTGATGGCCCGTTATCCGGGCGGTGTATAGTCTTGCAGGGTTTTGCACGACCACCGGCCAGTGATCCCCGCCTGGACCCACGCCTCGAATCCCGGTCCCAGCGTGTGCTGGCTGGCCACCGCGAAATCGTTACGGGCGGCGCTGGCGTTGCCCTGGACCTGGCGCACTTGCCCGCGCAGCAGGTAGAGCAGTGTGAAGTCCGGGCTGATACGCAGCGCCTGGGTATAAGCCGCTTCGGCGGATTCGATCTCGTCCAGGTTGCAGTAAGCGATCCCCTGCAGCGCGTACATGTCGGCCAGTTCCAACCCGTACTCGTCGTGCTGAGACTCTGGCAGCGACAGCACGTTTTCAGCCATGATCTGCACGTCGGTCACCACGCGATCATACTGGCCCAACACCAGATTCGTCGCGGCGGAAAACAGCAGCCCGGAGTAGTTTTCAACCGCCGCGCTGCCGTACACGGCCTGAAATGCGCGGTTGGTCAGTTCAGCGTCCGGGTACCGGGTCAGGATGGCGTCCATGTACGCCTGGGCGTCGGCCAGACGCCCCTGACGCAGCGCGAGCAGCATGGCGGGGATAAACGGCAGGTTGGCCTGCGGCCCCAGGGCGATCGACCGCTCGAAATCGGCGCGGGCGGCGTCGAAATCTTGCAGGGCATAATAATACAGTGTGCCGCGCATGAAATACACAAACCAATCGTCCGGGCGCAGCGTCACGGCCCGCGAGTAGGCGTCCAGGGCGGTCTGCAGGTCGGGGTGCGGCTCCATCATGGTCAGCCCGGCCCAGTTGTCCGGCGCGAGACGCCGCGCGGTTTCGAGGTCCGCTGCAAAGCTCGACTCGGCCCCGGTGCGCAGGTACGCCAGCCCGCGATAGAAATAGGCCAGCACGCTGCTGGCATCGACCGCGATGGCGGCGGTTAACTCGTCGATCGACTGCTGGGGGTCGGTGTCATACGCCACCAGTGCGCGGTGCATGTGCGCCGCGAGGCTGTTCCCGACGATCTCGGCCCCGGTCACGTCCAGCGCATCGATCAGGGTGAACCACAGCATCATGCCGTATTCGTCGCCGTCGGCGGTTGCCAGCAAGTTGAGGATCGCCAGCACCTGCGGCGCGATGGATTCGCGGCGCTCGTCGGTCAGGTGAACGCGCACGTTGGCGGTACGTTCCAGCGTCTGCTGGTCAAACGGGATCAGCGGAAACGCATCCGTGACGCCGATCTGGATGTTCAACTCGATCACGTCGGGCGTGTAATTGCCCCACACGACGATCGTCGCGCCGGTTTCCTGGGCGAGCGCCAGCGCGTCGGCGTCCGAAGTGATGAGCGCCGGGTCCCTGCTGACGCCGACCGCCGTCGAACCCAGGTCCTCACCGGTGACGCGTGCCAGGTTGTCCGCGATGAAGCGGGCGACGTCGCGTTCGGTCACGCCGTCCAACGGCTCCAGGCGGGTCACCAGGACCATCAGGTCGCCCGGTTTGACCGTTTCGACAGCGCCAACCGGCGTCGGGGTTTGATCGACGGGCTGGCCTGTGGACGCAGGCATACCTGTAGATACAGGCATGATCAGCGTGTTTTCCGGGCTGAAGAACATCCCGCAGTTGGTGGCCCCATCTTTGATCGCCGCGATGAACGGCGCGAACGTGTCCGCTTGTGGGCTGGACTCGATCACGCCGAAATCGTCGTTCGCGCCGTCTTCATTGTTGAGGCTCAGCCGCACGCTGGCCCGCATCAGGTACGCCAGCATGAAGGCCGGATCGCGCTGTAACAGTTGCGAAAAACTGGTCGCGGCGGCCCGGTAGCTGCTTAATGCGCAGTAAGACATGCCTTGCAGCAGGAAAAGGTCGGACAGATCCGGGTAGATCGCCAGCCCGGCCTGTGTATCCTGAATGACCTGGTTATGACGCCCCAACATCAGGTTGGTGAAGGCGGAGAGCGTCACCGCGTAGGGCGTCAAAAACCGGTCGCCAAACGTGGCGCTGACCAGCCGCTGCATGAATGACGGATTCGGGTACTCGTTCAGCGTGATGTAAATTGCCTGCCCGGCATCGGCCAGCCGTCCCTCGTGCATCGCCAGCAGCGCGCTGTAGACATACGGAAAACTCGCGTTCGGGTGCAGCGTAATTGCGGCGTCGAGGTCGGCGCGTGCGTGCGTGTACCCGTCCGGGACCGTGCCATCCAGCTCGTAATAAATCGCGCCCCGGAAAAACAGCGGGAACCAGTCCTCCGGGCGCTGCGCGATCACGGCGTCAAACAGGCCGATCACCGAGCTGTCTTCGGTGATGTTCGCCAGCAGCAGGGTCGGCATCACCCAGCCGTCCGGGCCGAGGCGCTGCGCGGTTTCGATGTCCCGGCGCGATTCCTCAAACAGCCCCTGGCGCTGTTTTTGGATGCTGCTGTAGGCGTAAAGCAGCGGGTTGCCGGGGTCGAGGTCCAGCGCGTCGTCCAGATACGCGCGGCCCTGGGCGTCGCTGCTGGCGATGAAATAGTGGTGCACGTCCGCCGCGACACTCGTCCCGACAATCTCGGCAGACTGCACGTCAATCGCGCCCTGGATCGCGCTGGTGCGCAGCATTTCAAACCCGTCACCATCCGCATTTTGCAGCACGTTCAACACGCCCAACACGGCGGGCGCAACGGATTCGGTCCGTTCGTTGGTCATGTGGATGCGCACGTTAGCGGTCCGTTCCAGCACGTCACGCTCGAATACGTTGTGCTTGAAGGGGGTCGTCGAACCGATCTGAACGTTAAGCTCGATCAGATCGGGTGTGTAGTTACCCCATACGACGACGATCGCGTCGTTGACGGCGGCGGCGGCGCGCGCCTCGTCGTCGGACGTGACGACGCCGGGATAACGCCGCACGCGCACGTCGGAAAACGGCACCGTCTCTTCGAGCGTCTCGTGCAGGTTGTCGTACACGAAGCGGGTCACGTCGCGGTTGCTGCTGGCTAACTGGCCGATGCCGCCCAGGTTCTCGAACTGCGCGACGAGCACCATGTACTGCCCTGCTTCGACCGGCTCGACCTGCGGGATATCCGCGCCGGGCGCGAGCGGTTCGCCTCCGGCGGGAGCCGTCGCCACGTGGTCGGTTTTGTCGGCAGCCTCCGGCCCCAGGATGATCGCAACGACGGCCACGACCGAGCAGGCCAACACGGTGACGATCACCATCAGCGCGATCCATTTCCACTTGGTGATGGATGAGGCGGCGGGCATTTCGCCGGTTGCCAGCGGCGTGCCGCCCGGCGTGTAATAGGGTGGGAGCGCCTGTGACGCCGGCACCTGTGACGCCGCTCCCTGGGCTGGGGCCGGGCCGCCGGGGGATGGGTAGAGCGAAAAGCCGTGTGTCTGGTCGGGGGTGCGGCGCTCCATCGCCGGGACGTTGCTGCCCTGGTCCGAAGGCGTGGCAAAACGGGACTTGGAGGCGTTGGGTTCGCCTTGCAGCAGCACGCTGCGCAGCGGCGTATCCAGCCCGCGAATCAGCGCTTCCAGCTCGACGCCGATCAGTCGCACGCTGGCGATGCGCCGCTCACGGTCTTTTTCGAGCATACGGTAGATCAGGTCGGCCAGGCCCAGCGGGATGCCGGGCCGCAGCCGGGTAATATCCGGCGCGGGTTTGGTCAGGATCGAGGTCAGGATCGCGGCAGTGCTGCTTTCCTGGAACGGCACGCGCCCGGTTAACATCTCAAACAGCATGACGCCGAACGACCAGATATCGGTGCGCTCGTCCAGTTCCAGGCCGTTGCACGCTTCCGGGCTGAGATACGCGTAGGTGCCGATCACCGATCCGGTTTGCGTCAGGCGGGTGCGGTCGCCCAGGTGCGCCACGCCGAAATCGGTCAGGCGCGGCGTGCCGTCCTCGGCCAGCAGCACGTTATCGGGCTTGATGTCGCGGTGAATGATGTTCATGCGGTGGGCGCGCGTCAGCGCGTCGGCCAGGTCCAGCGCGACGTTGAGCACGCCTTCGAGCGGCAGCCGCGACTGTTCGTCGATCAGGTCCCTCAGCGACCCGCCGCTGACGTATTCCATGACGAGGTAGTGCTGGCCGCTGTCTTCGAACGCGTCGAGCAACTGCACGATGTTCGGGTGATCGAGCTGGCGCAGGGCTTCGCCTTCGCGCCGGAAACGATCCACGATATCCGGGTTTTCTTCGACGATGCTCTGGTGCAGCAGCTTGACGGCGACCAGTTCGTTCGTACGCAGGTCCACGCCGCGATACACGTCGCCCATGCCGCCCCGCCCGATTTTTTCTTCCAGTCGGTAACGCCCGGCTACGATCGGTGTCTCTTCGCTCATAAACAAGGTGCCTCAATAAGACTGGTTTTTAGTGGTCAGTTATTGGTGATTGGTTACTCGTTTCCCGTCATGAGGACGCGGCGCGGCCTGCGCCACAAACCAACGACCCAAACACCGGTTTTTAGTAATTACTGATCCGTGCATTGAAAACTAAACTTCTGGACATTGACAGCAAGCCTCACCCCTTAACCCCCGGCCCCTTTGCCCCTCTCCATTTTGATGGAGAGGGGCCAGGGGTGAGGCTATCTGGCGAGCCTCTGCTACGTGATCAGTTTAGAAAGTTACGTCAGGCTCAGTATTTTTTTGTGATTGGCTACTCGTTTCCCGTCATGAGAACGCGGCGCTGCCTGCGCCACAAACCAACGACCAATTACCAATAACGAATGACCAATCACCAATGACCACTGCGCGCGAAATCTACCGGTTTCTCCCCGAAAACTATCAAACGTCCAGACTCCGCTGGCGAACGGAGGCGCTCAGACGGCCATCGTGCAGCGTGATGTCGATGGCGGTGCCTTCGACGGCGTCGTGGGCGCTGGTCACGCGCTGGCCGTCGCTGGTGCGGGTGACGATGGCATAACCGCGCGCCAGCAGCCGCCGGGGATTGGCCGCATCGAGCGCGCGTCCCTGTGCGGCGAGCCGGTCCCGCCGCCGCGCCATATCGTGCCGCACATGGGCCGCCGCGCGGCTGGTCAGGTCGTCGATGCGCTGGCGGGCATTCTGGATCGTGTGCAGCGGCGACAGACGTTCGAGCAGGCGGGCCTGCGCGTCGAGTTCTCGCTGGAAGCTGCCCAGGCGGGTGTACTGGCTGGCCGTTAGCCGGTCGGCCCAGGTCCGAATATCCAGGCGCAGCAGCGCGCCGTCCGGCGTGACGACCTCCGCCGCTGCGGACGGAGTCGGGGCGCGGTAGTCGGCGGCAAAATCCACCAGCGTGAAATCGATCTCGTGCCCGACCCCCGCCACGACCGGGATGCGTGACGCGGCCACCGCGCGGGCGACGGCTTCGTCGTTGAAGCACCACAGGTCTTCCAGGCTGCCCCCGCCGCGCGCCACGATGATCACATCCACGCTAGTCTGGTCGTTCAGGCGGCGCAGCGCCTCGATGATCTGGGGCGGCGCGTCGGTTCCCTGGACCAGCGCCGGGCTGAGAATGACCTCCGCCAGCGGGTAGCGCCGCCGCAGCACGTTTTGAATGTCCTGAAAGGCCGCCGTCGTGGGCGACGTGACCACGCCAATCTGCCGGGGAAAGGCCGGGATCGGGCGTTTGCGGGCGCTGTCGAACAGGCCCTCGGCTTCCAGCCGGGTCTTGAGCAGCTCAAACTGGCGGTTGAGGTCGCCCACGCCCGCCACTTGCAGCGTATCACACACCAACTGGTATTCGCCGCGCCGGTCGTAAACCGTGACGTGCCCGTGCGCCAGCACCGCATCGCCGTGCTGCGGCTCGAAGCTCAACCAGGCTGCCTGGCTTTTCCACATCACGCCGCGCAGCTCGCTGCGATCATCTTTGAGCGTAAAGTACAGGTGGCCGGATGACGCGCGGGTGAAGTTGCTGATCTCGCCCTCGACCCATACGTCCTGCAAGTTGGGGTCGGAGTCGAACAGATCGCGGATGTAACCGGTTAGCTGGTAGACGCTGTAGGGTTCGATCATGATTCTTCCGGGATGTGTGCGCCAATATCACTCGAATTGTACAACACACCGCCCGTCAAGGCCATGAGGCGCTGGCCGGAATCTGTGTTAAAATTCGCCCAGGAATGACTCGGCTCGAATCGGAGGACAAGATGGACGAAACCGCACGCGAACAACTGGCTAAACGCCTGAGCGCCATGTCATTGAAGGATGCCCGCACCGAAATGCGCGTTATCGACCCTGATGCCATCCTGAAATATTACCGCAACTCGATCTGGGGCGAATGTCACACGCTGTTTGTGCTGCCCAACGCAGGCTTGAGCATCGCCCTGGTCGAAAAGGACAAGGTCGAGACGATGGACGCGCAGTCAGGGGGCGCGCCGCGCGGCCTCAACAAAGAATCCGTCGAATACCAGTACATCGAGGCGCGTGTCACGCCGTTGGACCGGCCCGCCACCAAACGCGGCGGCAGCGGGCCATCGCCCCGCCTGCACATGCAGCGCCAGCGCGATCTGGCCCAGGCCCAGGTGCGGGACGACTCGTAAGCCCGCGTGCGGAAAAATAGGGGTCCAGGGGCGTCGTACCGCGCTCCTACAACCCCTATTGTTACACAGAATGCGCCAACAACATCGTGGCGCTGCACTTACAGTTGCTCGAATTCCTCTTCGGTCGCCGTGATGCCCAACACGTGATACCCGCCGTCGATATACAGCGTTTCGCCGCTGATCTGGCGGGCTGCGTCACTGGCCAGGAACGCGGCGACGTTGCCGACATCCTCCTGCGTGACCTGCTCGCGCAGCGGGGTGACCTTCTCGCTGTATTTCAACATGGTGCGGAAGCCTGGCACGCCTGCCGCTGCCAGCGTTTTGATCGGGCCGGGACTGAGCGTATTCACGCGGATGCCCTGCGGGCCGAGGTCCACTGCCAGGTAACGCACGATGTTTTCGAGCGCGGCTTTGGCAATCGCCATCACGTTGTAACGCGGCATGACCTTCTCGGCGGCGTAATACGACAGCGCCATGATGCTGCCGCCGTCCGGCATCAATTCGGCGGCGTGTTTCGCCAGCGGGATCAGGCTGTAGGCGGAAATATCGAGCGCTATCTTGAAGCCCGCGCGGCTGACATCCCGGAAGCGCCCGCCCAGGTCGTCGCCCGGCGCGTACGCGACGGCATGTACCAGGATGTCCAATGTGCCGAAACGCTCCTTCGCCCTGGCGAACACCGTCTTAATCTGCTCGTCGGACGTGACGTCGCACTGCTCCACAAAGTCGATCCCGACCTCTTGTGCCAGCGGAAAGACGCGCTTTTCGAGCACCTCACCCGCATAACTCAACCCGACGGTGGCTCCCTCGCGCACAAACGCCTCGGTGATGCCCCAGGCAATCGATCGTTTGTTGGCTACGCCGAAAACCAGCGCCGTTTTTCCATCCAGTGAACCCATAATCTTCCCTCCTGATGTGGTGATGTCGGTATGTTGTAACACACG
>CAYMTN010000163.1:0-12716 GCA_964393335.1 uncultured Anaerolineaceae bacterium
CACCGAGTCAGACGCTTTCATCGGCACCGGCGCGTACCGGATGATCGAGTACAGTGAAGCGGAAGGAGCCTATCTATTTGAAGCCAATCCGGATTTTTTCCTGGGCGAGCCGTATGTGCAGCGTATCGAGTTTGTGCCCACCAGCGACAACTATCTGGCACTGATCAACGGCGACATCGCCGCATTCGACCAGTTCGGCGGTGTGACGGACGAAATGCTCGAACCCTTCCAGAAGGATCCATTTGAGGTCCGCACCGCGCCCGGTGAATGGGGGATGTTCCTGTTCTTCAACCTGGAACAAGACACCCCCCTGCAAGATGTGCGTGTCCGGCAGGCTATCGCCCACGCGGTTGATCGTCAGGCTATGCTGGAGCGGATTCTGTACGGGTTCGGTGATGTAGGCAGCATGGGCTTTTTGCCCCCCTCCAATCCCTTTTACAACCCGGACCTGATCGACTACGCCTATGACCTGGATCAGGCGCGAGCATTGCTGGAAGAAGCCGGTTACGATGGCACGCCGATCAAGCTCTCCTACGCCGCTGATGACACCGAATCCGCACGGGTGATCGAGATCATCGAAAAGGGGTTGGACGCTATTGGGCTGGAGATCGAGCAGGTGCCGCTGGACCAGACTTCGCTGGATGCGGCAGCGCTCGAGGGCAGCTACGAAATAGGCGTGTTTGGCTTCGGTGGTTTGGGCGGCGATCCGGACCAACTGCGCCGCAGTTTTGCCAGCCAGAGCCAGATGCGCGGTTTTTCGCGCGCGTTGGGCTACAGCAGTCCCGAATTTGACGCCTTAGCGAGCGCGCAGTTGAGTATGACCGACCCGGCAGCCCGCCAGGACGCGATCTTCGAGATGCAGCGTATCCTGGCCGAAGACCTGCCGGTGCTGCCGCTTTACTACACGGCGCGCGTGGTGATCTTCAATGCAAACGTATTCGACAACTGGTACTACACGCCCGGCGGCTGGGGCGGTGGCATCCCCATGCCGTATAACAAACACCAGTTCATTGTAGGCCAACCCACTGGCCTGGACATCCGCGAATAACACCGTTTTGTAAACATGTGCATCGCCCACCTATTCGTGGTGGGCGATGCTATCGAAAGGCCAAAGTTGATGACGAGTGCCATACGCGATTACTTTGAAGACCGCGCGCCAACCTGGAACAGCATGATGCCGGACCATCTTGATGAGGCGCTGCGTCGGATGGTAGCCCCCTTTGCCGACACTTTTAGAATAGCGCGAGCGGTGCTGGAAATTGGCACGGGAACCGGCGCACTCATCCCACATCTGATGCACTGTGCGCCGGATATGCGGCTGGTGTCTATTGACCTCGCACATGGCATGTTAATGCAGGCGCGTGAGCGCTGCCCACATGCGTACCTGGTGGAAGCCGACGCGCACCAACTGCCATTTGCGGCGAGGCAACAAGCCTGGTTTGATGTCGTGGTATGCCATAACAGCTTCCCCCACTTTGCCGACAGAGTGCGGGCGTTAGGGGAAATCCAACGGGTGCTGCGTCCCGATGGACAGCTTTTTATTCTGCATAATAATCCGCGCGAACGTGTGAATGCCATTCACTCCCAGGCAGGCGGTCCCATTGCGTTTGATCTGCTGCCACCCGGCGAAGACCTGCGCCAGATGTTGGTTCAGGCCGGGTATATCGACGTGTGGGTTGACGACACCGGCGAGCACTATCTGGCGCGGGCGTGGTGCCCATAGTTCGACCGGCGACGGCTACCATCGCAAGGTTTTCAGAAGGTCAATGTCATGCAAACGAAACAGGAAATAGCGGACCACCTCAAACAAATAGGTGAACGCATCACGATGCCTCGCTTAGCTGTGATCCAGGCGCTTTGCGAATTAGGCGGGCACCAGACGACTCAAAACGTCCAGCAGTATCTTGACACACAACATATTCCAATTCCGGAACCAACGGTTTACCGTGTTCTGCAGTGGCTCAAAGACCTGGCTCTCGTTTCCCAAACTGATTTGGGCCAATCTGGAACCGTCTACGAGCTGCTGTCCACCCCACCGCACCATCACCTGGTTTGTCTTGCCTGCGGTCATGTCCAAAACCTGGATGATGCTGCCATCGTTCCCTTACGATCTCATTTGCAGGAGGCATATGGTTTCGAACCCCGCATTGATCACATGGCGATTTTTGGGCTTTGTCAGACGTGCCGGGAGCATATGTTGCCTTCTGCGGTAACGTTATGGAGTGGAATTGCCGAACCTGGCACTATCAAAACTACTATCGAGTGAAGTTTGGGCTCTCCCTGTAGTAGGGTCGTCCAACACACCAGGCATGATAGCGGCCTAACAAATCAGTGAGAAACGCGCGTTTGACTTCCGCCTCCCAGTAACCAGTCGGAATGGGCTTTCCCCGGCACCAATTTCGAGAGAGTTGTTGAACTTTTCGGCGGTACCGGTCGATCTGCTGCAACAACACGGCATCTAGTGATAGTGTGCATGCATTTACGTGGCGCATCAGATAATGGAGTACGTCGTGTTCCAATTGCTTGTAGTTTAGCATGCCCTGTAACCCTTTGGCTTCCAGGCATTCGTCGCAGGCTTCCATCGCGCTGGCGAGCCGCTTAACTCTGTTGTTTACCCGTTTCTCTTGTTCCCGAAGAAAGCTCCAGGTTCGTGGTGTTTTGGCGTCATAACCGTTATCCATTCCTGGCACCTGGTACATCTCATCCAGTCGTGCTATCTATTGCCTTGAAGACAGGCCCGGTTCATAAAGTCGAAGGAGCTTGCCAAAGAGAGCTGGTTGGCACTCGCCAATCGACCTTAAAAGTAATGCGAGCACTATAAATGGTGAGTTACACACTTGACCAACCAGTGTTTGATCCTGTCGTCCAACTGCCCGCTTTCCTGGTATAGAATCGAATTGATCGGATAGTCACTCAGATTATCGTTGCTCAGAAACCTCTGGGTCGATTCCATAAAACGATCTATATCGGTCGGCAAACCGGACGCCAATGAAACCCGGTCAATCATTTTATGGCGACCGGTGTACGCTTCAAGGCCAGCCGAAACAGTATCGATTAGCAAACTCTGCCGCTCCTCACGATTCGTCTCACTGGTGGAGACATCTTGCAGCAAACCGGCGAGAGCGCCTGTCACCTCCCGCATTTGATGTGTCCGACGGTCTTTCGAAGGCCAGTCTGTGACCTGTTCATCCATTCTCCGTCCCCACCCCTTGATAACAGCCACGCCTTCCGGAGTGAAACCTAGATTAGCGCTGCCCCCGAGATGCCGATGTATCAAATCGCCGTGAAAAAAACCGTCATCATGCATATTGATCTGTCGTAAGGCTTGAAAGAGAGAGCTCACACCGGAACGGAAGACCTCCACTCCGCGTTTGCTGTCGAATTTCCGATATCTGTTCTCTGGGCGGAGATAGTAACTCGGACGATAATTCAATACCTCGCTGTAAACCAAAAAACTTCCGTCCCATCGCGGAATAGTAAAACGCCCCATGGTTATCAGAGTTGGAACGGTGACATGATTGCCTGTCAAGATCAAGGCCTGTGCCATACGCTCATGAATATGATTGGCGAGCGATAACGACAATCCGCCTTGCACCTCATCAAGAGTCAGAGTTTCCGCCGAGAGTCTCCCCTCAACCAGGGAATATCGATATACGGTAGACTTGCGTTTGGCGTTAGGATTCGGTAATTGGTAGGCGACTTCATTTCCTAGCAATAAGCGCGGAGTGCCTCCGCCAATGATATTAACGATCCGCCCCTCTTGGCCTGGGATGAACAACTTCAGCTTTCGCGTCCACGTCCCGGCTCCCGGCAACTCCGCAAGGAAGACGTTCCTTGGATAGTCGCCCTTTAGAACCTGTGTCACCGCATCGATCGTTTTCCTGGCAATTTCCCCCTCCCAATCATGCAATACCGAAACAATGTCGGGCCGCTCTTGTTCATAGCGCAGAAAGCTCCCGATTTCCCACGCCGGGTCATGGACAGGAACCGGATGAGCGTCTCGGCTTCTGGTCTGGTTTGGCATGTTCCTACTCCAGCATACTTCTTTTGTTTTCGCGCGTAGCTGTTGCATACCACATCAGATGGTCAAGTGTCTTTGACGCGCGAGATGACCATCCTCAGCCGACTGAAACACTAACAAAACGGTGGCCCTGGTTTCTGTTCGGTTACAGAAGCAGTGCGGCTGCGCAGCCTCGAATAGGAGGCTGTCACCAGTCTCCAGGCGGTATAGGCGATCACCAATTCGGTACTCGATCTCCCCGTCAAGGCAATAGACAAACTCCTCCCCAGGATGGGTGATTGGGTTAACAGCGCTCCCCGCGCCGGGTTCCATAGTGACCAGAAAGGGCTCAAGCTGCTGATCCGGCAGACCGGCTCCCATACTTTCCATCACAAACCCTTTACCATCGGAACGCTGGCGTTGGTTGTGTTTCAAGAACACTACCGCCTGCTCATTTTCATCCTCAAGAAAAGCTGTGAGTGGCACCCCCAATGCGGTTGCCAGCACGTGTAACGAAGAGAGAGTGGGTGAACTCTCACCTCGCTCGATTTGGCTGATGGCATTGATCGATAGACCGCAGTGGCTGGCTAGTGCTCGTAAGGACAAACCCTGTCGGTTTCGCAACGCACGGATACGCATCCCAACACGAGGTTCTAACTGCTCGGACATCACTCATTTACCTCCTATCTCTGACTGACTGCCTTAATTGTACCATATACTGGTAAAACTCGAGCGCTTAACCATTAATTCTAGCGGAAAAACTTCAATTCGTATCATTTAAATGGACGATTGTACTTTATAATAGTATAATAGAAGACAAACGATGTGCTTGCTCGTACTGAAATGGGAAATGTGACCATGAGACAAAAGGGGATACAACGTGTCCTTTATATTTGGCGACCGCCCGGCGGAGTCTCTTGAGCCATCAACCTCGCAAGCATGCGCAGGGCAATACCCCGTATAGTGGGATAAAGGGCACCTAATGACCGTTCGAAAAATCCTACTCTATTCCGAAGATGCAGCGTCGCTGCGCCGCAAAAGCGAGCCGGTACAGCAAATGAACAAACGTGTGCAAGCGCTGATTCAAAACCTGAAAGACACATTGATGGACTGCCCCGATGGGGCTGGGTTAGCCGCACCGCAGATTAATGTGCATCAGCGCGTGGTAGTCATGCGGCTCGGACTGCATGATGAAGATGATGACACCACGGTGATCCCAACCGCCCTGATCAACCCGCAGATCATTGAGGCGCGCGACGAACGCAGAGACTTCGATGGGTGCCTCAGTTTCCCTGCTCTCTACGGCACGACGCGCCGTCCACATTATCTAAAGGTCAAAGCATTAGACGAAACCGGACAACCGGTTGAACGCGTTTTCGAAGATTTCGATGCCATTCTGCTTCACCACGAAATCGATCATCTGGATGGCGTGCTGTTCGTCGACCGCATCGAACAACCAGAAGACCTGTACACGATTCGCCGGGGAGCAGATGGAAGACTTGAACGCGTGCCGCTGCCCAATCTGCTGCCTATGCACGAGGTGAATCGGCGATGAAATACGTCTTCGGCCCTGTGCCCTCACGCCGGTTGGGACAGTCGTTGGGGATCGACACAATTCCACTTAAAACATGCAACTGGAACTGTGTGTACTGTCAGTTGGGCCGCACACAGCCCGTCACCCACACCCGTAACGACTATTTCTCTCCTGCTGACATCCTGGCGGAAGTGGGTCAGGCGCTGGCGGCACATAAAGCAGGTGACATCGACTGGATAACGTTTGTTGGTTCCGGCGAGCCAACGTTGCACGCTAGCATCGGTTGGTTAATTGAGCAGGTCAAAACCCTGGTAGAGATACCCGTTGCCGTTATCACAAACGGTTCCCTGCTCTACGATCCCCAGATGCGACATGATCTCGCCACCGCCGATGCTGTACTGCCTACTTTAGATGCGGGTACATCAAAACTGTACCAGCAGATCAATCGTCCCCACCCGGCTGCCACCTTCCGGCGGTTGGTCACCGGGCTGGTGGATTTCCGCCACCAATACAGTGGACGGTTGTGGGTTGAGGTGATGCTCGTGCGAGGCTTGAATGACACGGAGCAGGCTTTGCACGACATCGCCACTATTTTGCGCCGTGTGGAACCGGACGAAATCCACATCAGCCTGCCCACCCGCCCACCGACTGAAACCTGGGTGCAGCCCGCCGACGAGGAAGGTCTCATGCGCGCGCTCGTGATACTGGGGGAAGTAGCCCATGTTCTGCATCCGGCTGCGGGCAGCTTTGATGTGAGTGGTTACGAGAATCTGGCCGACGCCGTGTTAGACATCATCGCGCGCCACCCCATGCGCCAGGAAGAACTGGAGCAGACACTAGACCAGGCCGCACCGGGGCAGGCCGACGACATCTTGGCTGAGCTTGAACAGAGTGGACGCGCGCAGGTGGTGGCACGCTACGGCGTCCGTTTCTGGAGTGCGGCGCCTTCCCATTACCCGACTGAAGCTCAGAGCACGGCTGTCGATCCAAGGCAGCCGCGCACGCAAAAAACAGAGCAGAATCATGCGGACATACAAAAAGGACAAAAGAGAATGATCGAAAAAACTCACACCCTGGCCGGAATGAAGATTGGGGTGTTCGGTAAAGGCGGAGCAGGGAAAAGCACCGTGATCGCCTTACTGGCAAGAGGACTTGCGGAGCATGGTTACGAGGTTTATATCCTGGATGCCGACTCGACCAATGTCGGGCTGCACCAGGCGCTTGGTATCGACCATCTCCCCTCGCCACTCATGGATTACTTCGGCGGGGCGGTATTTAGCGGCGGAAAGGTCACCTGCCCCGTCGATGATCCCACGCTGCTTCCCGACGCGGGGTTTCGTTGGGAGACGCTGCCGGATGATTACCGTGCTCAGACATCAAACGGAATCCGGTATCTGATCGCAGGCAAGATCGGGGACCAGGGACCGGGTGCAGGCTGCGATGGCCCGGTAGCTAAAATCGCCCGCGATGTCACCATCGAAGGCACACCCAACAAAGCGGTGACCCTGGTGGACTTCAAAGCGGGCTTCGAAGACTCGGCACGAGGTGTGATTACCAGCCTACACTGGGCGATTGTTGTAGTGGATCCGACCAACGCTGCGATCCAGATGGCGGTCGACATGCGACACATGGTCACGCAAATCCAGGCCGGGGCACTCCCCGCCACCGAACACCTCGAGTCGCCGGAATTAGTCGAACTGGCAAATGCCATGTTTCGCAATGCGTCGATCCAGGGTGTTCTGTTCGTTCTGAACCGGGTCACAAGTCAGCAGGTGGAAGATTATCTGTGCGACAAGTTGGAAGAACACGGCATCAAACCATTAGGCGTTATTCACGCTGATCCGGCCATCGCAATGGCGTGGCTCACTGGATCGACGCTTAAAAGCGACCAGGCGCAACGCGAAATCCAGGCCGTAGTGGATAAGCTAGAACACGCCGTAGTGTCATGATGATAGAACTAAGGAGAATCAGAAACATGAAAATCGCAGTCATCACCAATGATGGAACAACCATCAGCCAGCACTTTGGTCGTGCCTCGCATTACCTCGTCTTCACAGTAGAGGAGGGTGAGATCATCGGCAAGGAATTGCGCGATAAGGTCGGACACCAGCAGTTTGTGCAGGAACCTCATGATCACGCATCGGAAAACGATCCACGCGGGCATGGCTTTGGCGCACACTCCGATGCCAAACACACTCGCATGATCGAGTCCATTCAAGACTGTAAAGCAATCATCGTGCGTGGCATGGGACGCGGCGCTTATCTTGCGATGGAACAAGCCAACATCCGTCCCTTCGTAACCGAACTTGCAGATGCCGAGGAAGCGGTGAAGGCCTATATTGGCGGAACACTCGAGGATCGTACCGACAAATTGCATTAATTGGAGACATAGCGATGAAAATTGCAGTCAGTGTAACCACACCAAAACCAGATGCAGCTTTTGAATCACGCTTCGGACGCGCGGCGGCTTTTGCCATCGTCGATACAAACATAGGCGAGCAGCAAGTCGTCGCCAATCCGGCGGCGCAGTTGGGCGGCGGGGCTGGCATTCGAGCGGCTGAGTTTCTTATCAGGCACGATGTGGAAGCCGTGATCAGTGGGGCGTTTGGGCCGAAAGCCTACAACGTGTTGCACACATCGGGGGTGCGCCTCTATCAAGCCAGATCGGGAACAGTGGATGATCTGATCACCAGATTGTTGAACGGCGATCTCGATGCGGTGGAGGATGCCTGAATGATCATAGCTGTTGCCAGCGGCAAGGGGGGGACAGGCAAAACAACGGTAGCAACAAGCCTGGCATTGTCCTTAGCGTCGGACAGCCCCGTGCTCTTTCTGGATTGCGATGTCGAAGGGCCTAACGCGCACCTGATGTTAAAACCCTCCCTGGCCCACCGCGAGGATGCTTTTTTGTTGGTCCCCTCTGTTGATGAGGCGTTGTGCGATTACTGTGGCGTCTGCGCTGAGGTGTGCCAGTACCAGGCGCTAGCCGTGACGGGCCAGCAGGTGCTGGTTTTCCCAGGGATGTGTCATGGTTGTGGCAGTTGCGCTTTGAACTGCCCAGCCAAGGCGATTCGTGAAGTGCCGCATGTGCTGGGCACGCTCGAAAGCGGGAACACACCGGAAGGCATCCGGTTTGCGCGCGGTGTCTTGAACGTCGGAAAAGCATTGGCTGTCCCGGTGATCCGGCAGCTTAAGGCATCATACCCTGCTCAAGCAGGGGAGACGATCATCATCGATGCGCCTCCCGGCACGTCCTGCCCGGTCGTTGAGGCCGTGCGCGGTGCCGACTATGTGATCCTGGTTACCGAGCCAACCCCCTTCGGGCTGCACGATCTGAAGCTGGCTTACGAATTGACTGGTGAGTTAGGACTGCCCGCCGGGGTTATCATTAACCGAGATGGGATAGGCGACCAGGAAGTGGATGATTTCTGCACGCAGGTGGGGCTTCCGGTGCTGCTCCGTATTCCGATGGATCGCGAGATCGCGGCAGGCATCGCCCAGGGCGTGCCGCTCGTGTCACTCCGGCCAGAATACAGCGCGCTTTTCAGCGAGGTGCTTCTAACGGTGGCAGGAGTCAGCCAATGAAACAAATCGTTGTCTTGAGCGGAAAGGGTGGAACCGGCAAAACAACCGTCACGGCAGCGTTGGCGCATCTGGCCAGCCAGAATCCAGATACTCGCGCGATTCTGGTGGATGCTGATGTGGATGCGGCTAATCTGGAACTGCTCCTGGAACCCCGCAGTCTCGAAACTCAGGATTTCGTCGGCGGGCAGGTCGCGGTTATTGCAGCGGACTTGTGTTCCGGTTGTGGCCTATGCGCGGATGTATGCCGCTTCGACGCCGTTCGAGCGGACAATGGGCTTTACACGGTTGATACGATTGCCTGTGAGGGATGCGCGACTTGCAGTACCCAATGCCCCAATAACGCGATCACCATGCTTCCGCAGATTTCAGGACGCTGGTTTTTCTCAACCAGCCGGTACGGGCCGCTGTTTCACGCGCGGCTGTCACCCGCACAAGAAAGCTCAGGCAAGCTTGTCACTCTGCTGAAACAGCGTGCGCACGATCACGCTCTGAACGAGAGCTACCCGTTGATAATCGTGGATGGCCCTCCGGGCATCGGATGCCCCGCAATCGCCGCTGTTTCCGGTGCGGACGTAGTGATCGTGGTCACCGAACCAACGGCAGCAGGCATCCACGATATGGAGCGCGTGCTGGACCTGACCGCTCACTTTGGCATTCCGGCCCTGGTGTGCATCAACAAGGCAGATCTCTACCCGCCAGGAACCGATAAGATTATTGACCATTGTCAACAGAATGGGCTGTCTGTCATTGGGCGACTGCCTTTCGATCTGAGCATCACCGAGGCAATGGTCCACGGACAGACAATCACGGCTTACCTGCCCGATAGTCCTATCAGCCGTGCGCTGCGCGAGATATGGCAAGATGCTTGGGCATCTGTACACGAAAAAGCGGCGGCCAGATAACCATGCCAGTCTATGGCAAAAGCCCCCCATTGGAGAAAGAAAGAATGAACGATTCTCACAAAAATCAGACCGTCCTCGCAGCCATCGAGCGAGTTGAGCATCCGGCAATTGCCACAACCTTATTGGATTTAGGAATCGTCAGGGATACGCAAGTCTCCCCCGATGGCAAAGTTACACTCACCCTGGCGCTCCCTTTTCCGAACGTCCCAGACAATATTCGTGACTACATGGTGAATAGCCTGGCTGCCGCTGCACAGTCTGTCGGTGGAGAACTGACCGAGGTGAAGCTGATGGTCATGAACGAAGGAGACCTTCAGAACTTTCTGACAAAAGAACAACAACACTGGAGAGGCTAAACAGTGAACACTTTCCATACCCAACAAGATTGGTTTGACCGACTGCTGCCGGAGGGGTTGCCGATCCCCAGCGTAACATTATTGAGTGGTCCGGGTGGTTCTGGTAAACCCCTGATCGGTAATGTGATGGTCGCGGCGTGGCTGCGACAGGGTGGCGGCGTGGTCTTCATGTCCTTGCAGTATCCCGATCATAGCTTTATCGCTGCGGGGCTGAAAAATATCGCCCAATTGGATTTAGACGGGTATCAGGACCGAGTAGCTTTCATCGAACTGGATGCCACACTGGAAGATATGACCCCACCGACAGGCAATCGCTTTAGGGCCAATGTGGTCAAACCGAGAGTTTGGGATGCAGCCCTGGAACGCGCCTGCGCAATGGTGCCGGATGAGGGTCCGGGCATTTTGGTTTTTTGCTCGGCGCTGAACCTGCTGCTGTTCTCGCCAACTTATGGAAAAGACATCCTTGAGAAGATGAAAGCGACTTCCCAGGAAGGGAAAAAGTGTACTTACCTGTTCTCGGCGAGTACTACGGCTAAAGCAGATGATATTGCAGAATTAGAGGCCGTTGTTGACCATTTGATCATGACACGCAGCACCAAATCGCCTTTCCAACTATATATGCAGATTGAACGGATTAAGGGCGCGCTTTTCGTCTCCGGTGAAATACAGGTTCCCTTTTCCGCCAGCGTTTTGACGGATGTGAAAGAAATCGCCGATCACAGCCGCAAGCGCGTCATCCCGTTGGTCTCAAAACTATAGGCCATACCCCAGGAGTTCGGAGGTCAAGATGTGTCAAGTCGCTGTTTATCTAGATGACGAAAAGATAATGGATGACGTCATGCTGGTCGAACCGGTCCCTGAAGGAATCCGACTGGTCAAGCTGTTCGAACCGCCGCGCGTGATCCCGGCTGTCATCCGCCAGGTGGATTTGATGAAAAACAAGGTCCTCCTGGAAACCGTAGAACAAGGAGAGCATAAGGATGAACGAGACCGACAAACTGAGAGTGCTGATCCCGCATTGGATTGAGCACAACACAGAGCACGCTGACGAATTTCGTCGCTGGGCAAAACAGGCCGGTGATGCCTCCGCAGACATCCTGGCGGCGGCTGAAACTATGGCCCAGACCAACGAGGCGCTTGTGTCTGCACTGGAAAAGCTAGGCGGCCCCCTCCCCTGGCCCTACGATCAAGGAGAACCTGATGGTGACCAAACAGGTTAAGGATTGGATGACTTCAGAAGTCATCACTGTTTCGGGCCGCTGCCCATTACCAGAAGCGTATTGGCGCATGATCGAGCATAAGATCCGTCGCCTCCCCGCAATGGATGACGGCACTCTAGCCGGTATCGTGACGTTAGAAAACCTGTGCCGCGTAAATCCGATTAGCATCGCCGGGCTTGACTCTCCACATCAACGAAATGTTCGCCAAGCTTCCAGTGCTCCAGTTGATGACCGAAAATCCGAAAACTATTTCTCCCACCGCATCCCTCATTGATGCAGCTCGGTTGATATTGCAACACAAGATCAGTGCGCTGCCGGTTCTCGACGGAGACAAGCTCGCCGGCAACATCACCGAGAGCGATATTTTCCGCGCGTTTGTGGTATTTGAAGAAAGGGGCTAACAGCCTGAGAGTATGGACAATGTGTCCCGTCCATTGTGGCGGCTGCTCGTACTGACGAGTGAGCCCGAGAAGGCTATTCAACTCACGTGTGCGGAATGTTTCGCGCTACTGGAATACGATGCCGACCTGTTGGCAGCAGGTGCTGCTCTTGATGAAATCCGCCCGGCTGTCATTCACCATTTGTCTCTCTGTTCAGCGTGCCAGGCGAAATTTGATAGCTGGCTAACAACGCCCGAAGGAGATGAAAAGGCATCAGCCAGATCAGAATTGGATAAATAGGAGAGTTGATACATATGGAATCTTCCAACGTCGAAGTTACTGTAACCATTAACAACGTTCGTCGCACGCTTTTGGTCGGGCCAGACGAGAGTTTGTTGGCTGTACTGCGCCGTGCGTCCTATTTCAGTGTCAAAGTGGGCTGTGACGACGGCACATGCGGGGTGTGTATGGTGCTGTTGAATGGAAGCCCGGTCCGCAGTTGCAAAATCAGAGCGGTGGATGCGGATGGCGCAGAGATCACAACCCTTGAAGGGTTGAGTCAGGATGATGACTTGCACCCTATCCAAATGGCCTTTATGGAGACGGGCGCAATTCAATGCGGGTTTTGCACTCCGGCGCAAATTCTAACGGCCAAGGCGCTGCTGGATCAAAACCCTGACCCGACTGATGATGAAATCCGCAGGGCTTTGAATGGCGTGCTCTGTCGCTGCACGGGGTA
>CAYMTN010000164.1:0-12640 GCA_964393335.1 uncultured Anaerolineaceae bacterium
CGATTGGCAGCTTAATTGAGGTTCGCCAACAACATCAACTTGCGGGTGAACCATATTTGGGCGTGTGATTTTGTGCAGACTTACGATGTCTTTTTCCGGGACATATTCGTATTCGTGATCATCGAATTGGAGTCCCGCCAAGTCATTCACTTCAATGTGACGCGGTCACCTTCAGATGCCTGGGTCGCCCAGCAGTTACGTGAAGCGACACCCTTTGGTCAGCACCCCGTCTACTTGATCCGCGACAATGACCGAAAATTCGGCGAGCACTTCGCCAATGTGGCTGCCGAGATTGAGGTCTTGCGCACCCCGGTGCGTGCACCGCGCGCCAATGCCTACTGCGAACGGTTCATTGGCAGTTTACGTCGGGAATGTCTCGATCACATGCTCATTCTCAGTGAGAAGCAATTACGTCGCATCGTCAAGGAGTATGTGGAGTACTTCAATGAAGATCGCCCACATCAAGGCATTCACCAGCGTATCCCATCAGCGCCGGTATCGTCGCCAACGGTTGAGGGCGAAATCATCGCACGTCCAGTGCTGGGCGGGCTCCATCATGCCTATTCTCGCAAGGCTGCCTGAGTGAGGAATCTCCTCTCAAATCCGAACGGATGTGTGGTGTAGCCAGCACAACTACTCACTTGTGTCCGCGTATCGTCTGTATGGCCGATGAGTTCCAAAATATCATCAATGGCCACATAACTTGTTACAATATAGGTGGCGTTCATGTTGTTCCCTCGGCTTATGGTGGTGTGGTAACTTCCATTTTACCGAGAGTGGCGTGAACGCTTTCAACTAGCAATCAAGGTTCAAGCGATTCAAAGCGTCATTAGGGTTCGTGTGCCGTCCTAATACAGGCGGCGCGTGTTCCTTCGGGAACGGTCCGATCACTGATTGCTTCTGTGATTGACAGATGGTCCAGTCCGAACAGGCTTTCCCGGCTCGACAATGGTGGACAAGCCGGTGCGTCTACCGAGAACCTGTGTTCCTGTGGAGGTACAACATGTCAGTCTCAATTCGTGCTCGACAGTATTCTCCTTCTTTTCACGCTGTGCTTGGCACTCTTCTCTCATTGATACTTATCCTGAACATGCTGATTACGCCGACTCCTGCTCACGCCGATGCCATTCAGACTGTGGGAGATTTTTTGAGTCTGGGGGCCAATACCGTGCGGGAGCTACAAGAGACCATCAGGTTACTCGGTGATACAGCGCCTGAGACCCTGAAAGTATTAGAGCAATCCCTTAGTGCTGCCCTGGACCAGATTTCGGACACCTATCAAAACAATTTGAATATTACTCTGGCCAGCCTGGACTCGACTACGCGCAACAAAATACTGGAACTCGAAGCGGTAATGAACCGGGTGAATGCTCAGTTACAAGAAGACATCATGCTGGTCAGTCAGCAGGCTCAAGTCGTGATCGCCGACGCCAGCCTGGAAGCGAAGCGTTTGTCCAGCGAGATCAGCGATGATCTGAAAAATGTCATGGTGGTTGGAGGCGAGACTGCCGTCTTTGTGATCGACCGCACGGCCAACAATATTGTGGTTATCATCTCAATTGTCATGTTAGGGATCGGTTTGCTGGTGTTCGCACTGAGTTTCCGCAGAAAAGGCAAACTCAACGTGATCAGTCTTCTCCTAATGCTGCTGTATGTAGCCATTTTTGTGACGCTGGTGTTTGTGCCTGAGGTGCGCGCCTTCGCGATGTCTTCTACCGGGATGGGGCTGGGCGACCGGTTGAAATCTGCTGCGCCCACACCGCGTGTTTTTGCCGTCCGTCCAGACCCGGTCATTCTTGGCGAAACAAGCCAGATCGAAATCTGGGGGAACCACCTTCTCAACGAAGGTAATGCACCTACTGCCCGGTTAGCGGGTAGTGAGATTCAAATGAAAGCATTCAGCGAAGACCTCATCGTTCTGAATGCGGTTGGCCTCAGCGGGGCGACCGGAAGCACCAATGTGGAACTGATCTATCCTGATGAGGTTGTGCTTGTGGTCGTGAATCTCGAACGACCCGCTCCGGTACTCCAACCCGCCGATCTGGTGATTACCAACTTCTATCTCGATCCGTCGTCTCCCCAGAGGCTGCAAAACGTGACGGCCACCATCGAAGTCACGAACTACGGCGAAACCGAGGCTAAGGATTTTTACGTATTGTGGCAGCCGAGGATTGATGCGGTCTTCACGACCACGTCAGACCGGCTGACCCTGGCCCCCAAAAAATCACTGACGATTTCTCTGACGGGATATTCATATCAGGTCGCACAATCTCTTTCAACGCTGGCCAAAGTCGATTCCAGCGATACGGTATCGGAGAGTAACGAAAACAATAACACCGAAACGATCAATGTCACCGTTAGAGCACGAAGGGCTTCGATAGCGGTCAAGTTTGATCGGGTCACGGTCATTGATGATGCCAATGATTTTGGCTGTACCGGTATCTGGATGACCTTCACGGTCAACACCCAATCCAGCAGTTGGGGTTCAAAACAGCAGCAGCAGGGCTTTTGCGATGGGACGCAGCTCAATCCGAGTAAAGATTTCACTGTTACCCTGAGCGAAGGGGAAACCCTATACATTCGAGCCGATGGCAGACGCGCCCACGCTGGTTTTGAGGGAGATGTGCAGGCTGTCACGACGACCTATCAGTATAACAATGATACTTACCCCTGGGGGGGCGGCACAGGATCGCAGGGACGAGTCTACACGCTAAAGAATGACCGCAACACGAATGGTGGGTTTGAGTACGAGGTTGAATATCGTATTATCTTCCAGGGCTGGCTGTCGCCTTAAAAACGGCTTGGAACGCGGGACGTAGAGCCGATGGGGCCGGTTTCGCCCACCCTCTGGTTCCCGCTCCACCAGACTGGCCTGGGAGGACAACACTGATCGCCATCACCGTTTGGCTGGGGCAATAAACAGCCCTGGCCAAACGTCCGCGTGTCATCCGGCGTGTATACGTCCATCATCTCTGTGCCATGCCTGTGGGGGTCAGACAACTCATCCGACCCGGTTTTTCCCCTCACGCGGCCCATTGGTAGTCATGGTGCAAGCCACCCAGGATCGGCACGCCAATGACTTCACGGCGCGCGTGTTCAGGCATGTTAACGCCTGTGGGGGTCAATTTACTCGTCAACTATTGATGTTCCCCGGAAACTGCGTACCCCGCCCTCCCCCAAAAAACTCCATGCAACAGCGAATTGAGGCGAGATCAGACTCGGACTAGCTGGCAGAATAGGTCGTGTGTTTCTACCGCTGAGAAAGGGAAAGGTAGGGGCTGGTTCAATATGATGCCCGACGCCGATTGCTGGATGTTGCAGGCCAGTCCTCACTCGAAACGCCGCGTGTATACGAATCTTCGATCGAAAAAGGTTTGATCTATCTGACCCGACTGGAGTAGTTGAACACAATGTATACTCGAACGGGCCCGAAAGGCATCGCTCACTCGGTGGTAGCAAGGTAATCATCTTCTTTTCTCCCCTCAAGTTCTCCAAAGTTGCCTGATGTCTCGATTTGCGTAATGATCGGAACAGAGCCTGGCCCGACTTCAACAGGATCTGCTTTTTGACTAAGTGATGAAGTCGGGTCCGGAGCACTGCTTGAGCGAAAAGTCAGCCGTAGATTATTTTTCTGGCCCTCACCCCTTGTCACGACTGACGATGGACAGTCTGGACGAAGGGCTGGCGCTATGTGGGCTTTCTGACCCCCACCGGAATACATCATGACTATCGCCGGGTCGCCTGACCGGGGAATCGGCGCCGGTGGACTTTTCAGCCTCCACAGGGCTGCTGAAAGCAATACCGGTGAGGGTTTGCACCATAACGATCATAGACCACCTGGCCCCAAAATCGAATGTACAGGGTAGCCAAATCAGTCGCCGAGATCTCTTGTCAGGAATTTCTCGTTCTGGATGATCAATTCGCCGTCGAGATACAGGTCGGTGTTGCGGCAGCACACGTCGAAATGAGCCTCGGAGACGTTCTTCCCGCCCAGCCCGCAGTACCTGGCGGGCGCTTTGAAGACGTTACGGCCAATCGCGACCAAGACCGTGCCGTACAACGACTCCGAGTCCATGCCCACGTGGCCCCAGTCGGCGCGGTCGTCGATGCCCCACCCGGCATGGGAGAACCGGAAAGCACCCTCATCTCCGGCGCGCTCCAGGTGAGCCTGCATCAGGTACGCATCGGGTCCGCCCTCGAACTTGACGATCTTGCCTTTCTCGATCGTCAGCTCGACGCGGCTGGTGGCGTGCCGCCACATACCCAACAGCACATCGCCCGGCTCAATCACGTACTTGCCTTCGGCACTGTCCTCGAGCGGCGCACAACTCACCAACCCAGACGGCCAGTGATCCCAACGGCCCGGTTCGTCCGCGACGCCGCACTGGTACATGCCATTGCGACCGTCTTTGCGCAGAATGTAGTCCGATCCCGCCTTGGACACGATGTGGATTTCCTTGGCCGCCTCTAGGCGCTGCGCCCCGGCCAGGCCGCGCCGCCGGATCGTTTCGGTGGGCAGCATGCGCAGCAGCCCGTCGAGGGGTTCCTGCACCATCAGCACGCGCGCGCCTGATTCCAGGGCGACGTTGTGCGTATCCGTGTACATCCAGGAGCCGATGCCGCGCGGCACCATGCTCATGCCCAGAATCATGTCGGCGTTCTGCCATGCGGCTCTCACGACCGGATCGTCTAACTTCTGATCCCCTTGCGACACCATGATGTAGACGTTGGCCCCCAGGCTCCGCGCGGCGGCAAACGCTGCGGGCGGGTATTCGGGGTGTGGGAAACGCGGATCGGTGAAGATCAGGACGGTTTCGCCATCCTTGACCTTGCAAAGCCGCAATTCGTGCTGAAACGCGGCTACCAAGTCCGCGCTGGCGAGTGATTGAGACATTTGGAAACCTCCTCTCACAATAATCCTGAATGAATGAGACCATCACACCGATGCGGCGGCATCGAGCTGGGTGTTTGTGCCTGCCAGCTCCTCTGCGCGCCAACACCGTGCCCAGTGTTCCGGGTCTATTTCACGCAATACCTGCAATTCCTTGGCGCACCGTGGCTGCGAAAAAGCGCACCGTCCGAAGAGCTTACAGCCTACGGAATCTGCCTGGTGCAGCACCGCCTCGCCGCTGAGGGCAGCCCGCCGCGCCTGCTGTTGCCGGTCCGTGCGCCCGATCAACGTCGCGGCGAGCAATGCCCGCGTGTAAGGATGGCGCGGCGTCTCGAAGACCTGGCGCTTTGGGCCGTGCTCGACCACCTGCCCCAAATACATCACGTACACGCGGTTAGCCATGTAGCGCACGACGCGCAGGTCGTGCGACACGAACACGAAACTAACCTCGCTCTGGCGCTGGACTTGCAGCAGCAAATTGATGATCTGTCCCTGGATCGACATGTCCAGCGCGGCGGTGGGTTCGTCCAGGAAGATGAATTCCGGTTTCGGAGCCAAGGCGCGCGCCAGCGCGACGCGCTGCAACTGCCCGCCGCTCATTTCATAGGGATACAGCCCGATGAACCGCTCGTCGAGGTGAATCTGCTCCATCAATTCGAGCACGCGCGCGTGCTTGTCCGCCTCGCTCATGTCCTTCATCATACGCATCACGTCCAGCAAGGTCTGGCCGATCGTCATCATGGGGTTGAACGAGGTGGCCGGATTCTGGAAGACCATTTGCAGTTTGCGCCGCAGCGGGCGGAACTCCCGCTCTTTCATCGACTGGATTTCTTGGTCCTGGAAGCGAATGGTGCCGGAATCGAGTTCGTGCAGGTGGAGCATCGCGCGTCCCAACGTCGATTTGCCGGAGCCGCTCTCCCCCACCAGCCCGACCGTTTCGCCGCGCTTCACGGACAGCGACACATCGTCCACCGCGGTCATCAACACCTGGCGCAGGCTGCGGCGGCGCACTTTGAACGTCTTTACGGCGTGTTCTACGGTGAGCAGGTCGTCCATCATAGTTGGTCCGCAAAATGACAGGTCGAAAAATGGCCCGGCTCGATCTCGATCGCGGGCGGCTTCTCGTGGCGGCAGATGTCCTGAGCGCGCGGGCAGCGCGTGGCAAATCCGCAGCCCGGCCACCGCTCGCGCAGATCGGGCACGCGCCCGGGGATGGTCGGCATCTCCTCGCCGTCGGTGTGGGAGAAGCATTCCAGCAGCAGGATCGTGTAGGGATTGGCCGGGTGGTCGAGCACCTGGTCCACGCTCCCGGACTCCATCACCGTGCCCGCGTACATGACGATGACGCGATCGCACACCGCCGAGACCAGCGCCATGTCGTGCGAAATCAGCATCAGGGTGGCGTCCAGCCGGTCGACGACGTCCTGGATCAGGTCGAGGACCTGCACCTGGATCGTGACGTCCAGCCCGCTGGTCGGCTCGTCGGTGATCAGCAATTGCGGGCTGCACACCAGGGCCATCGCGATCATGGCGCGCTGAGCCATACCCCCGCTGTATTCGAACGGATAATTGCGGGCACGGTCTTCGGGGTCGGGAATGCCCGTGTCCTTCAGCACTTCGACCGCTTTGGCCCAGGCGTCTTTTTTGGTGCTGCCCGTGTGGTAGCGGTACACGGTCGCGATCTGGCTGCCCACCGTGAACAACGGGTTGAGCGAGGAGGACGCGTTCTGGAACACCATGCCGATCTGCGCGCCACGCATTTTGTGCATGTCGCGCTCGCTCAACCGCAGCAGATCAGTATCGTTGAACAGAATCTGCCCGCCCGTGACGTGGGCCGTGCGCGGCAGCAGCCGCAGCGTGTTGATGGCCGTCACCGACTTGCCGGAGCCGCTCTCGCCCACGATGGCGGTCTTGCTGCCCTTCGGAATGTGCAGCGTGACGCCGCGTAAGGCGTAAACCGTGTCCTTACCGACCGAAAACTCAAGCTGCAAGTCGCGGATGTCGAGCAGTGTCATGCGCGCCGTACCACCAATGCTTTGAGTAGATCACTGATGTTGTTGAGCAGCCACACCGAGCAGAACAGCGCCAGCCCTGGGAAGATGGATGGCCACCAGATTCCAAACACCACGTAATTGGCCCCCAACTGGATCATCGACCCCCATTCCGGCGTCGGAATCTCCACGCCCAGCCCGATGAAGCTCAGCCCGGCGATCATCTGCACGGCGTAGGCGGCACTCAGCGGGAGCTGCGAAAACACGGGGATGAGCGCATTGGGGATGATGTGGCGGAAGATGATGGCGTTGGGACGGTTGCCCGCTACTTTCGCCGCCTGCACGAAATCCACGTCGCGCAGCGGAATCACGACGCTGCGCACCATCTTGCTGTAGACCGGGATGTTGTAGAACGCGATGATCAGGACCACGTTCGTCAGCGTGTTGCCCGCCGCCGCCAGGACGGCCATACCAAATAGAATCTGCGGGAAGCCTTGCAAGACCTCGGTCACGCGCGTGATCACATTGTCCAGCCAGCCGCCGTAATACCCGGACAGCGCCCCCAGCGGCACCCCGATCGCGACGCCAATCACCACCGAGCTGAGCGCCAGCGCGAAGTCCGTGCGGATGGCGAAAATCGTCCGGGAGAAGATGTCCATCCCGTCGCGGTCGGTCCCGAACCAGTTCTCGAACGAGGGCGACTGCAGCGTGTTGAGCGGGTAGGGCTTTTGCGGGTTTTTCAGCGGCAGCACGGGCGCGAGAATGCCGAGCAGGATCAGCACGCCAAACAGGCCGAAATTCACGTAGACCCGCCAGATACCGTGCGTCTCGATCAGCCGGCGGTAGACGGAGGGGCGCTTGATGGTGCGTGACGGAGTCGTGGCGGTGACAGTCATCTCAGATCTACTTGGATACTCGCACGCGCGGATCGAGCAGCGCCGTCAGGACGTCCGCGACCAGATACACGAATAGATAAAAGCCTGAACTGAGCAGCACGACGCCCATGATCGGCTCGTAATCCGAGTGATTCATGGCATCCACGGCGTACAACCCCAGCCCGGGCCAGGTGAAGATCACCTCCACCAGCACGGTTCCGCTCAGCAAATAGCCGTAAGTCATAGCGATCATCGTGATGACCGGGGCCAGCATGTTTTTCAGCACGTAGCGCCAGATGATGCGGTTGGGCAGGCCGAACGCCCGCGCCGCGCGGATGTAATCGCTCTCCATGATCTCTTCGGTCTTGTTGCGCGTGATCTGGAGCGTGCTGGGGCTGGTGGTGATGGCCAGCGTCAGGGCAGGCATGACGAGGTGCTTCGCAGCGGAGACGAACGCGTCCCAGTTGCCGTCCAGCAGGGCGTCAATCGTCAGCCAGCCGGTCACGCGCGGCAGGTTTCGAAACTCCCGGTCGATGCGTCCCAGCGGCGACGGGAGCCAATGCAGCTCAGCGAAAAAGACGTACACCAGCAGCAGGCCGAGCCAGAAACTGGGCATCGACACCCCGGCGCGCGATACCAGGTTGACGAAGCGCGCCGCCAGGCTGTCCCGGCGCGAGCCGGCCAGGATGCCCGCCGGCACTGCCCAGATGACGCCCAACAGCAGCGCCAGGGTCGACAGCTCCAACGTGGCGGGCAGCCGCGTGCGGATGTCGTCCATGACCGGCGTGTAGGCATAGCGCGAAACGCCGAGGTCACCTTTGAAAAGATTCTTGATATAGGAAAAATACTGTACGTACAACGGCTTGTCCAGGCCCAGACTGGTGGCCATATTCTCCAGCATTTCCTGGGTATGGCGGGGCCCGACCAACAGATACACCGGGTTGCCGATGAAGTGCGTCACGGTGAATGTGATCATGGACACCAGGACCAGGGAAATCACCAGGATTCCCAGCCGTTTGATCACATACCAGCCCCAAGCCTGGAGCGACTTGAGCATGCTTCCTATCCACCCATGTTCTGAACGCTGCGACGACGCGGTGCCGCCCCTCTCCGGGTGCGGGACCACGGAGAGGGGCGCAGAGCTTACAGTTATTCTGCGCGGTACAGCGGATAGTACCACAGCAGGTTGTCAGGCAACTGGACGTAGCCCATGATGTCCTGACGCATGGCGATCTCGAACGGCATCTCCGCGACGTACAGCGCGGGCGCATCGTCGATCAGGATGCGCTGGTAATCCGCCGCGAGCGCGGCTTTCTGGTCGGGATCGAGCGTGACGGTCAGCTCGTCGATGACGGTATCCAGGTCCGGATTGCTGTAGCCCATCCAGTTGGCGACCGCCGCCGTGCGGAAGAACAGCACGCCGGTGTAACCCGCGTCGTCGACGTACCACAGCAGGTCGCGCATCCACGCCTGGTGTTCCAGCGTGCCGAGCTGCTCGGCGAACACTGCCGACGCCTGGCGGTTGATCGTCATGTCCACGCCGATCTGCGAGAAGGCGTCCTTCAGGATGATGGCGATCTGTTCCTGCACGGACGAACCCTGGTCGATGTCGAGCGTGAACTCGAAGCCGTCACCGTAGCCGGCTTCCTGCAGCAGCGCCTTAGCCTTGTCCAGGTTGGTGCTGTAGGGCCACAGGCTGCCGTCGTGATACTGGCCCTGGACCGGGATCGGCCCTTCCGACACCAGGCCGTTGCCACGGAAGACGCCGTTGATGATGTCCTCGTACGGGACCGCATAGCTCAGCGCCTGACGCACCAGCTTGTTGTCGAACGGTGCCTTCTGCACATTGAAGCCCAGGATCATCTGGTTGCGGGTGGGGACGGACAGCACCTTGACGTCCGGCGTGGCCTGCACCAGTTGCAGCTCGTCGGCGCTCAGGTCTACGGCGATATCCACTTCACCCTGCTGGAGCAGCAGCGCGCGATCCGCCGAAGACGGCACGATGCGCAGCACGACTTGGTCGAAGTAGGCTTTTCCGTCCCAGTAATCCGGGTTGGCGCGCAGCACCATCTCGACACCGGGTTCCCAGTTTTCCACGTAGTACTCGCCCGAGCCGATGTCGTTCTTGGCCAGCCAGCGCGTCGCCCAGGGGTCGTCGCTCTCGGCGTGGGCCTGCGCTTCGGCAGCGTCCATCGGGGCCTGAGACTGGTCGCGGAACAGGAAGAAGAACCACGGACTGGGAGCCTTGAAGTAGACTGTGACCTCGTAGTCGCCGGTCTTCTCGGCGTGATCGATGTTGGCCGTGGTGACGTTCCACAGCGTGCCGGACTCGGTGCCGACGGCCCGATCGAACCAGTAGATGAAGTCATCGGCGGTGACGGGGCGCCCGGTCTTTGGGAAGGTAGCCCCCTCGCGCAGAGTCAACACGATCGACATCTGGTCTTCCGACCACGTCCAGGACTGGACTGCCGCACCTTCGATGGTGCCCACGTCGGTCAGGCTGTAGCCGTCGCCGCTGTCGTACCAGCCGTAACGGAAGAACTGGTCGTACACGTTGTAGTTGACCTCGTTCGACCGCTGGAAGCGGGAGAACGGCGGGTCGAGGGTCTCGATGTCGCCCGAAATGGCGATGGTCAGCACGTGTTCGCCGTCTTGGGCGTGCAGCGGGGCCGGGAATGCCGCTAATGCGGTGGCGAGAACTAAAAGAATCGGCATTACAAAGTAGAGCGTTTTGCGGTTCAACATATCCCTTCTCCTAATTCCAAACTGAGAAACGATGGTTGCCGAGCAGGACGATCCGCGTCAAGCTTCCCTCCTTCTGGTACCACACGACTCACGAACGACAAGCTGAGTCTTCAATATCACGGTGCGGGGTGGGCGATCCCCATTTCTGAGGCGGGCCAACAACAGCTCCGCCGCGTTGACGCCGATCTCGAAGGTCGGCTGGGCAATCGTCGACAGCGGCGGATTCAGCGACACGGCCCACGACAGATCGTCGAAGCCGATCACGGCCACGTCGTCCGGAATCTTGCGCCCCATCTGGTGAATCGCATTGAGCGCGCCGATCGTCATCTGGTTGTTAGCCACGAAGAGGGCCGTGGGGGGATTGGTGGACGTCATGAGGTCCTGCGCCAGCGCGTAGCCGCTGCTCTGCCGGTAATCGCCGAAGCGGGTCAGGCTGGAATCGACCTTGATGCCTGCGTCACTCATGGCTTGCAGATAGCCCGCGTAACGCTCGCGGCCCGTCGTCAGGTGCAGCGGCCCGCTGATGACCCCCACGCGGGTATGCCCCAGCGCTATCAAGTACTGGATCGCCGACAGCGACCCGTTGAAGTTGTCCACCAAGACGGTATCGACCTGGACATTGGACATCTGGCGGTCAATGACAGTGATGGGCAGCCCGGTCTCCTTGATTTTGGCGACAGCCGGCGAATCTTCTTGCGTGGGCGCGATAATGATGCCCGCCGCGCGCTCCAACTGCATCAGACGGATGATTCCTTCCTCGCGTTTGGGGTCGGCATTGGCGTTGCTGATCATCACGCTCATGCCCTCTTGCGAGACGACGTGCTCGATGCCGCGCAGCACGTCGATGTAGAAAGGATTGACGATGTCGGAAAACACGACGCCAATCAGGCGGCTCTTGGGCATACGGAGGCGCTGCGCCACGCGGCTCGGCTCGTAGCCCAACTCCTCGATGGCTTCCAGAACACGCTGTTTCAGGTCTTCGGCGACGTAGGGCTGGTTGTTTAAGACGCGCGAGACCGTCGATACCGAAACGCCCGACCGACGCGCCACATCTTTGATCGTAGCCATAGTCCGATACCCACACGGAAAAACGCAATCTATGAAAACGATATTTTGAGTCTCAAAGGCAAAATTCTAAAATCGTTATCAGATCTAGCATATGTGAAATATTGTGTGCCGTCAAGTGATTCGGGTGATCTACGGAAACACGACGACCGGTACACCCCGAGTAAAGTGTGGGAAATTCAAAATGGCCTGACAAGGTTCGAAACTCAGGCGAAAAAACGCACACGTAACCCCGTAGTCTCAAAAAAACCATGCAATCCAAAATCGGGAGAAGAAACAGCCCAATCGAGCTGGTAAAATGGAGAGTATGATTTACCGCTGGAAAGGGAAAAACGATGTTTTGGTATTGCGTGTGGCAGGTCGTTTCCACATTGATTGAACTCATCCGATTGGGACGCAGGTCGGAAAGTGACAAGGACTTCGAAATCTTGTTGTTGCGTCGCCAACTGGCGATCTACGAACGCAGGCAAGCGCGGGCTCCGCATTTGTCGAGGGGCGAGAAACTGACGTTAGTGGTACTGGCCACCAAGCTGAAGGACACAACGAACCGCACGATCAAAGCCATGGGCGAGGTGATTCGGATTGTGAAACCAGCCACGCTGTTTGGGTGGCATCGCGAGTTAGTGCGGCGCAAATGGACCTATCGCCATCGAAAAGCAGGTCGTCCACGGACAGATCAAGCAATCGAGCAGCTCGTGTTACGCCTCGCACGCGAAAACGACTGGGGTTTTGAGCGGATTGAAGGTGAATTGAAGAAACTGGGCTACACCATCAGCCACGAGACGGTGGGTAATATCCTGCGTCGCCATGGCATCCCGCCCGCACCCGAACGTGAGCCATCACCCAGTTGGCGTCATCTGATGACACATTATAAGGATCAGCTGTTGGCGTGCGACTTTTTCACCGTCGAGACTTTGTTTCTCCAAACGCTATATGTGCTCGTCTTCATCGAAATTGGCACCCGTCAGGTACATTTCGCCGGCTGCACCACCCATCCGAATGGCAGGTGGGTGACCCAACAAGCGCGCCAGATGGTGTGGGAGCTTGAGGACCGCGATCCAGCGATTCGGTTT
>CAYMTN010000165.1:0-12455 GCA_964393335.1 uncultured Anaerolineaceae bacterium
CGCCAGTGGCGCGTTGATCGGGCACCTCAACCGGGTGCGGTCCGAACTGCGGCAGCGCTGTGAAACGGCGTGCGCGGCAGCCCGGCGCTCGCTGCCGCCCGGCTCTGAATGGGTCGAGCCAAGCGGCGGGCTGTATTTGTGGGTGCGGCTGCCCGACGACGGCCCGACTGCCGCCGAGTTGTACGTCACGGCGATCCAACACGGGGTCGCGTATGCGCCGGGGGCGCTGTTCCACACAGACGGCGGCGGCGGGCGTCATATCCGCCTGAACTTCGCCACCCACTCGCCTGCGCGCATTCAAGAAGGATTCAAGCGCCTGGGAGACGCCTGGCAGGCGTGGCAGCAAACGTACGCGCCCGCTGTGCGGCGCACGCCGATTTTATAGGTTTTGGTTCCGTGCCATCACACCAAAGGATACGGCTCATGTCTCGTTTCACACGTTGGGGATGTACCGCTTGTGCGCTGCTTACCGCGCTGGCCGTCGTGCCGCTGCCAGTTTCGGCGCAAGACTCAGGCCCCGAAGCGGCGGCGGAAGCCGTCGCACAGGCGATGGTCGATAACCTGGTCGCCGGAAATTACGAAGCCGCCATCGCCGACTTCGACGCTACCATGCAGGACCTGATGCCTGTCTCCGTCACGCAGCAAGCCTGGGAGTCGGTTCTCGCACAGACCGGCGCGTACCAGGCGCAGTTGGGCATCCAGTCACAACCAAAGGAAGGCCATACCATCGTCGTGATCACGCTGCAATTCGAGCGGGCCGTGATCGACGTGCAAACCACCATTGACGCTGCCGGGAAGATCAACGGCCTGTATTTCCGGCCCGGCAAAACGCCGCAGCCGGATTGGGAACCGCCCGCCTATGCAGATACAACCGCCTTCACTGAGCAGGACATCACGCTCAATGCAGGCACCGAGTGGGAACTGCCTGGCACGCTCAGCTTGCCGGTGGGGGATGGCCCCTTCCCGGCGGTGGTGCTGGTACACGGGTCCGGCCCGAACGACCGTGACGAAACAATCGGCCCGAACAAGCCGTTCCGCGATCTGGCATGGGGACTGGCGTCAAATGGCATTGCCGTGCTGCGATATGACAAACGCACGCTGGTGCACGGGCAGGCAATGGCTGCCCTGCCGGGCCTGACGGTCCAGGAAGAAACCATCGACGATGCGCTGGCCGCCGCCGCGCTGCTGCGCGACACAGACGGGATCGATCCGCAGCGCGTGTTCGTGTTAGGGCACAGCCTGGGCGGGTATCTCGCGCCGCGCATCGCCGCGCAGACGACTGATCTCGCCGGAATCATCATCATGGCAGGCACCACGCGCCCGCTGGAAGACGTCACGCTAGATCAGGTGGCGTACCTGCTGTCGCTGAACGATGGCATGTCAGATAACGAGCGGACGCAGTTGCAGTCACTCGCCGCCGAAGCGGAACGCGTGAAAACGATTGACGACTCGACCGATCCGTCGGCGCTCTATATGGGAGTCCCGGCGGCCTACTGGCGTGACCTGCACCAGTACGACCCGGTCGCCGTCGCGCAAACGCTCACGCTCCCGATGTTGATCGTGCAAGGCGAGCGCGACTATCAGGTCACGATGGCCGATTTTCAGGGCTGGCAGGCTGGCCTGGCCGGGCGGGACAATGTCACGTTCATCGCGTACCCTGACCTGAATCACCTGTTCATCAGCGGCGAAGGTATGAGCACCCCGGCGGAATACGAGCAGCCGGGCCACGTCGCGGCTGCCGTGATTGGCGATCTTGCCAGTTGGATTCTGGCCCAGTAACCTGTACGCTTTTAATGATCTCGCGCGCAACCCGGACTCTTCATGTCCGCGACCGTGCGACACAGTTTGAGGAGAAAACACATGGCAAACAACAACACAACCCCATCGGGTAATGGCGCACAAAAGGGAACCGAAACACTCAAGCGCGGCCTGGCGCAAATGCTAAAGGGCGGCGTGATCATGGACGTGGTGACACCCGAACACGCCCAGATCGCCGAAGAAGCGGGCGCGGTCGCCGTGATGGCGCTGGAACGCGTCCCGGCGGATATTCGCGCGGTGGGCGGCGTCGCCCGGATGAGCGATCCCGGCCTGGTCCAGCGCATCATGGACTCGGTCAGCATCCCCGTGATGGCGAAGTGCCGCATCGGGCATTTTGTCGAGGCGCAGGTGCTCGAAGCGCTCGGCATCGACTACATCGACGAAAGTGAAGTGTTGACACCCGCCGACGAGCAGTACCACATCGACAAGCGCGCGTTTAAGGTGCCGTTTGTGTGCGGCTGCCGCAACCTGGGCGAAGCCCTGCGGCGCATTGGCGAAGGCGCGGCGATGATCCGCACGAAGGGTGAAGCGGGGACCGGCGACGTGGTCGAGGCCGTGCGCCATGCGCGCGCTGTGCTGGGCGAGATTCGCCGCCTGCAAGTGATGCGTCCCGACGAGTGGATGAGCTATGCCAAAGAGATCGGCGCACCGTACGCCCTGATCCAGGAAACGGCTGAGTTGGGACGGCTGCCGGTCGTAAACTTCGCGGCGGGCGGCATCGCCACGCCCGCCGACGCGGCGCTGATGATGCAGTTGGGCGTGGACGGCGTGTTTGTCGGGTCCGGCATTTTCAAGAGCGGTGATCCGGCCAAACGCGCCAAGGCGATTGTCGAAGCGACGACGCATTTCAACGATCCGCAGATTATCGCCGACGTCAGCCGCGATCTCGGCGAACCGATGGTGGGCATCAACGTGACCGGCATGGACGACTCCGAGCGCATCGCCACGCGCGGGTGGTAGCTGTTCCGCCCGAACAGAAGTGAATCCATAGAAGTCACGAGAAATGGGTTCCTGGGCGCAGCAAGCAGCGCCCCTACGAATTACTCTCATGACTTTCGTTGATCTACTGCGAAGGAAGGCCTGTGCATGGTGCATGTACGGGCCTTTTTCGCGGACTGCGCGGCGATACGCCTATTGCGTCCACGACGAGGCTGATAACCACGCCCGGATTGCGTCGATAACCGTCGCGGCGCGTTCCAGGGGGAACATGTGACCCGCCCCTTCGATGACGACCAGCCGCGCGTTGGGAATCCGCTCGGCCAGCGTGACGCTGAATTTGAGCTTGACCATGCGATCCGCGTCCGACCCCAGTACGAGCGTCGGCGCGGCGATCTGGTCAAGATACGGGCGCGCGTCGAAGGCCTGGCACGCCAGGTAATCGGCCTGGAGTACGCCGGGATCGACGGCACGCAGCCGCCGGCGTCCTTCATCTTTGACGGCCTCAGGGACCGCCTCGCCCCACGACCAATCGGTCAGCCAATCGACCGCCGCGTCATGCTCGGTGATGATCTGCTGGGCGAGCGTAGGAGCCACCGGCAGCTTGCTGCCCGTGCCGGCCAGAATCAAGCCCGCCGCGCGATCCGGCATGGTGATCCCGATCTGCTGCGCGATAGCGCCTCCCATGCTGTGCCCCGCGATGATGGCCCGCTCAATTGCCAGCGCGGAGAGAAATTCACAGACGATTTCCGCATAATCCAGTGTATCGCGGCGGCCCGGCCCTTCAGAGAGTCCGTGCCCCGGCAAGTCGACGGTGAGCACGTGCGCACCGGGCAACTGCTGCAACCCCTGCGGCCAGTCAAACCGGGAGCCGCCCGCACCATGCACCAGGACCAGCGGCGGATAAGGTGTCGTCGCGGCCTTGTGTTCGAGGTAAAAAAGCGGCGTGTTCGCCACATTCACAGTCGGCATCGATCATGACTCCCCGTCCTACCCCAACCGTACGATGCGCCAAGTCTACCGCCGAACAGCGCCAGAATCCAACCGCAGGGTAATCGCACCAAATCCGATGAGGGCGGAGCCGCTGCCACGCGATGCAATTAGGCTGTCACCGGGCGCAGATGCGCTTGCCGGATAGCTGGTGTTGCTGGTACAATTCTGAGTGCCGCGTGTCATGGCGTACCACCCTGCCGCGCCGTTGCACATGGCGGGTTTTCGTCCCGGCACCGGCAGGCCCCTTTATGGTTTCAAATCATTCCCTCAATCCCATCTTGATTCTGCACTGTTTTTGCACTATTTTGCACTGTCACTGCGCCAGGTTTGCACTGGGTTTGCAGTCAGGCTATTGACTCGCCTGTTGGGACCGTACTATCGTACAATTGAGAAACCAAGATGGCTTGATGTCGGAAGTCTGCGGCTGTGTGATCGAATACAAATGTATGCCAAGGAGGTTTTCTTGTGGTTGAAGATAATGACCAGTACGCCCTGCGGATGGTCCATATCGAAAAATATTTTGGCCTGGTGTGCGCGCTCAAGGATATTAATCTGGTAATTGGCCGCAACGAAATAGTCGGACTAATCGGGGATAACGGTGCCGGTAAATCGACGCTGGTGAAAGTCCTGACCGGGGTGCACCGTCCCACCAGGGGCGAGTTTTACATTGCCGGACGCAAGGTGGACCAACGAACTTACAGCGTCAAGCAGGCCCACGCGTATGGCATCGAAACCGTGTACCAGGACAAATCACTCGGTGAGAAACAAGCCCTGTGGCGCAATTTCTTCATTGGACGTCAGGTTGCGGGCCCATTTGGATTCATCAACGTCAAAGAGGAAAAGCGCATCGCCCACGAGATCATGGTCAACACGATCGGCTTTCGTGGCCGGGGCATTACGGTCGATTCGAAGGTGAACAAGCTGTCTGGCGGTGAGCGCCAGGGGGTTGCCATCGGCAGGGCCATGCATTTCGAAGCCGAGCTGATCGTTCTCGACGAGCCGACAGTTGCGCTGTCCCTGAAGGAAGTGCACAAGGTACTCAACTTCGTGAACAAGATCAAGGAGGGCGGCAAAGCGTGCATTTATATCTCTCACAACATTCAGGACGTGTACGAGATCGCCGACCGGTTTGTCGTCCTGGATCGTGGCGAGGTTGTGGCGAGTATTGACAAGGACAAGACATCTTTGAAGGCGTTGGATGAATTTTTGCTTGAATATGCTCACGGTCTGAAAGATAAGCTTGGCTCATGAAACGACTTCGCTCACTCATTAGGTTCTTAGGCAAGATTGAAGGTTTTCCGATCCTGATGGTCTTGCTGGTCCTGTACATCTTATTCATGATCACGGCACCAGACGTGTTTTTGAAGTGGCGCATTTACATGTCGTTCTTGCAGACAGTATCCCCGCCGCTCATTCTTGCTTTGGGACTCACCTTCGTCATTACGGCGGGGGAGATCGACCTGAGCTTCCCGGCAGTCGTCGCGTTTTCCGGCTATGTCTTCACCTGGAGCTTCAAGACCTTCAGCGGCAGCGTCGATCCCTCATTGGCAGCCCTGGGCGGACTGGTGCTCGCCCTGGCCGCCGGCGCGATGGTCGGTTATATCAACGGCATCATCGTGGCGCGGCTCGGTGTGCCGTCGATTATGGCGACCCTCGCCGCGCAGTTCTTCTGGTACGGCGTTACGGTCCTGCTGGCTGGCGGTCTTCAAGCGGCGCTGAAGACGATCGAGGACAATTCCGTTCACCAAATCCTCACGGGCCGGATCTATGGCGTCATTCCCGACCCGGCTCGCGGCAGGATCGGCATACCCACCCAGGCGTTCTGGGCCCTGGGGCTGGCGGTAGTCCTGTGGTTTCTTTTGAACCGGCACAAGTTCGGCGAGGCGGTGATGTTCATCGGCGACAATCCCAACGTCGCCCGTGTGATGGGCATCAATGTCGAGACGACCCGTATCCAACTCTTCACGATGATGGGTGTAATCGCCGCGTTCGCGGGCGTGATCCTGACCCTGGAAATGAGAGTCTTCTATCCGACCCAGGGCCAGGGTATGCTGCTGCCGGTTATGGCTGCCGTCTTCATCGGTGGAACGTCAATCGCTGGCGGCGTGGGCGTGATCGTCGGAACGGTTTTCGGGGCTTACGTCATCGGCTCGCTGGAAGCAGGAGTCGTCGCCACCGGGATCAGCGGCTTTTGGGTGCCGCTGGTACAGGGCGTCGTGATGGGTGCCTCGGTCATACTGAACACCATTATTGGGCAGGGTGATCTTTCTGCGATTACAGCACAGTTCCGCCACTGGAGCACGTTCGCGCGACCGGAAGGCCACGAAATGCTCCCACCTGATGGCGCAGACTGAAAACATCGCGCACAAGGTTACACAGGATGAGCATGTAGGAAGGGGGCAACTATCGAGTTTCAAACAAACGTGTAGATTCCACCCGGTTCATCTAAATAGTAAACGAAGGACCAGAAAAAGGAGTTTGGCATGAAACGCTTTTGGAAATTGACAGTAGTATTGCTCGTAATCGTCATGGCCGTGGGAGCAATCCAACTCGCCCAGCCGGTGGCTGCCCAGGACAAGATCGTCGTATACATGCAGATGGGCGGCACGCAGGGTGACGGCACGACGCTGGCCCGCACCAATGGCGCCAGGGCCGCCGCCGAAAACCTCGGCATTGAGCTGCACGAGCAGTATTCGAGCTGGGACCAGCAGACGATGATCAACCAGTTCAACGAAGCCATGGCCGCTGACCCGGATGGCATCGTCATCATGGGTCACCCTGGCGAAGATGCGTTCACGCCCCTGGTCGATGAGGCGGAAGGTCGCGGCATCATCATCACCAGCGGCAACAACTCGCTGCCCAACCTCGAAGCCAAATACCAGTCGGTCGGCTTCGGGTATGCGGGAGCCGAGCTGTACCAGGGTGGTTACCTGACCGGCCAGGCGATGGTCGCCGCCGGTTTGAAGGAAGGTGACACAGCGCTGGTCTACGACATCTGGCACGAGGAACTGCGCAGCCGCAGCCCGCAGGGCATCAAGGACGCGCTGGAAGCGGCTGGTGTCATCGTGGATACGCTCGATGTCTCACAAGAAGTGAACTCGGATGTGTCGTTGGCGACCCCGATCCTGACCGCCTATCTCGAGAAACACCCCGATCTCAAGGCCATCGGCACGCAGCACGGCAACGTGACGGCGGCATTGGTGAATGTGCTCAAGGAAGCCGGGTACCAGCCCGGTGAAATCATCGTTGGCGGCATCGACCTGTCGCCCGCCACCGTTGCAGGCATCCAGGAAGGCTACATCAGCGCGAGCTTTGATCAGGTGCTGTACCTGCAGGGCTACTTCCCGGTCCAGCAGATCTGGCTGACCAAGAACTACCTGATCCCCGGCCTGCACATCAACACCGGTGTCGGTGTGGTGACCCCGGAAAACATCGGGGCCATCGTGCCTCTGATCGAAGAGGGTATTCGTTAATCCGATCACCCTGACAGTCTGATTTCATGACCACGCCTCTGCCAGTCTCGGTGGGGGCGTGGTGTGATTACGGCCACACGCACCACCCCACCCGCTTATCGGGCGCGTTGCGTGTCCGGGCCGCTTCCTCCCCCCACCTGATTGAGCGCTGCATGTTCGTGGGAGAGTCAAGGACATGGCACGTAAACCGTTCATCCGCGCACTGATATACCTGTTGATCGTCGCGATCCTGCTGGGTGGGTGCGGCCATCGACAGGCGAAACACACGGTGGCCGTGATTCCCCCGGCGTTGGTCAGCCCCTTCCACGTAACCGTGCTGGACGGGGCCATCAGGCAGGCGAAAAAGTACGGGTGGAATATCATCACGCAGTCACCGGAGCGCGAGACGGACTTCGAGGCGCAGGTCGCCATCATGGAGCAGGTGGTCCAGCAAGGCGTGGATGCCATCTCGGTGAACCCGATCAACGCGGATGCCATGATCGTAGGCGTGCGCGTGGCAAACGAGGCCGGAATTCCCGTGTTGATGCATAACATGATCACGCCGGTCGCTGAAGGCGACGTCGTCGAATACATCGGCTACGATCAGTGGGGCGGCGCAGCCAACCTCGCCTGCTACGTGTGCGGCGTATTGGCCGACAAAGCGGGCGTCGATAGGGCTGAGGTCAGCGGCAAGGTCTTCATCCTGACCGGTATCCCCGGCTTCCATGCCAACCGCCGCACCGGCGGTTTTACGTATGGCCTGGAACATAACTGCCCGCACGTGCAGGTTGTCGGGGAACAGACAGCCGAGTGGGAACGCGAAAAAGCCCTGCAAGTCGCCACCGCCGCGCTGCAACAGACGCCCGACATCGACGTGTTTTATGGCAACAGCGACGAAATGGCAATCGGCGCGGCGCTGGCGGCGGAACAGCTCGGCCTGGAAATCGGCCAGGACATCTTCGCGGTTGGCATTGACGGAAACGACGTAACGCTGGACCTGATCCGCGAAGGCACCATTACGGCCACGCTGGGCGCGTACCCGAAACGCATGGGGGTGGTCGTGATCGAGCAGATGAACAAGCTGTTGAACGGCGAAGAAATCCCCTATATCCTGCTGACTCCGTCCGAGGTGGTAGACATCCACAACCTGGATGCGTATGTTGCCGGCGACACGTGGACCGATCCCGTTGAGGGCGTGCCCGAAATTGACAACGGCGAACCGACGGTCCCCGACGAATAACTCGCTTCCGGCCCGGCCCCCTGTTGTTTGACTGCTCCCCCGCCCCATACGATCCGGGCCTACGCCGCTGCAATTGGGTGTAACCCGGCGGGCATTGTGTTATTATTAAACGGGTGTTGTGTTGTTATCACCGTACACGAGAAAGCGTTCATGTATGACTGACCGTTTGGACGATAACGTTTCCTCCTATTCGCTTCCCTCCCAGTTACGCATCACCGATCTGCGCATCACGAATCTGGTTCATCTGCCGATGTCCGCGACGATCTTGCGCATCGACACCAACCAGGGCATCAGCGGCTACGGCGAGGTGCGCGACTTCGCCAGCCCGACCTACGCGCTGATGCTCAAAAACCGCATCCTGGGCGAAAACCCGTGCAACATCGACAAAATCTTCCGCAAGATCAAACAATTCGGGCATCATGCGCGGCAGGCCGGCGGCGTGTGCGGCATCGAGATGGCGCTGATCGACCTGGCAGGCAAAGCCTACGGCGTGCCTGCCTACCAGTTGGCGGGCGGCAAATTCCGCGACAAAATCCTGTGTTATTCCGATACGCCCTCCGTCGCGGACCCCGTCGAAATGGGCCAGCGCCTGAATAGACGCGTGGACCAGGGCTTCAAGTTCTTGAAAATGGATATCGGGATCGATCTGGTCGCGGATATGCCCGGAACCGTGATCGCGCTGCCCGGTATGCGGGAAAACCGCGCGATTATGCACCCCTTCACCGGCTTGCAGCTTACCCAAAAAGGGATCGATCTGCTGCGCGATTACGTCGCCACCGTGCGCGACATCACCGGGTACGAGGTCCCGCTGGCCGCCGATCACTTCGGGCACATCGGGCTGGAGTCGTGCATCCGGCTGGGGCAGGCGCTCGACCCGTTCACGCTCGCCTGGTACGAAGACATGATTCCCTGGCAGTTCACCGACCAGTACGTCCGCCTCTCACGCGCCGTGACGACACCGGTCTGCACCGGGGAAGACATCTACCTGCGGGAGAATTTCCGCCCGCTACTCGAACAGCGCGCGGTGAGCGTCATTCACCCCGATCTCGCCACGTCCGGCGGCATCCTGGAAACGAAAAAAATCGGCGATCTGGCGCAGGAACACGGCGTCGCGATGGCGATGCACATGGCGGGATCGCCCATTGCCGCGCTGTCCAGCGTCCACTGCGCCGCCGCGACCGAAAATTTCCTGGTGCTGGAAAATCACTCGGTAGACATTCCGCTATGGAACGCGCTGATCGACGGGCTGCCGAATCCGCTGATCCAGGACGGGTATATCGCCGTGCCGGAGACGCCAGGACTGGGCTTCACCGGCATCAACGAGGACGTCGTCCGCGAATTCCTCAACCCCGATGCGCCGGTCTTCTTCGACCAGACGACGGACGCCTGGAACGCCGAACGCTCGCACGACCGGCTGTGGAGCTAGAAACGCCCATGAGAATCTTGATCACCGGCGGCGCCGGCAAGGTTGGCTGCCCTGTCACCGACCGCTTGATCCGCAGCGGGTGGGACGTGCGCGTGATCGACATCCAACCAGATGTCGAGATTCCCGGCGCGCAATACATCCAGTGCGACATCATGAACTACGCCGATCTGCGCGCCGCGATGCGCGGCTGTGACGTGGTGGCGCACCTGGCGGCGATCCCCAGCCCATCCCGTATGCCAGGGCCGGACGTGTTCCGCATCAACGTCGCCGGGACGTTCAACGTCTTCGAGGCGGCCAGCGCCGAAGGTATCCGCCGCATCGTGCACGCCAGCTCGATCAATGCCATCGGCTGCGCCTACAACCTGACGGACCTGCACGTCCGTTATTTGCCCATCGACGAAGATCACCCCGTCTTCACCACCGATCCGTACGCGTTCTCCAAACAACTGATCGAGGACGTCGGCGCGTATTTCTGGCGGCGCGAGGGAGTATCCAGCGCGGCGCTGCGCCTGCCGGGGGTGTGGCACCGGGTCCCGCCCGCCAGCCCGGAACTCAGCGCCCGGCGGCAGCGCGCGCTCGCGCTGTTGGACGACCTCGCCGCCCAGCCGGAAGTAGAGCGCCGGGCCGTGTTGGACGCCGCGCGCCAGCGCGTGCTGGCCTATCGCCGCCAGCGCCCTTTCGAGTTCCCAACCGCACCCATGCAGGCCATTCAGAAGGTCTTTGCGGACGATCCGCTGGGATGGATGGTTATGATCGACCAGTTCAACTTTTGGGCGTATGTCGATGAGCGCGACTCCGCGCAGGCGTTCGAAAAGTGCCTGACCGCCGATTTTGAGGGCAGCCACGTCCTGTTCATCACCGCCGCCAGCAACTGGCTCGATTATGATTCGCAGACGCTCGCCCGGCTGTTTTTCCCGGACGTTACCACCGTGTCGTTGGGCGGCTCCGACACGCTGATCAGCATCGAACGCGCCAGGGCGTTGATCGGGTACGAGCCGGAACACTCCATGGGAGATGACCATGATCACGATCGCTGAAATGCTCCCGCCGCCGCAATCGACCCTGTGGACGATGGTCAAACAGTGCGGCGTCGATCACGCGGTCGGGACGATGGATTTTCGGAGCACCCGCGCGCCGGGCGAGCAGCCCTGGAGTTATATGTCGCTGGTGCGCCTGAAAACGGCGTACGAAAACGCCGGATTCGCGTTGGACGTACTCGAAAGCCGCCCGCCGCTTGATAAAGCCAAGATCGGGCTGCCGGGCCGCGACGAGGAGATCGACACGGCCTGCGAGTTGATCCGCAACATGGGCGCGCTGGGTATCCCGGTGTGGTGTTACGAGTGGATGGCCGGTTTCAACTGGCTGCGCACCTCGACCACCACGCCCGCACGCGGCGGCGCGCAGGTGACCAGTTACGACCACGACCTGATGCGCGGCGCACCGCTGACCGAATACGGCGAAGTCAGCGAGGACCGCCTGTGGGACAGCCTGGCCTACTTCCTGGAGCGTGTCGTGCCCGTAGCAGAAGCGGCGAATGTCAAACTCGCCATGCACCCCGACGATCCACCGCTTTCGCCGGTCCGGGGCATGGGGCGTATTATGCGCAGCGTGGAGAATTTCCAGCGCCTGGTCGACATGGTCCCCAGCCCGGTGAACGGCATCACGTTGTGCCAGGGCAACTTCACGTTGATGACCGATGACCTGCCATCCGTGATCCGCCATTTCGGCCAGCAAGGCAAGATTTTCTTCGTGCATTTCCGGGACGTGCGCGGCACGCCGGAGAAGTTCGTCGAGACATTCCACGACGAGGGCAAAACGGATATGCTGGCGTGTATGCGCGCCTACCGTGACATCGGGTTCGAGGGGGTCTGCCGCCCGGACCACGTCCCGACGATGGCCGGTGACAACAATGACCACGCCGGGTATTCGTCCATTGGCCGCTTGTTCGCCATCGGATACCTGAAGGGACTGCGCCAGGCGGTTTACGCGGAGACGGATTGACTGACGAGCTTTTTGTTGATCAACACGCAGAGGACAACGTTTTCATGGCTGACCACGAACCGACACTTCTCGATCTGCAAGCGCGGTGGGACAAAATTCGCATCGCCAACCTGTACGACACACTGGATAAGATGGGCTATCCCAACCAGTGCCTCGACCTCAAGATCAAGCCGCTATTCCCGCACCAGCATCTAGCGGGAGTCGCTGTCACGGCGCGCGGCGGTCGTGACCCGCGCCTGCCCGACGAAAAACAGGAGAGTGATGGGTCCGCGTTCCGCTCGCTGGCGGACCTGCTTTACCCCGGCGCGGTCGTGGTCGTGGACTGCGGCGATGAACCGCATACCGGCAAATTCGGTGAAATGACCAGTTGGCATCTCAAGCAAAAAGGCGCGAAGGGTTTTGTATCGAACGGGTACATCCGCGACTACCTCGGCCTGGAAGTCATCCCAGATTACACCGTCTGCGCGCCGGGCACCTCCCCGGTCGAGTCGTCGAAGCGCTGGCGCATCCACGCCACCAACATCCCGATCGCGCTGCCGGGCACCCTGACCAGCCAGGTCCGGGTCGATCCCGGCGATTGGATCGTCGG
>CAYMTN010000166.1:0-12355 GCA_964393335.1 uncultured Anaerolineaceae bacterium
CAGAAGCGGGTCGGGTACTGGCCGAGCAGCGGCTGGCCGTCCCAGCGCGCGATCAAATCCCCGTTTGCGTCCAACAGGTGCAAAAAGATGCTGTAATCACGCGACGGCGGCGCGGCATCGGTGGGCCGCCAGTAGAGCGTGACCGGCACTTTTTCGCCGGGGAACCAGTCCAGCGTGACCATGTCGGACCCGATGAACTGCGCAAATCCGCCGATGATGACCGTGTCGGTGCGTAACGCGCCGGGCCGCATGGGCGTCTGCCGCGCGCCAGGATGGATCGTGAAAGCCGTGTAGCGGAAATTGCCATCGTCCACCGGGAACGAGCCGTGCGGCCCCATCGGGATCGGCTGTAAAACGGTCGGCCAGCGCTCGCCGTCCCAGCCGTGCACGTCGTGTTCGGCGTAGGCCAGCCCGACATCGACGTCAGCTTGCAGCGAGTTGGGCCACAACCCCGCGCGCTGCATCAGGAACAGGCCGGGCGACGTATTCACGAACACGTCCACGCCCGCCAGGTCTTCGACGCGCACCGGCAGATCGTCCGTTTTGCGGCTGTTGCGAATATCCCAGCCAGGGAAGAAAAACGGCAGCCGGTCCTCGCCGGGGATGGCGACCACCGGCTGGCCGTGCTGCGCGGCGTAGTCTTCCAGCGTGTGCACCACGACCATCAGCGCCGGGTTGCCCTGGTCATATTTCGCCGTGTCGTCGGGCAGCCCGCCGTCGATCCACGCCTGCGCGCTGTGCTGGACCATCGCCGCGACCGCGACCGTGATCGCGCCAAGCGCCAGCGCCACGCCGACTCCCCGCCGGATGCGGCCCGCGCTGAGCCATTCCCACAGCCAGCCGTCGATCAGCGCCGCGACCTGCACCACTGCCAGCGGCACAATCGCAAAACTCAGCCGATAGTGGTACGAAAAATCGAGGTACCACACCACCGCATACGGCAGCATCAATGCCCAGGTTAACAGCAGCGTTTCACGCCACCGCCGGGACCAGCCGCGCCAGACGTCCCGCCCGCTCCAGGCCAGCAGCCCGAATCCCGCCGCGATCAGCAGGTAGGCGAACGTGCCCAGGCGGCCCGCTGCCTGCCAGTCGCCGCGCACCCACAACCACACGTTATCGCCCACGCCACCGCGTTCGGTGAGCTTCTCGACGTTGAGCGCCGTCGGCACGATCCCGGCCAGCAGCAGCACGACCGCCAGCAGCGGCAACCACGCGCTTAGGAAACGCTCCCGCGCCGTCGCAGGAGCGCCGCTTACCGCGCCCGGATCGGTCAGAGAACTTACCTCACCCCTAAGTCTCCTCTCCACGCGCGGAGAGGGGACTTCAACCACTGCTTTCTCTTTTTCTTCGTGCATACGGCGAGGGCCAGGGGGTGAGGTTCTTAAACGACTTCTTTCCCGCCCTCCCGTAGGGGCGCCGTTTGCTGCGCCCAACACGCGTGCGGACGTCGTCGCCCGCCGCCGGACGATCAGGCCGCCCGCCACCAGCAGCGCGATCAGCAGCGGCCAGCCGAATTCTTGCCCGGAGCGCTGCGCGAAGTCATGCCAGTACCCCGGCGGAAACACGACCGCCGTGTGTCCCAACAGCGCGTTGCGGACGTACCACATGCCGCCGACCGGCGCGCTGGCGAGTCCCGCGATCAGCGCGATACGCAGCTTGGGCCACGCGTCCGCCCAGCGCAAACGCACGGCCACCAGCCCGCCGACCACCGCCAGCATCACGCCGAGCGCCAGCGCGCCGCCGGTCGGTTTGGTCCACAGCGCGCTCCCCAGCAGCAGCCCGCTGACCAGTGCATCACGCGCCTGTTCGCTGCGCCACGCGCGGATGAAAAAGACCGCCGCGCCAGTCACGTACAGCGTCAGCGTGATCTCCAGGTCGCCCGCCCCGGCCCATGCCGCCACGTGCGGGTAAAAGGTCCAGATCGCCGCCGCCAGCAGCGCGACCCGCCGCCGCCCGAATGCCACGCGGCCCAGCGCATAGACCATCAGGATCGCGGCCACGTTGAACCAGGGCACGACCACGCGCGCCGCATGATCGTTGAGCAGCGCGCCGCCCCCGGCGTGCCAGACCTGCTGCATGAACGTATAGGCCAGCGGCAGCAACTGCGGGTAATAACCCGTCGAATCGGGAATGCGGCCCTGCAGCACGAAAATCTTCGCGTTGTAGCCGTACACCCACTGCGTATCGTAGGCGATGAACGGCCAGTAGGCGGTGATGATCACGTTGAGGGCGACCAGCAGCACGATCCCGGCGATCAACAGCCATTCCACGCACCCGAATGGCGGATCGGTGATCCGGCCAGCGTCCGCGAAGCCCTGAACGTCACGATCCGGGGGCGTATGGCCCAACCGCCGGTACGCGATCACCGCGCCGGCGACCGCCAGCACCCCGCTGCCCGCCAGCGTGCCCAGCACGGTCAGGTGCCCCGCCGTACCAAGCGCGAACATCACGACCGTGACGACGACCGGCCCCAGCGCCATCCCGACCGCGAGCGTGATGCCCCGCGCCCGCCACAACTCGCGCGGCAGCACGGCCAGCGCCCAGGGCATCCCGACCACGACAAACAGCCATATGTTAGCCGGCAGCAGTCCTACCGTCGGCTCAAACCAGTCAGGCATCCAGTCCTTGCCCCTTCGCGTACCATCGGCGCGCGCCGCGCACCAGCGCCGCACCCACCCACGCCGCCCCGCACCCCTCGATCACGGCCAGCGGCGGTTGAAGCGGCAGATAATAACGCTGCCACGCCAGCGGCGTCATGATCAAAAGCGCCAGCGCCGTCACGCTGACCCACACCAGCACGCCCCACGCCGGACCGTGCCACGCCCGCGCCAGCGCGATCAACCCGGCCCCACACGCCGCCGCCAGTGCCGCGCCCCATAGGGGACCGGTCCCGCGCCCCGCCAGCCCGGACGCCTCGTATTGCGCGATCTGATCGCCGATGAAGCCCCGCCAATACGGGACCTCGTAATACTGCGGTGCGGCAAAAAACGCCTGGTTCACCAGTCCGCGCAGCCGGTCCAGCGGGCCACCATACCCGCCATACGCCTGCACCTGCCCGTTCAACAGGTCCGTGCGCTGCGCCAGGATTTTCTCCGGCATGGCCAGCGGCGCAGACCACCACGCCGGGTTCAGCGCCAGGAAGACGATCAGCGCCACCAGCCCCGCCGCCGCCAGCCGGATGATCGCCCGCCGGTCAAAAATACCGCGCAGCGTGCCGCCGGGCCGGATCAGCGGTTCGAGCGCCAGCGCCAGGAACAGCGCCGCGACCGTGACCAGCGCCGGGTGTTTGCTGGCGACCGCCAACCCGGAGACCGCGCCGAACGCCAGCGTGTAACCCGCCGCCGCCCGCCCCGCACGGACGCGCCGCATCAGCAGCAGCGCCGCCAGCACGGCCAGCGTCGAAAAGGCCAGCAGCGAGCCTTCCATCATCGCGCGCCGCCCGTTGATCAGCACGGCGGGCGTCGTGGCATAGATCAGGCTTGCCGCCCACGCTGCCGCGCGGCCATGCGCCGCCGCCGCGAGGCGAGTTATGCCAAACACGGCCCACACGCTGAGCGCCGCAAACAGCGCCGACGGCAGCCGCGCGACGTGCAGCAGGTGATCGCCGGGCATGTGGCCGAACGCCGTGTTATAGCTCCATTCGTCCCACGTGCCGGTCGGGTCCTCAAAGCCCCACATCCACTGATCGTTGAGGTCACTCACCGTCAGGTGGGCCGCGTCCCAGGCCAGCCCAATCGTCATTTTGTTGACCGTGCCGTTCAACAGGCGGAGTTCCTGCATAGCCGGGTCGGCTGGTGACGGATCGTACAACACGGCGTCCAGGTCGCGGCACTGCACCAGCGTAAAATAGTCGCGGCTCATGGCGATTTGCGTCGATTCGTCGCCATGAAACGGGACGCGCGCCGCCCCGGCGACCACGTACACCGCCAGCGCCACCAACCACGCCGCGTCGAACGCCCAGGCCACTCTCCGGCGATCAGCCACCACGCTGCCCCTATCCACAACAAAACGGTCGCCAGTTTTGCCCGGCGACCGAACACACGCGCCGGGCCGACTCGCCCATTCGCGCCTATTATACCGGTGAGAGCCGCCTCTCACCCCGCGTTTGACCTACGTGATCGTGACGAGCACCTTGTTTTGCTCGACGCTGTCACCCGGCCCCACGTTGACGCGGTGCACCGTGCCATCACGCGGGGATTTTAGCTCGTTTTCCATCTTCATCGATTCGAGGATAGCGATCGTCTCGCCTTTGCTGACTGCCTGGCCCTCGGCGACGGCTACGCGCACGATCAGCCCCGGCATCGGCGCGCGGATCGACACTTCGCCGCCCGTGTCGCCAAACGCCATGAACGCCCCTTCCAGGCGGCGGCTGCGCTCGTCGGTGACCTTCACTTCGTACAGGTCACCGTCCATCAGCACGTGGTACAGGTCCTCGCGCTCCTCGACCACCGCTTCAAAACTGAGATGGTCGAGCAGCACCGAGTACAACTCGCCCCGGCGCAGCTCACGAAAATCAACGATCCGCGCCTCGCCGTTGACCAGGATTCGGCCATCCTCGTTGATCTCCACGTCGAATGTTTCGCCGTTGACAATCGTCTGGTATTTCATCCACGCACTGTCCCCTCATCCCTGAATCCCTTCTCCCACCAGGTAGGAGAAGGGACTTCAAATCCTCAGAACCGGTTTTCGCGCTATCTTCCCTCGCCACCGGGCGTAGCCGTCGTTCAGGCCAGGAGGTGAGAGCCGTCTACTCCGCCGGGGGCGTAACGCCGCGATTCAGCGTGCCGCTCAACGTATTGAGCAGCAGGTCCTGCAGCACGTAACCCAGATACTGGGTCGCCGTTGGATCGCTGCTGTCGTTGATGTAATCGCCGTCCACGACCAGGTCGACGCCCAGCAGGTAGCGGCCATAGGGCACTTCCAGCCGGTAGAACACGCCGTTCGCCCCGCACCACGACTCGGCTGGCACGGCCCGGCTGAACACGCGCCCGTTCACGTCGGGAGCCTCGCTGGTCGCCTGGTACGCGCCGGAGTTGATCAACGTGCTGGTCCGGGTATCGTCAAACACGACGGCCTGCGCGCCGCCTTCGCCGTAGTCCGCTATCTGGAAGCCAACCGCCCAGATCGGCAGCGCGTCCGGCGTGGGCGGGCATTCGGACACCTTCAGGTATAACTGCGCCGCGCCGTTGAAGCCGTGGTCCGCCAGGTAGGTGCGCATCGTATCGACCAGCGCCTGCCCGCCATAGTCCAACCAGGACTCGGCCTGGGCGTCCAGGTCATACGTGTGCGAAACGGCCTCGTCTTTGACAAACAGCTCGTTCAACTGCGACACGATGTCCAGCTCCAGCAGGGCCTGAAAGTGATCGACGGTGGGCGGGCCGTCCGGCGCGGCGTCCACACTGGCCGGGTCTTCGACGATCACGACCGTGTTCAGCGCTGCCCCTTCAAAATCCGGGGCCTGATCGGGATCGCGCGGGGTGAGCAGTTCGGTGTTATCCTGCCCCTGGTAGACGCGCCCAAAAATCGTGTGCTGTCCATCCAACCAGGGCGTCAGCCCATAGGTGATGAAGAACTGGCTGCCGTTGGTATCCGCGCCGCTGTTCGCCATCGCCAGCAGGCCCGGCTGATCGAACGTCAGGCCGTTATTGGTTTCGTCTGCAAACGTATAACCCGGACCGCCCATGCCCGTTCCGGTCGGATCGCCGCCCTGGGCCATAAAACCGGGCAGCACGCGGTGGAAGGTCGTGTTGTTGTAGAAGCCCAACTGCGCCAGAAACACGAAATTGTTGACGGTGAGCGGCGATTGTTCTTGATACAGGTCCACGTAGATCGGACCGGCTTCCGTGCAAAATACGGCCCAATAATCAACGCCCGCTTGCAGCACATCCCCGGCCTGATCAAACTCGCGAGTCGCCGGGTCTTCAGCGGGCACGGCATCCGCGCAGATCTGCTCCGGCGTCCGCGTCTCCTGGTTCACGCGCGTGACGGCAGGCGCGGCGCTGCCGGCGCTCACGACGCCGGTGCCCAGGCTCGCGGCGGCAAGTGTTACGATCAGCACCGCGACGGGTGCAAGTGATAGTCGGCGTAACGAATTCATTCGATTCTCCTGATAGTAGTGATTTGTCTGGTGATAGTTTTCCCGCGAGCCGTTTGTTTCCGCGTCCACGCCACACGGCGCAGGCCCGGATCGCGGCGGCGGTTCAGGGTCAGTTTTGCGCCACCGGCAGCAAGAAAAACGCCAACCCGATAATGAGATACACGGCCAGCAGCATCAATCCCTCAAACCAGTTGGATTCGCCGTCTTCGGATACCAGCGCCGACACATACGACGCCGCCGCCAGCGCGATAATCTCCGGCAGCGAAAACGCCAGCACGAGTTTATTATCAAACAGCAGGCTGATGAATACCAGCACGGGCGCGACAAACAGCGCGATCTGCAAGCTGGACCCCGTCGCAATCGAGATGCTCAGTTCCATGCGGTTTTTGAGCGCCATCTGGACCGCGACGAGATGCTCGGCCACGTTGCCGATGATCGGCACGATGATCACGCCGACGAATAACTCGCTCCAGCCCAATTTTTGGACGACCGGCTCGACGCTGCCCACCAAAAACTCCGACATGACCACGATGCCAAGCGTGGCCGCCGCCAGCAGTCCCACCGCCACGCCAAACGACCAGCGCGGCTCGTGGGGGTGCGCGTCCGACTCGGCGGCGTCTTGATGCACGACCAGCGAATACACCACGTTCGCCGCGTACAGCAGGATCAAGATCAGCGCGATCCCTTCGCTGAGCAGCAGTTCCGACTCGAATTTCTGGTTCGTAACAAACGTGCTGTCAAACAGCGACGGAATCGCCAGCGCCATAAACGACATGACCAGCAGCGTCGCGTTCATGGTGGCGCGCCGCCGGTCGAAGGTTTGCAGCCCATTTTTCAGGCCGCCCAGCAGGATCGCCAGCCCTAAGACCAGCAGCAGGTTGCCCAGCACTGAGCCGATGATCGACGCGCGGACCAGCTCGATCAACCCTTCGCGCAGCGCCAGCACCGTGATGATCAGCTCGGCGGCGTTGCCCAGCGTCGCATTGAGCAGCCCGCCGATCTGCGGGCCGGTTTTGACGGCGATGTCCTCGGTCGCGCTGCCGATCAGGCCCGCCAGCGGGATGATCGCCAGCGCCGACGTCACGAAAATCGCCACGTCGCCGCCGCCCGCCACGCGTAAGATCACGGCCACGATGCCAAATACGAGTAACGCGTTCAGGTTGAGCATTCTTTTGAGTTGCATGGTTCTCCTGGAAAGAGCGATCAGCTTTCAGCCTAAGAGGTCGTTTGATAGCCCTCACCCCCGACCCCTCTCCCGCAAAGCAGGAGAGGGGAGAAAACGCGTCGGGCCAATCAAGTCCCCTCGCCTATCGCGTGCGATGGGAGAGGGGATATAGGGGTGAGGGCTTTTTGCGCTTACCCCCGCGCGCGCCACCGCCAATTGGACTGGCGGCGGTTCGGGGCAGACGATACGAATTGCAGCGCCTGCTGGCGCTGTTGGTGCTCGACCAGCGTCGCCAGGATCGCCGCTGCTTCGGCCTGGTCGCCCATCCCGTCTTCGCCCTGCATGTGCATGTACTGCTCGACAAAATTCGTATCGTAGCGCCCGGCCAAAAAACGCGTGCTGTCGATCAATTTTTGGTGGAACGGCAGGTTCGTCTTCAACCCCATGATCTTGTATTCAGACAGCGCGCGCCGCATGCGCAGCAGCGCTTCGCCGCGTGTTTCGCCCCACGCGATCAGCTTGGCCAACATCGAGTCGTAATACGGCGTGACCGCATACCCGGCGTAAATGCCGCTGTCCAGCCGGACGCCCGGCCCGGTCGGCGCGATGTGGACCGTCACCTGCCCCACCGATGGCAGGAAGTTGTTATACGGGTCCTCGGCGTTGATGCGGCACTCGACCGCCCACCCGGAAAAGTTCGCGCCGTCAGCCGGCCCCATGCGCCGCCCGCGCGCGATACGAATCTGCTCTTTGACCATGTCCACGCCGGTGACCAGTTCGGTCACCGGGTGCTCCACCTGGAGCCGCGTGTTCATCTCCAGAAAATAGAAGTTTTTATCCGGATCGACCAGAAACTCGACCGTGCCCGCGTTAACGTAGTCCACTGCCTGCGCCGCGCGAATGGCGGCCTCGCCCATGTGCGCGCGCAGGTTGTCATCCATGAACGGGCTGGGCGACTCCTCGAATAGTTTCTGGTGGCGGCGCTGGATGCTGCATTCACGCTCACCCAGATGTATCGTATTGCCGTGCATATCGGCCAGCACCTGAAACTCGATGTGCCGCGCCCCGTCGAGCAGCCTTTCGAGGTAGACGGTGCCGTCCCCGAACGCGGCTTCGGCCTCGCGGTGCGCCGACGCGAGCGCCGCGTCAAGCTGCGCAGGATCGCGCACGGTGCGCATACCCTTGCCGCCGCCGCCCGCTGCCGCTTTGACCATCAGCGGAAAGCCGACCTTGCCCGCCGCATAACGCAGCGCGCCATCGTTCAGCCCCGGCTCGGTGCCGGGCACAACCGGTACCCCGGCCTTCTGCATGATCTCACGCGCGGCGAGTTTGTCGCCCATTTTGCTGATCGCCAGCGGTGACGGCCCGATGAAAACCAGGCCCGCATCCTGGCACGCCTGCGCAAACTCGGCCCGCTCGCTGAGAAAGCCGTACCCCGGATGCACGGCATCCGCGCCGGAGCGTTTGGCCACGTCGATCAGCTTGTCGATGTTCAGGTAACTTTCGCGCGGAGCCGGTGCGCCGATGTTAAACGCCTCGTCGGCGTAACGCACGTGCAGCGCTTCGCGGTCGGCGTCGGAATAGACCGCCACCGTCTGGATTCCGCCCAACTCGCGGCAGGCACGGATGATACGCACGGCGATCTCGCCGCGATTGGCGACCAACACTTTTCGGATCAGGGCTGTTTCAGTCATAGACTCATTCTCGCTTCATACGCCAACCAGCAAACGCGCGGTTACGCCTCGTCGTCAAATAGCCCAAGCTGCGGGTGATCGCGGTACGGCAGGTGCCGCGCCGTGATCCACGCCGGGATGCGGCCTTTCCAGGCCAGCGGGATGATGTCGCCCGGTTTCCAGCCATAGCCAGTCACTTGCGCGTGGCAGTTCTGGCACAGGTACACCAGGTTCCGATGCGTGTTGTTGGCGGTGTCATAGTCGATGTGGTGCACCGATCCGAGCACGGGCCGCCCGTCGGCATGCCGCGCCGCTACGGCGACGTTGGTGCCGGGCCGGAACGTGATCCCGCACTGCTCGCAGCGATGGCGGGCCAGCGTGCGAACCTCACTCTGAATCTGCCCGTCGGTCCATTCCTCCGGGTACGACGGGCCTGTGGTTTTGTTGGACATCTTTTTTTTCAGCAAACTTCCTGGCTGGTGACGGACGGATTAAGGACGTCTGGTGATTGGTTCTTGGTAAAACCAAGATCGCGCCTCGGACCACAACCTGCCAACCACCATTGACTAACGACCAACAACCTATCCGTAAATTGCCGGGCGCAGGCGAACCTGCGGTTCGTCAGCAGCGCCCCTACCAAAACCAATCTGTGGATAGATGCCAATACCCTCACCCGCCAAACGACAGGCGGCGCACGTTCCCACAGACCGTTACCGCTCCGGCGGGGACCACTCGACTGCCGCGCCCGCCAGCGTATGCCGCTGGTGGATGTCGCCACAGGCCGAGCGCACATTCAGCGCCAGCGTTTCGCCGGGACGCAGCGCGCGCACGGCGTCCAACGCCGCCGCCCACGCCGCATCCGGGGCGTGATCGCCGGGCAGCCGCAGCCGCAGCGCCACGTGGCTTTGAATGCGGTAAAAATCCCAGACCCATAACACCTGCAAGCGCCGCGCCGCGTCGTAAGCGCCCCACACCACCCGCTGCGGCCCCTGCTCCACGCTGGAGAACTCAAGGTCCAGGCACGCCAGCGTAACTCTGTCATCGGCATCGAGCGCCAGCAGTTCCGCGCAGAGCGCCGCCGGATCAGCCGCAGACGGTGCCGGTTGCCCTGCCGGGTAACGCGGCACGCCGCCGCGCCCGTAACACGCGTAATTACTCGTCGCCACCGATTGCAGCAGCGCCGTCGCCTGGACCACCAGCCAGCGCGGCGATCCGGGGGACGCGTCCGTGCTCTGCTCCGTGCTCACGACAACCCTTCCTGGTCCGGCCCGCCATCCGGCGCGGCATTGAGCCAGTGATTCGCCAGCGAGTCCAGCCCGACGCCGACTGCCACCCCGCCCGCCATCCCGACTGGCAGCCAGTGCGCGGCCAGCCCAACCAGCGCCCCCACCGCCAGCCCGATCAGAGTCAGCAGGCCGGTGGGCCAGCGCGGGGCCGGGTCTGATGTTGGGGGCGCTCCTGCTGCCTGATCACGATCCATCGTTATCGTCTGGCTGTGTCGCCACGCCTAAAATCAACACGGGAATGTCAATATCTGCTACGCCGCGATGTTCCAAGTCCCACACAATCTGCTCAAAATAAGAAACCCCTGTTGACATTTCAGCGGCCAGATCTTTGATTGGCACTACTTCGACGCCGACATCAATTTTGTCCAGGTTATGAAAAATCGTCATCTTGGCGCACACGTTGTAAACCATGAACGCATATTTGCCGAACTGGATTTCCACGCCAACGCGGTTTCTGACAAAATCCATCTCACGAAAAGCGCCCTGCAACGATGCCGACGATTCATAGCCGGGGGCGTAATAGCCGGTTGGATAGTCACACCGCACACGCTCCTTGATCCAGCCTTGTGCTTCGAACCGGGCATCAAACGCCCTGTTCAGCGCCCTGGGACTATAGAGCACTTTTCCGCTCATGGTCTTTTCTTCGCTCGTTTTGGTCCTGCAGGCTGCGGCATCAACCGTGCTGATAATGGTCTTTATCTCGCCCAGTTCGGCTGCAAAATCGGCCTCCATTACCTCTTTGCCGTTTTTGAAAGAGAAAACTCCCGCAATAATCATGGGGCCGAGTCTCTCCTGGCATTCGATGTCCACTCGTCAGGAATCTGTGATATTTTTTCCTTGCCGGTGGGTTTGTATACCGGTCTATCCAGTGGACGCAGTTTCAACGTACCGTTCTCGTACGCGATCAGCCGTTCGCGCGCGAGAGCAACGTATTCGGGTTCTTTTTCACAGCCCACAGCGCGCCGGTCATTCTTGACAGCCGCGATCAAAGCGGACCCAACGCCAGCATAGGGGTCAAATACCCAATCACCTTCGTTGGTGAGCGCCAATACGCAGCGTTCGACCAGCTCAACCGGATACTGACACGGGTGAATCGTCTTTTCAGGATGATTCGATTTCACATTGGGAATATCCCAAAAACACTCTTCCCAGTCCTGCAACACAATCTCCCAGACGTCCGAAGGATTTTTTCCCTTCGGATTCCCCGAAAATTCCCCTTTGTTCGGCCCCTTATAGTGACGTTTTCCCGGGTATTTGGCCGGTACCCGCACCGGGTCGAGATTGAACACATACGCGTCACTTTTTGTAAACCAGAGAATCGTCTCATACCGTCCGGAGAAACGCTTTTTTGTGTGCAGCCCGTGACCAAAATGCCAGATGATGCGATTCCGTAAGAACAACCCGTGCCGCTTGAAAATCGGATAGTAGAGAATATCGAGCGGGAATACTTCGCCATCCTCAACGAAATTTCCGACCTGCCAGCACAGACTGCCGTCCGGTTTGAGCACGCGGCATAACTCGGCAATGGTTCCGGCCTGAGTTTCCAGGTACGCTTCGATGGAAACACGGTCTTCATACTCTTTACCCAGGTTGTACGGTGGAGACGTGACGATCAAACTCATTGTTTCATCGGGCAGTGTAGACAGAAAAACGTTCACATCTCCCTGGTAAAGAACTCTATCCGACTGCGGATCAAAGTGATCATCAATCGTCACCTGTGACCCGAACAATGGTAAGTTTTTCACACGCGTCTCCTCAATCACCTTCGCTTACAGCGGGATATTCCCGTGTTTTTTGGGCGGATTCTCGTCGCGCTTGTTTTGCAGCATCGCCAGCGCGTTGATCAGGCGCGGGCGCGTCTCCGATGGCACGATCACGTCATCCACGTATCCGCGCGCCGCCGCCACGTAAGGGTTGGCGAACCGGTCGCGGTAATCCTGCACCAGCTCGGCTTTGCGTGCTACCGGATCGTCGGCCTCGGACAGCTCGCGGCGGAAAATGATGTTCACCGCGCCGTCCGGCCCCATCACCGCGAGTTCGGCAGTCGGCCACGCCAGGTTCAGATCGCTGCGAATGTGCTTGCTGTTCATGACGCAGTACGCGCCGCCGTAGGCTTTGCGCGTCACGACCGTGA
>CAYMTN010000167.1:0-12294 GCA_964393335.1 uncultured Anaerolineaceae bacterium
CATCCGGCGCACCTGGCAGCGCCGCCCCGACCTGCTGCTGACCGCCGACCTGAGCGAAGCCGAGCGCTGGTTCCTGGCCGAACTGGCTGAAACCGACGCTCCACTGCCTGGTTGACGCCCCGGCGAAATCCAGCGCAAGCCGGACCGCGCCGCCGCGTCGTCCGGTCATAGGCCCAGCAACGCGAGCACGTCTTCCGGCGGGACACTTTCGAACATACCCGAACGATTGGCTCATAACCAACCCCCCGAATGCGACATCCGGCCTCCATCGAGCAGTGTGCAACACGGTCGGACCATGCTGCAGCCGGACCCCCCGTAACCCTTTGACTACGGCTTGACGGGTGAAGGGTCATCCTTTACAATTCGTGCGGCATGTAGACCTAGTTTTGGGCCAGTGAATATGTTTGAAAGTCTCAGTGATCGTCTTCAAAATGTCTTTGAGCAGCTTGGCCGCAAAGGCAAGCTGACCGAGGATGACGTAAACGGCGCGATGCGCGAAGTGCGTATGGCGCTGCTTGAAGCAGATGTCAACCTGAAGGTCGCCAAAGACTTTATCAACCGTGTCAAAGAACGGGCCATTGGCGCTGAAGTTCAGAAAAGCCTGAAGCCGTCCCAGCAGATTATCAAGATCGTTCACGAAGAACTGATCGAAACGCTGGGGCAGCCAGGACGCCTGAATTTGAGCGGCCCCAGCCCGCGCGTGATCATGCTCGTCGGCCTGCAAGGCTCCGGCAAAACAACTACCGCCGCCAAACTCGCCTTGACGCTGCGCCACGACGGACGGCGACCCTACCTGGTGGCCGGTGATACCTACCGCCCGGCAGCGGTTGACCAGTTGGTTACGCTCGGCAAGCAGCTCAACATCCCGGTCTATGAAGAAGGCACCCAGGCCGCCCCGCCGGATATCTGCGCGCGCGGCGTAGCTGCCGCCGCTGCTGCCGACGCAATGGTCGTGATCCTTGACACAGCCGGACGCCTTCAAATCGATGACAGCATGATGCACGAACTCGAAGCGATCCGGGAACGCACCCAACCCGCCGAGATTCTGCTGGTAGCCGACTCGATGACCGGCCAGGAAGCCGTGCGGATTGCCGAAGGCTTCAATGAGCGTGTCGGGCTGACTGGCCTGATTCTGACCAAGGTCGATGGTGACGCACGCGGCGGCGCGGCGATTTCGATGCGTGCCGTGACGGGCGTGCCGATCAAGTATTTGACCACCGGCGAGAAGATCAACGCCGACACGCTGGAAATTTTCCACCCCGACCGGCTGGCATCGCGCATCCTCGGCATGGGCGACATGCTGACACTGATCGAACGCGCTGAGCAGGCTTTTGACGATAAAGAAGCCGAAGAACTCCAAAGGAAACTGCTGAAAAACCAGTTCACGCTGGAAGACTTTTTGAAGCAGCTCCAGCAGGTCAAACGTTTGGGCAGCATCGGGCAGATTTTGGATATGATGCCCGGCATGGGTCGGCTGCGGCAGCAGTTGGATATCAACAACGAAGACGCCCAGCACCAGCTAAAAAAGGTCGAAGCGATCATCTATTCGATGACGCCCATCGAACGGCGGAATCCCAAGCTGTTGAATGCCAGCCGCAAACGGCGCGTCGCCGCCGGTAGCGGCACCAGTGTACAGGACATCAACGCGCTGCTCAAACAGTTCCGTGAGATGCAGCGTATGATGAAAATGATCGGGAAAGGGCGCGTGCCCAAAATACCTGGTCTGTTCAAGTAAGACAGGGCCCGGTATAATGTCCCAGGTTGCTGCGGTTCGTCCGGCAGACCCTTCCCTGCCAAACCCCTCTAGTAATACGCAGCAGCGCACAACCGTATAACACAACAATCGCCATCAAAGAAGGGGATAGGTGATCAACACATGGTTCGAATTCGTTTGCGCCGCGTTGGGCGCAAAAAACAACCTAGCTATCGTGTCGTCGTAGCCGATTCACGCAGCCCGCGTGATGGTCGCTACATTGAAGTGATTGGTTTCTACAACCCGCGTACGCAGCCAGCCACGATGGCGCTCAAAGAAGACCGGGCGCTGCATTGGCTGAGCGTTGGCGCGCAGCCCAGCGAAGCGGTAAACCGCATCCTGGATAAGCTTGGCACACTGGCCCGCTACGAGCGGATGCGCCAGGGCGAATCAGTCGACGTGCTGGTTGCCGAAGCCGAGAAAGAAGCAGAGGAACGCGGGCCGGTCAGCCCGAAGACGCGCTACACCAGCCAGAGCAAGGCTGCCAAAGCGGCGGCGAAGGCTGCGGCGGCTGAGGCTGCCGTCCTGGTGGAAGACGTCCTCGAAGCTGACGAAGCCGCCGAACCTGAAGAACTCGACGAGGTCGTTGAGATCGCCGAGCCTGACGAGCCTGAAGAAGAAACCGAACCTGACGTGGAAGCCGCTGAAGCAGAAACAACCGAAGAAGCGGAAGAAGCAGAAGCGTCCGACACCGCCGAGTAGCATTGCAGCCGCGAGCATGTGGCGTAACCTTGTGACCCCAAATGCGGACGGCATCGACTGGTGCGCTGTCCGCATTTGAGCTTGCAACGACCGGCACATGCTGGCCTACACACTGGGAAGTCACGATGAAAGAATTGGTTGAATATATCGCCAAATCGTTGGTAGATGATCCGTCACAGGTGCGCGTCACCGAGGTTCCGAGCGGTCAGGCTGTTATCCTGGAACTGACCGTTGCCCAGGAAGACATGGGACGCGTGATCGGCAAAAATGGCCGCGTGGCGAACGCCATGCGCGTACTGGTGCGGGTGCTGGCTGCCAAACAGGGCAAACGCATCACACTTGAGATCGTCTAGCCGCGTTTTTGACCACAATGGCATCTGCACACCCCCCCTCAAAACAGCCGCCGTTCCTGCTGTTAGGTCGTGTATTGCGCCCGCATGGCGTGCGCGGCGAGCTGCGTATCGAAGTCATGACCGCCTATCCGGAGCGCATTGTGCCCGGCATGATCGTCGCCATCGGGCCTGATCCCGCTGAGCCGGCGTCGGCGACCAACTACGAAATCACCCGTGTGCGCACTCACAAACAATACCTGATTTTGCAGGTTTCCGGTGTGTCGGACCGCGCCGGTGCGGACTTGCTACGCGAGCGCTACGTGATGATTCCGCTCGAAGACGCCATCCCGCTCGAAGACGGCGAATTTTACCTGTTCCAGGCTATTGGCCTGGCCGTACAAACAGAAGATGGCGAACCGATCGGCACAGTGACCGAGATTCTCGAAACGGGTGCAAACGATGTCTTCCTCGTACACGGGCCGCGCGGCGAAATCCTGCTGCCGTTCATTGATGACTGCGTGTTGGACATCGACATCGAAGCCGGGATCATGACCGTCACCCTGCTGGAAGGGCTGGTAGACGATTAAGCGCAATCTTACCGGCAGACACTGACGATTGCCCGGCGGTCACTGGACGCAGCTTGACAGGCACTGTTGCCCTTGCTATGCTGAAGCTCCTGGGGTGAGGGCACGAACTCGTTATGAGCGCACGCAAATACTGGTTAGGATTCAACGTTGTCAAGGGTATCGGCCCGGTGCGGCTGCGCGCGCTGCGCCGTCATTTTGGCGATCTTGAAACAGCCTGGCACGCATCACCCGCCGAGTTAGCGGCTGCCGGGCTGGACAGCCGCTCACTGAACAATTTTTCGCAGGCCCGCCCGGCGATCAACCTGGACAAACTACAAGATGACGTGGATGCGCTGGGTGCAACCGTACTCACCCTGGACGATCCAGATTTCCCCGCTCTGTTGAGCGAACTGCCCGATTCGCCGCCTGTTTTGTACGTGAAGGGCACCGTGCTGGATGCCGATCAATGGGCGGTGGCCTTTGTTGGCACGCGCCGGGCCACCGTCTACGGGCGTGAAGTGACATCCCAACTCGTCACGGGATTGATCAGCGCCGGAATCACGATTGTCAGCGGGTTGGCGCTGGGCATCGACGCCGCCGCGCACAAGGCCGCGCTGGATGCGGGCGGGCGGACACTGGCCGTGTTGGGCTGCGGCATCGACACGATCTACCCGCCGGAGCATCGCCACCTGGCGGCTGCGATCATGGAAAACGGCGCGCTGATCACCGAGTTCCCCCCCGGTACACCGCCCGAAGGAAAAAACTTTCCGGTGCGAAATCGCACCATCAGCGGGCTGGCCCTCGGCGTCGTGGTGGTCGAAGCGCCAGCGAACAGCGGCGCGCTGCTCACCGCTGACAGCGCCGCCGACCAGGGCCGCGATGTGTTCGCCGTGCCGGGTAACATCACGGCGAAATCCAGCCAGGGAAGCAACCGGCTGATTCAAAATGGGGCCACCCTCGTCATCGGCGCGGAAGATATTCTGGACGAACTCAACCTGAGCCGCGCGGCGGTCGAAATCCGCACGCAGGTACGCGAAGTAGCGCCCGCAAACCCGGATGAAGCCGCGCTGGCCCGCTGCCTGGACGACGAACCCAGGCATATCGACGAGTTGTGCCAGCTATCCGGCCTGCCGATTGTGCAGGTCAGCAGCACGCTGTCTCTGATGGAACTCAAAGGGCTGGTGCGGCGTTGGGAGGGCATGTATTACACGCTGGCACGTGGCGGCAGCCTGGTCCGCCTGGATTGACGATGGTGATACGCTGCCGGTCGAAACCAGCGCTTTTCGCTGATGTAACGTACAAAGAGCATACGCCCTATGAATAATCTTTACGCATTGATCATGGCGGGCGGCGGCGGCACGCGCCTGTGGCCGCTCAGCCGCCAGAATCGCCCCAAGCAGATGCTGGCGCTGATCGAAGATCACACCATGTTTCAGATTTCGGTCGAACGCCTGGAGCCGCTGCTCCCCGCAGACCGGATTTATATCATCACGGGAGCGGACCAGGTCGAAGCACTGCGCCACAGCGCGCCGCAAGTGCCCGCCGCGAATTTCATCGTCGAGCCGTTCGGACGCAACACCGGCCCGGCGGTCGGCCTGGGAATCATTCACATCCAACGGCGTGACCCGGATGCAGTCATTGCCGTGCTGACTGCTGACCAGCATATTGCCGACAAGGCCAAGTTCCGGCGCGTGCTGGCGGCAGGGGCCGAAGTCGCATCAGATAACCGCATCGTCACGCTCGGCATCACCCCGTCATTCCCGTCCACCGGTTATGGTTACATCAAACGTGGCGATCCATTGGTCAAGTCTGGCGAGTTCCAGGTGTATCACGCCGCCCAGTTCACCGAAAAACCCGGCCTGGAGACGGCTATCGAGTTCCTGACGAGCGGGCTGTATAGCTGGAACAGCGGCATGTTCATTTTTCAGGTTGATCAACTGCTCGCTGAGTACGCGCGCCAACAGCCGGAGATGTTCGCACTGCTGCAAACCATCAAAGCGGCGATAGGCTGTCATGACTATGAAGCTGTCCTGCAACAGGCGTGGCCGCAGATGCCCCGGCTCTCAATCGATTACGCGGTCATGGAGGGGGCCGAACGCATGGCCGTGATCCCGGTCGATATGGGATGGAGCGACATCGGCAGTTGGAAGTCGCTGTTAGGCGTGCTGGAAAGCGACGGAAACGGCAACGTCATACGCGGGCGCAGACATGATCATATCCAGATCGATACCAGGGGCACGCTGATCGTCAGCGACCGCCGCGTCGTGACGATTGGCCTGGAGGACATCGTCATCGTGGATACGGATGACGTGCTGCTGGTCTGTCACCGCGACCGGTCCGAAGACGTGCGGCGCGTGGTTGACCAGCTTAGGGATGCCGGAGACGAGACACATTTATAACGATGGTCGTGATTGTCGCCACCCTGGACCTGCATTTGCCCGGTGTTGCCTCGCTGAAAGAAAAGCGCGGCATCCTGAAGACTGTGATCGCGCGCGTGCACAAAACGTTTAACGTCGCCTGCGCCGAGGTCGACCTGCATGACGTATGGCAATCGGCGGCGCTTGGCGTAGCGATCGTGAGCACCAGCGCCGGACACGGCGAGTCCGTCCTCGAGTCAATCCTGCGCTGGATCGAACGCAACCGGCCCGACGTGGAGATCGTTGACCACACCTTCGAGGTTATTCACTTCGGCTGACCGCTCACTCTTCGCTGATGATCTCAATCGCGTCGATCTCGCCGCGCAACTGCCTGGACTGCTCTGTTTTTTCTTGCAGGGCCGTTTCTTGCGCCTGGTAGCGGTCGCGCAGCACGGTAAGCTGGCTGAAGACCGGCGCGAGAATCTGCTGGCCGTACTGCACCAGGCGGGTACGCTCGCGTGCCGTCAGATCGATCATCGCATCATGGTAACTCCTTTGCAGCGTCTCCAAACGTGCCTCAAGCTCGGCGTTGGCGTCCCGCTTGATTTTGCGCCAATAGAGCATCGCCGCTGCGCCGCCGCCAACCAACAGCGCTGGGCCAACCACAAAGGTCGCCACTACGGTGCTGGCCGCCGCCGTAACGGCCCCCTTGGCAGCCAGGCCGAGCAGCACGGCGAGGATGCCACCCAGCGCTGCCGTGAACCCGGTCGAAAAACCCAGCAGGTTACTGCGAAATGTGCTGCGCAGGTTCTCCGCGAGGCTGTTCTCCGTGTATGATTTCAACTCAGCGTCGGCAATTGATATCGCTTCTTGCAGCGCAACACGCTGCTCGGCATACCCGGTCGAATCTACCGCGCCTGCTTCCTGGCGCAGCCGGGTTTCCAGCTCGGTCAGCCGATCCAGGATGCTGCGCCAATAGCGGCGGCTGTTGTCGACCACCGCGTTCACGTACTGCTCCGACACCGCCGTGATCTGTTCCAGCGCGTTGCCGACTACCTGTTTTTCAAACTCCTGGCGCATCGCTTCGCGGTCGAGCGTATGCGTGGCCCGTTGAATGGTCAGATTCTGGCTGATGAACTGGTGCCCGCGCTGGCTCAGCTCATCAAATATCCGATCCAGTTCGCGCCGTGCCGCTGCCAGGTATTCATCGAGTGATCCGGCCTGTTTATCAAGTTCCTGGCGCAGGCTTTCGGCCAGGGCTGTATCGCTGGTGATCAGCGCGATCTGGGTGTCTAACACGTCGATATAGCGGCGTGCCACGCTGTCAACTAGGTCAAGCTGCACGTAGAGCTTCTGTTTTGCCGGAGGCACTTTTTCAAAGATGGACCGCAAGTAATCGCGCACGGGGTTCATGTCGCCCGGATCATCGGACGAACCGGAAAACAGTCCCCCGCCCGTGCCTTTACCCTTCAGCGCCTGCTTGGCCGACACCACAAAAATCTCAGGGTGCAGATCGAGCAGTTCGTCGATCTGCTGGCGGACAAATGCTTCAACCTCCTTGCGCTCGTGGCGCTGCAACAGATCAGCCTGGTTGATCACGACCACGATCTTCTTGCCATAATCGCGGGCCAGTTCCAGGTAAAGACGCTCCGTTTCGGCCAGGGCACGTTTGGCCGAGAGCACGAAAATCACGAGATCGCTGCGGCTGAGGAAGTTTTTCGCGATGCGCTCGTGTTTGCGGAAGACGGACCCGGTCCCTGGCGTATCGACGATCACGACACCTGGCCCGCCGGTATTGGGGTGCAGCCATTCCCGCACGACCCCCGGTTCTCGCCATGCGAAATCATGCCGCCGTTTGTTCGACCAGCGAATCAACTCAATCGCATCGGTGGTCGGCGTAATGCCCATCGGCAGCAGATCGTCGCCAATCAGCGCGTTTACGAACGTCGATTTGCCTGCATTGAACTCGCCGACGACGACGACCAGAAAAAACATCTCTTGCAGATCGGCGGCATTCTGCTGCAAGCGTTTTTTGTCTTCCGCGTTGTTTTCATCACTTACCTGCCCCACCAGATCGGCTACTTCGTGCAGCAGCCGTACCTCGCGCTCACGCGCTTGAGCGATAGGGCCTTCCAACACGATGTTTGTCATGAATCCTCTACATCCTCCACCATGTGGTCCGGTTTACGCTTGCTGCGTTCCAGATCGGCTAACCCACCCTGAATCCGGATCAACGCCTGTTGGTGATCGCCCAATGTGCTGCGCAGCCCTTCCAACAGCCCGGTTTGAGAAATGATCAGGCGCGTAAATGGCGCGGTCGCGTCCCGGCGAAGCTGCACGCCATGCGCGATCACCTCATCCGTCGCGCGGCGCAGGGTTTCCAGGTATGCGTCCCGGCTGCGCCGCAACCGGCGCTCGTAGTTCTTGCGCAAAAACCACCCGCGCAGCGGCACCAGGGCCAGCCCTAACAACACAAACCCGATGCCAACCGCAAATACGAGCAGCAGCGTGCCGATATCCGGCGCGGTCGTGGTGAATGCCCCGCCCGCCACCGCCAGAACAAGGCACAGCGTCAAGATTTCCCACAGCGCCAGGATGATCAGCCAGTTGCGCAGTGTGCGATCCAGGTGACTCGTTTCGAACCGTTCGGCCTCGCGGACGATATCATCCAGCGGCCCGCTGACTTTGCGCAAAAAGCTGCGCTCATAATGCAGCGGGGACTGAATTTTGCCGATCATTTTGTCGGATAATGCCGGGGGCAGCGCCTGCACAGCCTGCCGCGTATAATCCACCAGATCGTCAATGTCCTGCAAGTCGCGCCCTTCCAGGCGCGGCCCCAGCTTTTCGCCCGCCTTATGAATCTCTTGCAGCGTCTCGCGGGCTTTGTGATCTTCAAAAGCCGTTTCGGCCCGTGTCCGCCCGCGAAAACGCCGGACCAGCCGCCCCAGCCCTATGATCTCACCCAAACCGCCAAAAAACAGCCCGAGCCCGCGCGAAAACTGGAACAGCTCGCCAATCGCCTCGCTGCCACGCGCGGCGGCCTCGTCCCAGGTATGGCCGATGGATTCCAGCGCATCATCGACCGTTTTTTGCTGTTCGCGCCGTCCCTGTTCGATCTGCGCTTCGATGTTTTCGACCGTTTTACGGTGTTGGTCCAGCGCAGCCTGCCGGTCATGCACCAGCATCAACGCCGACCCGGTTACATTCTGGCAGATTTGAACCGGCGTTTCCAGTTTCTGCCGGAAGCGCTCGACGTCACTCAGCGTCTCCCTGATATACGCCTCGATGTCGGCAAAACCGCTCTCATCCCAGGCGATCTCGTCACGCGGTGTTTCTTGCTGCGCCGCGAGCGCCTGCCGGGCCGATACCAGCCAGATTCTCGGCTCGACGCCCAGATGCAGGCGGCACTGTTCCAGCACAAAATCGCGCACCTGATCGCGTTCTTCCGGTTCGAGCACATCCATCTGGTTGACGGCGACAATCACGCGCTTGCCAAAGACCTTGAGTTCCTGCAAGTATTCAAGATTGCTGGCTGTCAGCACCTGGGTGGCAATCATCACCAATACGACCACGTCCGCGCGGTGCAAAAAACGGCGCGTGACCTCATCATGCGTGCGGAAGACCGACTCCAGGCCCGGCGTATCGACCAGACTCAGGTTTTCGAGCAGCGCGCTGGGGTGAAAAACAGTCTCTACGTCGCCCGCCCGCGTGCGCTGGACCTCGCTCCCACGCCGCAAGATCACGATATGATCCGTCGTCGGGATCGGCCCGACTTCCATCACTTCCTGGCCGAGCAGCGCATTGATGATGCTGGATTTGCCAGAGCCAAATGGCCCGACCATCACCATCAAGAACGGGTGGTTGGTGTGGAACAGCGCATCACGCACCTGTTCCATCTGACTTTCCGGCAGGCCATCCACACGGCCCAGGGTTTCCAGCAGCGCCGTGATCTGTTCGTGCTCCTGGCGGCGCACAGCCTCATACTGGCTCAGCAGCTTACTTGACAATTCCACCCGTTCACCTGCCATCTCATAATTGGATAGATGTTAGTTCATGCCCGGCATGTAACCCCGCAGAATCGACCCGCCGACAAACTCGCGCAGCAGCGAGTTATCCGGCACCAGTTCGGGGTCCATCGTCATCAGCCAACCCAGAATCGACAGCAGCCGCCGCGCCTCGATGTAATGCGGCTGGCGCGGTTCGATCTGGAGCAGCAGCGGTTCCGCCAGTGGACGCAGCACGGCCAGCTCGTACAACAGCGCCGAGTTGAACATCACGTCGGCATTTTCCTGGTACGGGAAGATATTTCGTTTTTCGCCGCGCCGCACGCTTTCCCACCGGGAGAGTGTATCGATGGCCGAATAGCCCCGGAATGTCGCGTCCCGCACGATTCGCCGGATCAGGCGCACATCGGTCGTCGGCACGCGATTGTGCCGGTCAATATTGAGCTGAGTCAGGGCGGACACGTACACGCGGAAAGTGCGCTCGGTCGGGATCGCCGGGACTAGGTTCGGGTTCAGGCCGTGTATCCCCTCCACGATCAATATGTGGTCGGCAGAAAGCTGGACTTCCTCGTCTTCAGGGGCGCGCAGGCCGGTCACAAAGTTAAAATGCGGGATGTGTACGGGTTTGCCGGTCGTCAAGGCTAGAAGTTGGTCGTTAAACAGCGGCAGGTCGACGGCTTCCAGCGCCTCGAAATCGAATTCGCCGTTTTCATCGCGCGGCGTCTGTTCGCGCTCGACAAAATACCGGTCCATTTCCAGCGTATATGGTTTGAGGCCATGCGCCATCAACTGGATCGCCAGCCGCTTTGAGAATGTCGTCTTACCAGACGACGACGGACCGGCAATCAGAACCAGCCGCAGCCCGGAGCGATGCCGCTCTGATATTTGCCAGGCAATCTGCGCGACGTGCTGCTCGTGCAGCGCCTCATTGACCAGCACCAGCTCGCGGGCGTGACCATCCCGGATCGCCTGATTCAGGTTGCCGATATCCTCGATACCTAGCAGGCTCAACCACTCTTCCGTGCGCTGGAAGACCGCCGTCAGCTGCGGCGACTGGATATAAGGCCGGATGATATTCGAGCTTTCGCGGCGTGGATATTGCAGCACAAATCCGTCCGCTTCGGGCAGCAGTTCAAACAATGTCAGGTAGCCTGTATCCGGCACCATGTACCCGTAGAAATAATCGATCTCACCGCGCAGCTTGTAGATCGTCAGGTAGTCTTTGTGGCGAAATTCCAGCAGGCGGACTTTGTCATCATCACCGCAATCGTCGAAAAGACGGATCGCCTCATCCAGCGGGATTTGATGGCGTGTGATCGGCTCTCCCGTTTCCACAATTTCGCGCATCCGCCGTTTGATGGCGGCCAACTCATCTTCAGAGAACGGCTCGCGCCCGCGCACCTTGCAGAAAAATGCGCCGCTGGGCAGCGCGTAGTCGATCATGACCTGCGTGGCAGGGAACAACTCGGCAGCCGCTACCGTCAGCAGAAAGGCCAGCGATCGCCGGTAAATGCGCCCACCGTCGCCGCTGTCGGTGCGTACCAGTGTGACGCTGACGTCACGCGTCACCGGCATAGTCAATTCACGTAATGAACCGTCCACCACGGCGCCGACGATAAGCGCCCCATGCTGGGATTGCTCGTTTTCATAGGCTTTGACGAATGTCTCCAGGGTCGTGCCGATCGGCCCCTCAAGAATCACGTCATCCGGAAATGTAACTTGCACCCTATCACGAGGTTGTGCGCGGTGCACCAGTATTTGTTGAGCTACCATGTTTGTTTTCTCGATGTCAGAATAGTTATGGGTGTCGCATCAGGCATGATAACGACACAGTACGATCCGTTCATGATTGGTGCTGTGATATCAGTCAAGCATGATCACAACTCCGCTGCGCGGCAGGGTCGTGACCTTCAGCGTACCGTCCGCCAGCGCGGCCTGCGCATCGCCAAACACAATACGTGCGCTGCCGCCATGATCGATGGGCATCATCAGCGTCATAGGGCCGCCCGCCGTGTTAAACGCAACGACCAACCGTTCCCCGCCGGATGCGCGCTCGAAGGCATACAACTCGCCTTCGGCTAACAGCGTGCGATAGGTACCGCGCCGCAGCGCCGGGTATGCCTTGCGCAGCCGGATAGTGGCGCGCACAAACTCAAACAGGTCCATATCCCACCGGGCACGGTCCCAGGGCATCGCGCCACGCGAACCCGGATCGTAACCCCCGGACAACCCGATCTCATCGCCATAATACACGGTCGGCACACCCGGCATCGTCATCTGAAACAGCATGGCGAGTTTCAGCGCCGACTTATCGCCCTGCACCATGTTGACAAAACGCGGCGTATCATGGCTGCTCAGCAGATTCATCTGCGCCATAGTGATTTCCCAATCATACAGGGCCAGCATCGCTTCAACCGTTTGGGCGAATTCCTGCGCCGCCAACGGATTCAGCGGCGGGTACCCGCCGCCGGGCCACAGCGGCGCGACCGACCGTGCGCCGAAAAACGCAATCGCGGCGCGTGTCTGGATGTAATTCATCACGGCGTCGAATTGATCGCCTCGAAGCCAGCGTTGAGCCTC
>CAYMTN010000168.1:0-7106 GCA_964393335.1 uncultured Anaerolineaceae bacterium
CCTTCCGCAGTTATTCATTGCCATACACATACTCCAAGCTGACGGCATACATACTGTCATCCACCACCCGCTCAGTGCCGTCATCGAGTACCAATATGTAGTGCCATATCAAACTCACGTCAGACACGCTTGCCTCAGCATCCACCATCCCAGAAAACAGGCCTTTGATATCTGTTATTGTCGCAACGTGGTCGTGGTACCGCGACCAAGGACCACTGGTATCTGGCTTGACGACCACGCGCACACGATCATTGACCGAGAACGTTGGCGGCGACCATACAAAAGAGATTGGTTCCATTCAAGTACCTCGTCTCCTGGCCGTTCGCGAGCCTCCCCGTTTTGTTCATACAAGGCCTGCTCAGGTTGATTGGGTAAGCGCACGAAAGCTTGTCTTTCTCTGTCTAGTGAATTGACAGGGTCTTCAAAATTGAACAGCCCTCGATCAAGTTGGCGGGAATGTGTAGACCACCCTGTTGTTCGCCGTAACCACAACCTTGCCGTGATCGACGGTGAGCGAGATGGTGGTGGCTGGTTCAGCATACCGGAACAACACGTCACACCGTATCCCAAACGGGTCGCATTCATACAGACTATACTCTCGGGGTAGAGTGACGACCGAGCCGGTATCATGTTTGTAGGCCAAATTGTACACGTGCCCGCCAGCGCGCACGCGATCTACATGCACCAATTGGCTGTTGTGCCCGACAGTTGGCGCAAGCAGTGCCAGGAAGAAGATCGCGACGCTGACTGTTCCCACGAATAACCCGACGGTGCGCATCGCTCGTTTGGATTTGAAAAACAATAGCCCTGCGCCGATCGTCAAGCTGGTGAGTGGAAGGAGAAACAAGAGCCAACCAGCCTGATCAGCTAGTATCACTTGAATGTATATGACAGTATCCGCAGCTGGAGAAGGGGCGGCAAACGCCAGTAGGCCGAGTGCCACGGCAAACCAACTAACCGCGGTGACGTACCACAGAGTCCACCTGCTAACGAACGACCGTAGAGCTTGCATAGGGTTGTGCCGGGCGAGGTTCTGCCCACCCCCCTCCGTGACCCGGTTTCCGATAATTTCATAGTATCATGAACCGCCGCGCCGAACCATTAACACGTGTCACGATCCAATCAGATGCGTGTTATCAGCGAGGGATGTCCTGAGCGGATGGTGTAGCGGTGTGAGATTTCCATCTGAAACGTAGTCTCTCGAAAACGCAGTGCTCCGCACACCCGTGGGTGACAGGTCATCGGGAGCACGTGCCGGTGATGGGTGGTCTTTTTGGTGTTAAAATAGTGTACGACAAGAGACCGCAGCATGACTCTCTCCTGACCGTTGCACAACGCGATGCCCTCATCCGCGCGCGATATGCTGCGGGCGTCTCGCAGGCGGAACTGGCGCGCGAGTTCGACATTTCGTACCAGCGAGTGCATCAGCTTGTGCATGGACGGCGCAAAATAACAACTCGGTAGTTTCCAGACAGGCGTGCCGACGTCGACACGCCCCTCGCTTCATTCGCACAGCGGCTCGATGCCGTACTGAGTCCGTTCCTCGCAGGTGAAGTCACGAATGTGGCGGTTGGTATGAACCCACGCGAGTAACTCCTCCAGAGGCCAATCGGCAATCCGCCACTGCCGGACGGGACCGACATAGGCCGATGAATACGCAGTCTGGCCATCCGGGCTGAAAAACGCATTCCAAATTGTGGTCGTGTAGCCTGGGAACCGCCGGATCATCTTACCTGTGGCATAGTCCCATAGAATGAGCTCACCGTTGGTGTTGCCCGATATCATATATCGTCCGCCCACACTGATATCCATGGCCATGACGCCGCCATGGTAGTCCCCGACAAAACGTCGTATGACGTCACTCGTACCGAGGTCGATGAGGTTCATATCAGCGAGCAGCGTGTTGTCTTCATACCCCAGGATAACCGCGCAGAACCCAGGAAACGCGCCGATTTCCTCACCCGTCGAAACGTCCCAGACGGTGGTGAGGTCTGGCCCTAGGTTTGCTGTGAAGGCCCGCTGTCCGTCCGCGCTGAATGCAATATCATAGATCCCCATCGTGTCGTCAAAGCGCCGGATGAGCTCACCGGTGTGGGCGTCCCACAGAATGAGATCGCCAAAATCGCCCGGTTCATGATCATTCCAGCCAGCCCCAAACATAAGCCCTCCTGTCAGCAGCAAGCGTCCATCGGGGCTGAAAGCATGGGTCCGTGCGCCGAATTCGTGTCCTTCGAGGCGATGTATGACGTCACCCGTTTGCACGTCGACCAGCACCAACTGCCTGTCTTTGGTCACGCCCCACCAGTCCGTGGAGCCAAGGATTGCCTGCTGGCCATCCGGGCTGAAACCCACCACTACCACTGAATCCGCCAGATTTTCAAACCGCCTCACCTCCTGACCGGTTTGCGTGTCCCACAGAATGGCGACACCCCCTGTATAGGCACCGGTGAGCAGATAACGACCGTCGGGACTGAGACTTGATGCCATCAGTGGCACGTCGGCTTCGAAGCGGTGAATTTCCCCGGTGTCCGGCATATTGCTCAACTGCAGTGGGCCGCCGAATTGACCTTCGAGCAGAAAACGACCATCCGGGCTGATGGTCAGGGCTATGACATCTGAAGCGGTCTCAGATTCGGACTGATTGAACTGCCAGTTTTCGAGGTCATAAAGGGCGGTTGCTGCACAGCTCGACACTGCCAACGTATTTCCGTCAGGTGTTATCGCCAGGGCATAACCTGCACAGGGCATCTGGTAACTGCGGAGTGTGGCACCCGTGTCGAGATCCCAATCGCGCAGATCGGACATTGCGGCGGAGATCAACGTTGTGTTCGTACCTGTGCGTCCCACGCGAAACGCCATCGCAGTAATGACAGTGCTGTGTCCCTCCAGGCGTTGCACGCGTTCAAAGGTGGCTGTATCCCAGACCATGATCAGCGTGTCCTGCGATCCTGCCGCGAGTAACTGGCCGTCCGGGCTGAAAGCAACCCGATTCACGGCAGCAGTATGATCGTCAAACCGGTGGAGAATAGCACCTGATTCGACATCCCATAGGAGCACAAAAGCGTCAGCGCCACCGGATGCCATGAAACGCCCATCCGGGCTAATGCTGATACTGTTCACAGCTCCATTATGGCCTTCATACGTACGAATGCGCTGCCGGGTTTGCACATCCCATCGAATGATTGAGCCGTCATCATAGGCGGCTATCGCCGTCTGGCCATCGGGATGAAATGCCACATCGTATACCCAGGCGGCAGGCCCCGGGTAGCGCTGAAGTTCGGTTGCACTGTCGACATCCCACAGAATCAACTCACTTTCGATACAGGTGTCATCCGCCAGGTGTGCGCAACTCCCGGACAGGGCCAGTCGCGAGTCAGGGCTGACCGCGACGGCTCTGACATCGTTCCCTTGCTCACGTAAGATATCGCGTCGGCCCAGGGCGAACGCAACCGCCTCCAGGGATCGCACGGCATTGGCTGGGGGATCGTCCATGTCCACCGCTTCCAGCGCTAGCAGCACGCCCAGATCGGATTTGCCGTTGGCCGCCGCCGTCTCAGCCTCATTGGCCAGCACTAGACTACGGTTGACCGCAGCCTGACGCAGCGCCCGGTCACGCTGCTGTTGAGCCGTTGTCCGTTCGCCAAAAGCAAAAATGGCAAGCCCTCCACTGATCACCGCAGCCAGCAAGAAGACGCCGACCAGCCCCTGCAACACACGTTGGGCGCGACGCTCCAGCCGCGCTTCACGGGCCTGTCGCTCGCGTTCGAGGTGCGCCTGATGATCGTGTTCGTCGATGCTGGCGTCGAGATAGGCTCGTTCATCAGGGGTGAGCGCCAGCTCGGTTTCGGTCGACCAGCGCTCGTACTGCTTCAGCCGCGAGCCGCGCAGCAGGTAACTCAGGTCATGCTGGGCGCGGTCCCACTCGGCGGCGTTGGTGGAAAGCTGGCGCTGCAAGCGGACATCGGCGCGGCTGGTGTTGAGCCACTCCCGCAGCCGTTCCCATTCCTGCAAGAGCGCCTCATGCGCCACTTCCACTGTCGGACTGCGGGTCAGCGGGTCGTGGTCAAGTGATAACAACCGGTAGGCTGCAAACGTGTCGATCACCTCGTCCATCACGTCCGGGCTGCCGGTGATGGCGCGCAGTTCCGAGAGGTGAACGCGCCGCCGGGTGTCCTGTGTGCCTTCACCTAAGGTCACCAGCCGCAGGAACATCTGCCGGATCGTCTCTTTGCTGGTGTCATCCTGCTCGCGAAATAGCTCCTCAGCCCGCTGGGCGAGCGCGCCGGTCGCCCCGCCGATGTCATGAAACGCCTGATGGGTGAGGGTGCGCCCGCTGCGGCGTTCGAACAACTCGGTCAAGGCGTACTGTAGCAGTGGCAGGGCCCCCGGCTGGTAGTTGGCCTCCGCCGTGATGGTCGGCACGAGGCCGTCCTCGAACAACACCCCCACCCGCGCTGCCGGTTTGACAATCGCCGCTTCCAGTTCCTCCGCCGAGAGCGGCAGCACGGTTTCCATGCGCTGGCGCAGCAGCTCACCAAACTGCGGATAGTGCAGTGGGCGATCGTAGAAATCCGCGCGCAGGGTCACGACCACACGCACACGGCTGCGCGGATCGGTTACGGCATGGTAGATCAGGTCCAGAAAACGGGTGCGCACGGTCTCGTCTTCCACCAGGGTGAACGTTTCTTCGAACTGGTCGATGATGAGCACCAGTTCGCTGCCATCGTTGGGCAGGATCAGGGCGGCGATACGCAGCAGACCATCCGCGTCCCGGTCGAGATGCTCACGTACGTCCTCAGATCGATCCGCAGCCACACGTGACAGCGCGATCTCCAACTCATCCAGCGGACGCAGACCGGGGATCATCTCGACCACGAACCAGCGCTCCGACCCGGTGATGTCCCCGCGCCACAGGGCGGGCACCAGTCCGGCCCTGACCAGGCTCGATTTACCGCTGCCACTCGGTCCCACCACGGCCAGGAACCGTTCCAGGCGCGTCTTCTCATTCATACGGCTGACCAGTTTCTGGATCAGAGCCTCACGTCCGAAGAAGTCCCGTGCATCAGTCGCCTGGAAGGCGCGCAGGCCCTTGTAGGGGTTCTGAGGTTCAGGCAGCACGACATAGGTCGCTGTGCTGCCCCGGGTCCCGGTGTCAGCCTCGGCCTCGGGGCCGATGAGGTCCAGTTCCCGCGCGCGGCAGATGGCCTGCACCCGGCTGCGGACGTGGAGTTTGCGATACAGGTGGCGCATGTGCCACTTGACGGTAGCGACCGTGATGTAGAGCTGCTGGGCGATGTCCTGGTTCGTACACCCATCGACTACAAGCTGGAGGATTTCATGCTCGCGCAGGGTGAGTTGTTCGACCAGACTCTCATCGGATTGCGCGCGCTGGAGAGCCGCCGCGCCGCGAAAGGCAGACGCCAGTTCGAGGGCATCGCTGTAGCGGTGGAGTGGATTCTTGGCGGTCGCCCTGGCGATTACGGCGTTGATATCATCCGAGACTGCGTCAGCCAGGTTGGTGAGCGCGGGCAGGGGATCGTTCAGGTGTTTGTACAGCCGCTCGACCGAATTCGCATCGGGGAAAGGATGCTGGCCCGCCAACATCTCGTACAAGACCACACCCAGACTGTAGATGTCCGTCTGCGCGGTGACCGGTCCATGGCGTGCCTGTTCGGGTGAAATGTAGTCGGGTGATCCGAGGATCATGCCGGTATCGGTGATGGCCTCGTCGCGCAGGTTGAGATTCTTGGCGATGCCGAAATCGGCCAGATAGGCGTTACCGTCCTCATCAAACAGGATGTTGGCCGGTTTCAGATCCCGGTGAATGACCTCATTGCGATGTGCCGCTTCCAGTGCCGACCCGATCTGATCCAGCAGCAGGGCTGCCGCCTCGAGGTCGAATGGTCCTTTCTGGAGCGCATCTTTCAGGCTGCCACCGCGCAGCCAGCGCATGACGAGGTACGCGCCATGCTGATCACGCCAGTAATCATAGAGCGGCACGATGTGCAGGTGTTCCAGGCGGGCAATCAGTTGGGCTTCGTTCTCAAAGCGGCGGATGAAGTCGGGGTGGTTGATGAAGTGGGGCAGGATGATTTTGATGGCGACTTCGCGGCCCACTGTCGTCTGATAGGCACGATGGACCACACCGAAACCACCACTGCCGATGCGTTCGCGGAGTTGATAGCCTTTGACCACGGTCGCGTCGTTCATCGCCCTGCCTCCTGACTCGACCCGTGTTTTTTTCATTATAGGGCAATTCCGGGGAGCGTAGGGTAAAACCATACTTTTGCCATACCGCCCGCGCAATGAAGATCACGTATGATGGAGGCAGACGCACCAACCTGCGAGTCATCGATTAGTCTTCCACAGGCAGCCACTCCGCCGTTTCGTTCCTCTCCTGCATGGCTGTGACACTTCACGGATCGACTTCCACTACCTTTGCTTCCCACCGGTGTGAGACAACAATCCTTTTTTTGTCCGTCAAATTGATCGTTGAGCAGACTATCCTTGAGGAGGGAAAAACCATGAACAGGCGTCTGTTTGCTTTGGTGTTGATCGCAGCCGTGATTCTCGCGGCGCTGCCGGCCAGTGTTACAGCGCAGGAGGGTGACTCCGAAGCGAAGATGGCAGTGGTCGACCGGTACCTGCATGACTTGTGGTCCGGTTGGCAATTCGACCTCGCAGACGAGATCATCGCCGATGATTTTGTCGCTTATGTATGGCCTGGGTTTGATGGCATGGATTGGGACACGTACTTCGAAAACATCATAGAGCCCACACCTACCATGCAGCCCGATTTCGGTTTCGATATCAAGTTCATGTTCGTTGACGGAGACTACGTTGTAGACGGAGGTTATTGGGGCGGCAAGGTCAACGCTGACCTGCCAGTGGTCGACGACGACGAGCGCTCGAACGGAGTGGACATTTATCGCATCGAAGACGGGAAGATCGCCGAAATCTGGCTCGCGTACGACACGATGAGCTATATGCAGCAGGTAGGCGCTGTCCCAACCGAAGGGGAGGTGTTGCAAGACGTACCCTGGGACATCGCGCTGGGTGAGACCAGCAGCACGCCCGAAGAGCACAAAACGATCGTGGCTGAGATG
>CAYMTN010000168.1:7116-12260 GCA_964393335.1 uncultured Anaerolineaceae bacterium
GTACTACTCACATTTCACCGAGGACGCCGTTGTCCACGATCAGGATGGTGACTTGACTCGCGAAGAAGCCAAGGAAATGATGATCGGCATTCAGAGTGCCTGGCCGGATCATCATGCTGCGGACGTGCAGTACTTCGCAGCCGGTGACCTGACGGTGATCATGTTCAGGCTAGTTTTCAAGGAGAACGAGGTCGAAATCCCCGGTGTAAATATCGATCGCTTTGAGGACGGTCAAGTTGCTGAGGAGTGGTGGGTATACGATTCGTATTCCATGTCGCAACTGACCGCACCGCCTGCTGAGGAGTAGCGGTTCGCGTATCACAGATGAAAAATGACACAGACTCAATCGTTGGGAAACGGGGCGGACGCGAGTCCGCCCCCGAATGGATCAACTACTAGCGTTTGAGGAAAGAAGCGCATGCACAAAAGAATATTCTTTCTAGCCGTCATCGCGGCATTACTGCTGGCAGCGCTGCCAGCCAGTGTTACAGCGCAGGACAGTGGGAGCACATATTGGCCGACCGAAGGCTGGCGTACATCCACGCCAGAAGAGCAGGGCATGAACTCGGAAACCTTGGCCGCCATGTTGAGCCTGATTCAAGAGAAAGAGTACCCTGTTCACAATCTTCTGATCATCCGCAACGGTTCCATTGTGCTCGAAACTGCTGTGTTCCCATCGCGTTACAACGAACGCCACATTCTCTATTCCGCCACGAAAAGTGTGACCTCGGCTTTAGTTGGCGTCGCCGTACGTGATGGCTATATCGAGAACGTGGATCAACCGGTGCTTGCCTTTTTCCCAGAACGCACATTTGCCAATGTTGATGAGCGCAAGCAGGCATTGACGCTAAAGCATCTGTTGACGATGTGGCCTCATTGACGTGACGGCGGACATGCAGCATAGCGATGATTGGGTCCAGTTTGCGCTCGATTATCGAAACCATCAATGACCAACTCAAAAACATCTCGCAGATCGAACATACCCGCCATCGCAGTCCGATCAATTTTCTTGTCAACTTGTTCGCCGGATTAGTGGCTTATTGCCACCAACCCAAGAAACCATCGCTGCACTTGTCTCCTCAGCAAGTGTATGCGCTGACTGTTATCCTGAACTGAGGTTATTCATTATGAATTCGAAGAAAACTCTAAATTCTATTTGCCGGAATATTTATGGCATTTCACGAGCACATCGTCAATGTATATATCCGTTGGCACCACGCCTTTACAAATTTCCATGACATCGGGGCACCGGCCCGCAAATTTACAGCCCTGCCGCAGGTACTCTTCAGTTTCTAATTCAGAAAGTGTGATCGGTGTGGTCCAGCGTTTTTTAGGATCCGCTTGGGGGATGGAATCGCGCAGAAGCTTTGAGTATGGATGCCTGGGATTCATCAACACCTGTTCCACAGTCCCCATTTCAACAATGTTGCCGCGGAACATGATGGCGATACGGTCGCTGACGTAATATGCTGTGGCCAGGTCATGAGTGATATAGAGGATGCTCACACCCAATTCATCCCTGAGCTGTTTGAACAAGTTGACAATCGACATGCGCAGGGAGGCATCGACCATTGAAACCGGCTCATCAGCGATAATCAGTTTCGGATCAGTTACTAGCGCCCGGGCGATCGAGATGCGCTGGAGCTGCCCGCCGGAAAACTCATTCGGGTATCTCCTGGCAAATTCTTGATAGGTCAGGCCCACCAGGCGCAGTTTTTGATCGATCCGATCAATGGCTTCCTGTTTTGAACTGGCCAGCCGGAAGTTCTGCACGGTTTCGTGAAAATAGGAATCAACTGTACGCAGTGGGTTGAATGTGCTGAACGGATCCTGGAAGATCGCTTGCACGCCTTCGGTGATCCAGGCCTTCTCCTTACGGGTCTGCATTTTTCCGTTATGGAGCATCGCCCCAGAGGTGGTTTCTTCAAACCCGAGGACCAACTTCGCCGTGGTAGTTTTCCCACAGCCGCTTTCGCCTGCCAGGGTGAAGATTTCGGCTGGTTTGATATAAAAGCTGACATGGTCCACGGCTGTAAGTGTGATCCTGGCGATCACATTGCCCTGGGAGTACCGTTTGGTCAGTTCGTTTACCTCAAGCAGCTTATCCATGTTATCCTTCTTCAACTAACCAGCAGGCGACTTTATGGTTTTCATCCACATGATGAAAGTTTGGCATTTGCTGGCGGCAAATTCCTTTGACATGCGGGCAGCGCGGGTGAAAGGGGCAACCGCTAGGGATGTCTGCCAGGGAGGGTGGGCTGCCGGGCACACTGTCGCGCATGCTCTTATCGCCGAACTTGGGCAGCGAGTTGATCAAGAACTGGGTATAGGGATGCAACGGCTGGGCAAAGATCTGCTCTGTGGTCGCCTCTTCAATGATCTTCCCAGCATACATGATGCCAATCCGGTCAGCGATGTTGGCATGCACGCCCATATCGTGCGTGACTAAGATGATCGTATTCTTCAGATTCTTCTGAATAGCCTTCAACATCTGGATCACGCCGCGCTGCACCACCACATCCAGCGCCGTGGTGGGCTCATCGCCAATCATGATGCGCGGGTTCAACGAAGCTGCCAGGGCGATAGTCACGCGCTGACGCATTCCACCCGACAACTGGTGGGGGTAGACATCGAGGACATTTTTGGGTAAGCCCAGTTCCAGGATTCGCTTGCGAGCCAATTCGAAGATTCCTGCGCGGCTTTGCCCGTTGACGTGGCTGCCAATGAAGTCCACAAAGGTCCCTTTTATCTTGAGCACCGGATTGAACACGCTCATCGAACCTTGCGGAATATAAGAGATGTACTCCATGCGCAGCTTTCGCTTTTCTTCCGAGCTCATCTCGGTGACGTCCACTTCATCAAAGTTGATACGATAATAAATCTTGCCGTCAATCAGGCGCAGGGGGGGCACGACTTCGTTGAAAAGCGTCTTCAACAGCGTGGTCTTGCCGCAGCCGCTTTCGCCCGCGATGCCGTAGATTTCGTTTTCATAAATCCGCATGTCCACGTCGTTAACGGCTTTGACAATCTTCTGGGTGCCTTGCATCTCCAGGATATAGAAAGCTTTAAGATGTTCGGTTCGTAGGATGGTTTGTTTCTTTTCTACCATGTCTGCGTCTTCCTACGCTCCAACCCGCTGGATGCGTGTACGGGGATCGAGGTATTCGCTGATGCTGACCGAGAGCCAGTAGAGAGCAATAAACATAAAGAGCGATAGGACCACCGGCGTCAAGATCCACCACCAGCGTTCTAATAGAATAGACTGGTAGAAAATCGCCCAATTTAGCATCGTGCCCAGGGTGGGAATGTTGAGATTGACCAATCCAAGGATTGCTAGCGTTATCTCCAACCCAATCGCCCATGACATATTGTTGATCAAAGTTGAGAAGATCAACGGCATGGTAAAGGGCATGTATTCTTTTAACACCAGTTTGACCGTCCCCGTACCCGAAAGGATGGCAGTCATGGTGAATTCTCGCTCACGCAAGCTTAAGACCATCGAGCGGATCAGGCGCGCGTCCCATGCCCAGCCGAAGACCGAGAGCATCAATCCTAGAACCACGAGATTCATATGTTGCCGCACCAACATGGCTAACATGACCATGATCAGGAAGAGCGGGACGACCAGCAGACTGTCACTTATAAACATCAGTACCCGATCGATTAAGCCTCCTTTATATCCGGCAACCATGCCAACCAGGATGGCGATCACCCTTGAAACCAATCCGGAGATTAAGGAGATGATCAGGGAATTGCGTACTGCGAAAGTGGCCTGCCAGAAGATATCCTGCCCGTTCGAATCGGTGCCAAGTATGTGATCAGCCGACGGCTTCAAATCTCTCGGGACAACATGCCAAAAAGTAGGGTCATAAGGCGAGAAAAAGGACAGGATGGCCAGGATCAGGATGATCACAAGTACGATGAAGGCGAAGCTGAAGCGATAATCTTTGAATAGATCTCTGAGGGTTTTCACGGAACTGGCTTCCTTATGTGTATCTTACCCGTGGGTCAAACAAGGGATATGTCAGGTCGACGATCAGGATCGCCGTTGTGATACCAAAGATAGAAAGAATGGTGATCCCCATGATCAGGTTGTAATCTCCATTGACGATGGCTCTATAAAGCAACATTCCCAGGCCAGGGTAACCAAAAACAATCTCTGTAATCAGTGCCCCGCTGAAGATTTGCCCAAGCGAAAGCGCCAGGCCGGTGATTTGCGGCAGTAAGGCGTTGCGAATGACGTACTTGCTCACGATGCGGCCATCTGTCACGCCGCCCAGCCTGGCATACTGGACGTAATCTTCGGCATTGATGTTCTGTACAAGCAGCTTCATGATTTGAAAGTTGACTGCCATTCCCAGGACGCTTAGCGAGAGGGCAGGCAAGAACGAATGCCAGAGGACATCTTTGATATAGTCCCAGGTGAGCTCAGGTAAAGCTCCCAATGACGCCCCGCCTGTAATCGGGAACCAGCGCACGACATATGCAAAAAGTAGGAGCAAAACAAACGCAAAGATGTAATAGGGCATTGGGCGAATCACCATGGCGACAGCATCCAGCACTCGCGACCAACTCCTACGCGTGTAGTAACCCGCTAACCCGCCAACGATATTTCCTAATATCCACGAAATGGCAGTCGTGGTCATCAGGAGTCCCAATGTCCAGGGCAAGGCGGTGGCAATGAGATCGGTAACGGGTGAGGGAAATTGGAAGAACGAAACGCCGAGATCGCCGTGGATCAGCTTGCCCCAAAAGGCCACGTACTGATCCAGCCAAGAGCCCTCCAGGCCATACATCACAGTCAGGTCATGGATGATGCCATCCATCGCGCCCGGTTCCAATGTTGAACCGCGCCCCCTCATCTCACCGATCATTCTCATGATAGGGTCATTCGGGGTGAGTCTGGGAATGAAGAAAACAACGGTGATGCCCACCCAAATTACTAAAAAGTACTGAATCAGACGAGGGATGAAATATCGTTTTACGAATGTCACGGTTTTGCCCTCATGCGTCTATACCCCTCATAAGAAGAAACCACTGGTGAAGTGAAGAATACGCTCCCCTGGGCGGGGAAACCCGCCCAGGGAGAATTGTAGCATGGTCGAAGTAGACTCTGAAATACCTTATTCGCCAGCGGGTTTCAG
>CAYMTN010000169.1:0-12186 GCA_964393335.1 uncultured Anaerolineaceae bacterium
CAACATGCGCGGCGGCCCCGGTACCGGGTATGACGTAGACGGCAGCACCACTGCCGGTCAACTGGTCGACGTGATCGGGCAAAACGGCGCGGGTGATTGGTACCAGTTGTGGGTGGACGACAGCGGCCAACCCTGGATCGCCGGATTCCTGCTCAGCGGCCTGGCCTGCCCGGAAGGTTTCACGCTGCCCGTAACGGGCTGAGTTCGGTCTCTACTGACGACACTTGCCGCTCAGGATTCCTGGGCGGCAAGTTTTAGGTCGGGATATTTGGCCCGCTCAGCATAGGTGCCGGGCCGCGGAGGCTGAATTCACTACAGCCATTCATCCAGGCTCAAACCACGCGCAGCGGCACGATCCACACCCCAATCGTGTGCCGTCAGCGGAATGGGCTTGTTCTCGCGCTCAGGATGACGAGTCAGGCTCAGGGCGGCCTCAGGGCAGTGTGGCACGCACACGCCGCACCCCACACACCGCATCCGCTCGACCTGCATGACCCCGCTGTCCCCCAAAGCCAGTGCGTCAAACTGGCAATAATCCGCGCACGTCTCACAACTGCTGCACACATCGTCATTTACCTGGCAGACAAACGCGGAACGCGCAACGGCATTCGCGATACCCAGCTCGCTGATGCCGCGCAGAACGCCACACGAGCAGGTGCAGCAGTTGCAGATATACCAGATATCCTGTTGGTGGTTGCTGACCGTATGCACCAACCCTGCATCGGCTGCCCGCTGCAAGACGGCGAGCGCTTCGTCATGCGACAGGGCGCGGACCATTTCGGCCTTGTCGAACGCGCCCGGCGTTTTGCTCAGCGTCATACATACGTCGACCGGATGGCCGCACGGCTCGCCGATCAGCGCTTTTTGTTTGCGGCAGATGCAGTCCACTACTCCCCATGCCTGCGCTTGATCAAGTAAGCCCATGACACTTTCGTACGGATGAATTTCCAGATCCACCGGTACGCTTTCATTGACCGGCACAACCCGGTGAACCTGGGGTTCCAGGGCGATCATCGGGCCGAGTGCGCTCTTGAAATAGTCTTCGAACAGCCGGGCGAGTTCCGCATCGATGGTGTCGCCCTGAAATTCATAAATGCCAACCACAAACGGCAGTAGCCCGTACCCAACCCCATCGTCAGACCGGCCTGCTGCGATCAGACCGCGCCGGGCCATGTCCTTGAGCTGCTGGCGCAGGTGATCCGGATCACCGCCAATACGCGCGGCGATCTGCGCCGGAGTTTCTTTCGCCGGGCGCAACTGGGCCGCGAGCTGGGCTTCTTCCGGCGAGAAGAGATAGGCCAGCAGGCGAAGCTCGGCCCCGTCAGCGGTTGGCGGAAACCCGTTTGGCAGCGAATCCAGGCGCTCGGCCAGTTGTTTGTAAGGTGACTGGTCCATCATCGTTTCCCCTTCGCATGGTCGTTTGAGGAATCATAGCGCATCCCGCCGGATGCCGCGATATGAGGCATAGTCCGTAAGCAGCGCTCCCCAGAATCTGCCACGTGTACCCTGTGAAATAGCTGGCCGTTTGTTGATTGTTTGTCCATAATGGCTTAGACTTGTGGCGTACCGAATGATTCGGAAAGAGTCCCTATGCGCCACCGCCTCGCCATCCTGGCAATTTGTTGCAGCCTGTGGATTGTCCTTATCAGCTTAACACTTGCCGCCACGACCGGTGCTCAAGATGGTACCCCGCACCCTGTACTGGAATCGACTGCGGTCCCCGGAACCCCCGATCCTGTCCTCACGGCGGATAACGCTGTGACCGTGATGGAACTGCCGTTCACGGATACGTTCGACACGAGCGCGATCTGGGAACCGAGCGGCGTGTGGCAGTATGGTCCCGAAACCGGCTATGGGGGCGGCGGGTGGATGATCGATGCAACACAGTCGATGTCTGTGAGTACGCTGACATACCCCTTGCCGGTTGATTTGTTTGGCACGTTAGGGGCGCTGCTTATTTTTCGCCAGCGCGGCAACCTGCCCAACAGCGATTTGATCGCGGTCGATATCAGCCTGGACGGGGGCGAAGAATGGCTGTCGGTGGACCAACAAATCGGGATCGACACGGAATGGGAGCAGCGGTTTGTCGATCTGACGTCCTTTCAGGGACAGGTCATTCTATTACGGTTTCGTGTGAGTATCGGGATACGACCAGAACCCGATCCTGAGGACGTTGCATCTGAGTCACCCGACCAGCTAGGCGAGCCGGAACCCGTGCCCCCGGAAGGCTTTTGGATCGATAACGTGGCAATCCAATATGTCGAGCGGCTGCCGGATATCGTGTTCGAGCCGGAAATGCTGGGGCCGCGTACGCGGATGGGCCTGCATCTTGTCGTCGGCGCGCAAAAACAGCCTGTAGTGGACCTTGCAAAGCGCATGATGGACCTGGGCTGGCCCCTGAGCACGCTCAAGGGTACGACCGACACGGAGGATATTCTCAACGCGGTGGCCGCCATTTCGCCAGAAACCGTGATCGTCTACCGGTCATTACTCACGCCCTGGGGCATGATCGATTGCCCGAATGCCAGTAACGACCCGGTAGCTGAGGCCAATAAATGGATGTATGGCCTGCAACCGTATTGGCGCGAGGTGAATGCCGATTATTATGAGGTCATGAACGAATGCCAGCCGCCCACCGACTGGTTGGTGCCGTTTACCATCGAAGCGATGCGCATCGCTAATTCCCTGGGGGAGTGTATTCTGGTATTTTCATTCGCGCCCGGTCATCCCGAACTCGATTATTTTGACCGCTTGACGCCGGTCTTCGATTACGCGCTGCAAAATCCGTGCGGGCCAGGACGTTATCACGGCGTGGCACTGCACGCGTATGGCGTCAATACGAACAGCCTGGTGTCCGAATCCGGCCTGTACCTGGGGCTGCGCCACCGCCTGTTGTACGCGCAGTTGCTGGCGAAAAATCCGGAATATGGACGCATTCCGGTGTATCTGACCGAAGCCGGACCGGGCGATGGCAGTACGGAGTTCGCGTGCAGCGACGTGGCACGGGATGTCATTCAGTTCACGCGTGAGCTTGAGAGCGATCCGTATGTGCGCGGATTCCATCTGTGGAACGTGGGGAAAATCGGCCAGTTTTTTGACGTGACGCCGTGCTTGCCAGCGATCAGCGATGCGCTGGCGGGTTATTACGCAGCGAAACCGCGCCAACCGTAACGGTGGTCTGAACCGTTTTGGTGGAGGTATACTAAACCAGGAACCAGCCAAAGGGCTGTTTACGAAGCATTGATTCTTTGCTCAAACCCCTGGCTCCATGTTTGTTTTGCCGCTGAAACAGGGATTTCTTCAAGGAGGTTTGTGTGGAGCACCCCACAAGTACGACGCAAGCATCGCTTAACAACCAGCCTTCCCCCAGCGCCCTGAACGTCGCACGCTGCCGCGCTATCGCCGCTCACGACCCGAGGGTGGAGATCAAGGGAGCGGATTATCTGGCTGAAGTCTTTTTAGGTGAGGATGCCCAAAAATCCTTGCAAGACCCGGCCATGCACACCCTGATTCTGAAGAAGATCGCCTCGGTGTCGCCGGGTGGTTACGAATATTTCATTGCGCGCACCGCCTATCTGGACGGCATCGTGGAACGGGCGCTGCAAGACAATATTCCCCAGCTTGTGTTCCTGGGAGCGGGATACGACACCCGTTCCTACCGGTTCAGCCACCTGATCCGGGATACGCGGATTTTTGAGGTTGACAGCATCGCCACACAACAGCACAAACGGACGTTGCTTGAACAGGCGCACGTTTCCATCCCCGGACAGGTAACCTTCGTGCCGGTGGATTTCACAAGAGATAGCATGACAGACGTGTTGTTCAAGGCCGGTTACGTACGCGATAAAAAGACGCTCTTCATCTGGGAAGGCGTCAGTTATTACCTTCCGCGCGAAACAGTCGATGATCTGTTGAAGTTCGTCCGGCTCAATTCCCCGGCGGGCAGCATTATCTGTTTCGATTACATGTTACCCGCACCGGATATCACGCATCGTTTCGGCGCACAGCAGGCGCGGCAGGCCATGCAGGCGATGTACACCTTTGAGCCTCTGCAATTTGATTTGCGAGAAACAGATGTCGAGGGGTTTCTGGCCGAGCGCGGACTCGCTGTCGTCGAACACCTGACGACAAAAGACATGCACGCGCGTTATCTCACCCTGAGCGATGGCTCATCAGCCGGAGACATGCTCGATTTGTTCGGGTTGGTTCAAGCATCTGTCAGGTGACGTTGGCTGGATGTTCCAAAATCCAGGGAGAGGGGCGTGTGACGAGCACGCCCCGTTTTGGCTCGTTACTGGTAACGCAGAATATCCGATACGGTTTTGCGCGCGGCGCTGATCGACGGCCACAGGCTCGCCCCGGTAGCGATCACCAGCATACCCACCAGCCCCAACAGCAGGGTGATGGGCGGATAGTCTGTGCCCGGCACATCTTGAAATTTCAGCGCAGCAACCAGCGCATTTTTGAGAGCGAAACTGAGCGGAATCCCGATCAGCCACGCGATCACGCCGATGATCACGCCCTCGATCAAAAATTGCAGCGCAATCACGTTAGATGACGCGCCGATGGACCGCATAACGCCGATCTCCTTCAGCCGCTCGAAGACGCTCATCGACAGTGTAGATAACAAGCCAATCGCGCCGACCGCGCCGATCAGTGATGCGGCGATGTTCATTACGGCTTCAGCCGTGTTGAGCATTTCTGTCAGGCTGTTCATAGTCTGCGGCCAGTTCGTATACAGGGCATTGATGCCGTGCGCCAGCAGCACATCATTGATCGCGGCGATCTTGTGTTCGACCTGCTGGGCGGTGGGGTGCGCTTCGTCGAGCACGATTTGCAGCCCGTTGGGCACCGGTTCGCCATCCAACGGGGTGCCTTCCAGCCCGGCGAGCGTTTGCCAGTCCAGCGCGATGACTTCGGCGGAACGGTCGGGCGCGGCCAGTTGGGGCGGTATGTCAAAAATGCCGGTGACAGGCAGGGTGAGACTGTGATTGCCAGAACCCAACGCCAGCCTGTCCCCGACGGTATAGCCCTGCCGGTCGGCCAGCGCCGTGCTGACGATTACGCCCGCCGGGTCGTAACTTCCAGCCTGAAAACTCAACAGTCTCCCGGCCTGTTCGTTGATCCCGGCGGCAGTGACGGGCTGATCGTTTACGTCAACCGTCGTGAAGTACTGGTTGGGAACCGGCGCGTTTTTGGTCAGGCCGCCTAACTGCGCCAGGTCTTGCCAGCGCATCCATACCGTGTCAAAAGCATACGTGGAGACGCCAATCACATCGAACGTTTCCGACTTGCCGCTGACATAGATCGTGATCGAGTCGCCGGTTGTGATATGCATCCCGTCGGCAATCGAGGCCGAGATCACCACTCCGCGCCGCGTGGGATCGTCACGCCATCCCCGGCCAGAACGCAATTCGAAGTTGACGACAGCCGGGTTCAGCGGGTTGATGCCGGACGCGATCATGAACGATGGGCCGCCGCCTGGCTGGCGAACAGGCGTATACCCGTCGATGTCGATGGCCAGCGTGACCCCCGGCTCAATGGCGCGGATGCCAGCTACGTTGCTGCGAATCAGGTCACGCACCATCTCAAAATCCTGCGTGCCGCGCGGGTTGACGGTGATGTCGATCCCGATCTGGTTGGTGACGTTAGTGACGATGCCACGAAACGAGGCCATAGCCGCGTAAACGCCCATGAATGCGCCGGCTGCCAGCGCCAGCGTGGTGACGGTCATCGCCAGCCGCCCTTTCTTTTGCAGTACGTTGCGCATCGACTGGCGCGCACTGATTGGCATTGGCACCGCATCCACCGCGCGTGCCAGCGGGCCACGACCGTATGCCCGCTGGATGCCCCGGTCGGTGATCGCTTCAAGAATCGTAACGCGGACGCCGGACAGAACCGGCGGAACCGCTGCGGCGACCGGGATCACAATGCCCAGCGCTGCGCCGATGACAATCGCTGTTGTAGACGTCATGAACTGGTCGACAAAGACATTGATCTCTCGTGCGACGGTTCGCGCCGACGAAAACCCCGACGGGATTCCTAACAGTACGCCCGGCACCACGCCGATCAAGCCATATACCAGCGCAATGCCCGTGTACATCACAAAATGATCGCGGTCCGTTGCGCCCAGCGCCTTCATGACTCCGATCTGGCGGCGCTGTTCCAATACCATCGCGCTGATCACGTTCAGCACCAGAAACCCGGATACTACCAGCGCCACCAGCGCCAGCAGTTGCAGCACGCTGTCAAAGATATGCGTCTGTTCGACCAGCGAGTTTTTCGCCGGGTCTTCGGTCAGCGTGATGTACGGGACATACGGCGATGACTGGTTGATCGCGGCTTCGAACGCGCTCGATTGTGCGTCGGCGGTGGCGAAATCAGCGTACCGCGCCTGGATCAGGCTGAAGCCATCCAGCCCGGTGATCTGTGCGGCATCGTCCGGCGTCGCAAATAACATCGTGCGGCCCGGAATCGTGGCCGATGATCCCGGCAGCACCGGGTACTGGTACGGTTGAAAAAACGTGCCGGTGATCGTCCAGGCGACGTCTTGCGGAGTCGGGCCGGTGCCTAACATGTGCAGCACCAGCGTATCGCCTGGTTTGACGTGGTGCTCTGACGCGAAACGCCGCTCAACTGCGATCTCGTGCAGGCCGGAAGCAGGCCAGCGCCCGCCGATCAGTTCCGGCGGTTCGAGCGCGATCGCGTCCGGCGGCGTGGGGTAGCTGAAGATACGGCCCTCGGTGAAACCGGCTTCGTCGGGCAGTTTCCAGTAGGCCGGGTAGAGCGCCAGCGCCTGCACCTGCCGGACACCCGGCAGGGCACGCAGCGTATCCAAAAAGCCGGCATCGCCCGCTTCGTGGCCACTTTTCAGCGCGACGTAGGCGTTGATCATGGCGAGCCTGTCCTGATCGATGGCGCTCTCAAGCTGGCGAGTCAGGATCGTGCCCAGCGAGAACAGCGTCACCACGCCCAGCACGCCGATGAAAATGCTGATCGATACCAGCGCCGTTTGCGCCTTGCGTGTGGTGATGTCCCGGTAGATTTTGGTAGCGCGCGTATTGAAGATCATGTTTCAGAACCCCTGTGATGACCAGCGTTCTGAGACATTATACGCCCTGACCGGCGCGATCAGGCGAGAACCGAGTGTCAGCAGCCGCCCTGTACGTCGGTCACGACGATGTAGCCCTGAATCGTCTCGGCGACAAGCTGCTCACCGATGGATGCCGTGACGTTGACGTAGATCGTGTGCAGGCCGGAGGCGAGGCCCCCTGTATCCGCAAAGACCTGCACGGTATCACCGTTTTTCACCACGGGTGGATAGACTTCGAGCGCGGGACCACCCGGCGGGCTGACTCCCTGTACGTCGGCCCGAAAGCTGCCCGGATAACCGGAGTTGAGCACTTTGAACTCACCTACCAGCACCGATCCGGGGCAGGACGTGCTGGTTTCGACGGTCATGTTCTCGGCGTAGATCGTCAGGCGGGGCAGGTAATCGCTGAAGCGGTGCGGCATCGACGCCACGCGGTTGAAGACCGGCAGCGGCGATCCGTCACTGCGCAGCACGCTGAACCAGCGCATGTGGCTGCACAAGGGGTTCACGCCGAAATCGTACAGCGACCAGTTGAGGTTCCACAGGAACATCGGCCCGGCCCAGGGCCAGTGACGGTCCGCCCAGTCATACGCGCGCACGGTGTAATCGGCCTGGGTCTGCCCGGAGACGCGCAGCCACGCAAACCCGGCGAAATTCGGGTCGGTGTCGGAGCACGAAACGCCGTCTTCGGCGGGATCACGCAGCCAGCCGAACTCCGTCAGCCAGATTTGTTTGTCGTAGATGCCGCGATCCTCAAACAGCTTGCGGATCAACTCGGCGCGGCGGAATGTCAGCGTATCATAACCCGGTGCAGCTTCGGGGGGTTGGTTGTAGCCGTAGGGGTGGTAACCGAAAGCATCGAACCACTGCGCCGCGCCGTTGTCGAGCATTTCGGCGGCATAGTCGATGTCGCTGATCGCCTGGCGATCGGCGGTGGTGATCGTGGGGGCCAGCCCGCCGGATACGACGATGATCTGCGGCGCAACCGCTTTGATCTCGGTATAGGCCACGCGCAGCATTTGCGTGTATTCCCACGCGTTCGGCCCGTGCGGCCATTCCAGCGCGAGATTCGGCTCGTTGTGCACTTCAATCGCGTCGACGCCCTGCGCGGCCAACTCGGCGGCCCGCTGGCTGACGCTGGTCCGGAAGGCGCTCCAATTGGAGGGCCAGGGCAGGTCCATGCGGAACAAAATGTGCTTGCCCCGGTACGCGCCGATCTGCCCGACTTCGTACAGCTTCACCCAGTCCATGCGCAGTTGATCGACCAGCGCCGGGCTGGCGCTCGTATGCGGGCCGACATGAATGCCATAGCCTAAATGGGGCGGCGGCCTGTCGTCCTGGGCGGCGATCTCGAACGGGGCCGGAGACGCCAGCAGCCCGCCGATCAAACACAGCACGATCAATAACCGGTAATGTGTCAGGTTTCGCATGACGACCATTATAGACCATCTGACGCGATTGGGGTGGATTTTTGTACTACTTTCATGGGCGCGACCGGCATTTCAGCGGTTACGGCGGGTGATCACCGGGCGATCACCTGACGCAGCGGTCCGGCAGCTTGTTTTCAGGTATGATCGGGGCGTCATGTGTTGCCGGGTAGGGGGTGCTGCGTTATAGTGTGCGCTCTTACTATGCATAATCGGCGTGTAATGTGCTGTGGCGGAGAAAGACAATCATGAAACTGATCGTCGTGCTGCCGACCTATAATGAGGCAGAGAATTTGTCCACAATGGTTGATGCGCTGCTGGCGCTGACTGTCCCGGTGGAGCTGTCTATCCTGATCGTGGATGACAACTCGCCGGATGGCACTGGCCAGATCGCTGATGACCTGGCGGCGCGGATACCGGGCACAGTCCACGTGCTTCACCGGGCGGGCAAGCTCGGCCTCGGCACAGCCTACATCCAGGGCTTTCGTTGGGCGTTCGAGCAGGGCGCTGACCTGGTGCTGCAAATGGACACCGATTTTTCGCACGATCCCAAATACGTCCCGCAGATGATCGAAGAACTCATCTCCGGCAACTGGGATATTGTGGTCGGATCGCGTTATGTGAAGGGCGGCAGCGTCGACGAAACGTGGGGCATTGGCCGCAAGCTGTTAAGCTGGTGGGCCAACAGCGTTTACGTGAACATGATCCTGCACACGACCGCCAAGGATGCAACCGGCGGCTTCCGGCTGTGGCGTGCCGACGTGCTGAAAGGCATCGACCTGAACCGGATTCGTTCCAACGGGTACGTCTTCCAGGTCGAAACCATCTACGTCGCCGAAAAACTGGGTTACACCGTTAGCGAGGTCCCGATCCATTTTGCCGACCGGCGCTTGGGCCAGTCGAAGATGAGCTTCAAGGTCCAGTCCGAAGCGGCGCTGCGCGTGTGGCAGGTCTGGTGGCGGCACCGCCATCTCAAACCATCGATGCGTAAACCACTTCCGGCGTAGGCACACTACACGGTTGGCAGGTGTGAACGGTGCGTAAATACGTCCCCGACATGATCATCGTGGCAGGGCTGTTGCTGCTGCCACTCTTGTTTTTCGCCCCGGTGACGCTTGGCGGGCGCACGTTGATTCCTGCCGATAACCTGTACCAGTTCGAACCCTGGTTGAGCGCGCGCGAGTCTGTCGGCGTGCCGGAAATTCCCCATAATGCGCTGCTATCTGACCTGGTGCTCGAAAATTTCCAGTGGAAATCGTATATCCGCCAGAGCATCGACCAGGGTGTGATCCCGTTATGGCAGCCGGATCAGTTCGCCGGGACGCCGTTTTTGGCGGCGGGCCAGCACAGCGCGTTGTATCCCTTCAGCGTGATCTACTACGCCCTGCCACTGGCACGCGCCTACGGCTGGTTTACGGTCAGCCAATTGTGGCTGGCCGGCGTGTTGATGTACCTCTTCACGCGCGGGTTGGGGCTGCGCCGTATCGGGGGAGCCGTCGCGGGTGTGGCGTACCAGTTCAGCGCGTTTTTTATCGTCAGCGTGGTATTCCCGATGATGATCGCCGGGGCCGCATGGCTGCCGCTGCTGCTCTTGATGATCGAGTTTGTGATCCGGCAGCGGCCTGTGCGCGGCTCCCGTCCGGCGACGATGCCCTGGATCGCGGTCGGGGCGCTGGCGTTGATGATGAACATCTTCGCCGGGCACGTCGAGATCACATATTACACGTTGATCGTGATGGCGTATTATGCGGCGGCGCGTCTGATCTGGGAATGGTGGCCGCGACGTACAGACTGGCGGCGCGTGCTGCGTCCGGCGGGATCGCTGTTGGTGATGGTCGTGCTTGGCCTGGGACTCGGCGCGGCGCAGTTTGTCCCGCTCTATGAATTGGGTGCCCGCAATTTCCGCGAGGCGTCGGCCAGTCTGGACGAAGTACGCGGGTACGCGCTCCCCAAGCGCCACGTCGCCAAGTTCCTGATGCCCAACGTTTATGGTAACCCGGCCCAACACGAATACGTGGATGTGTTCGATTGGCAGACCGTCCGGCAGGACTGGCAGCGCCCGTGTGCGACGTGTGAGGGCGGTTATGAACGCGTAACCAGCACCGACTTCGGCATCAAAAATTACGTCGAAGGCGGCGCGTATCTGGGCATCCTGGTGATGGTGCTGGCGGCTATCGGGTTGGTGGTGCGGCGCAGGCCGGAATCATCCATGCCCGATCCCCCCTACCGCGCGATCCTGGCGATCCTGGCGACGGTGTCGCTGACGTTTGCCTTTGGCCTGCCGACCTACGCCGTGCTGTATTACATCTTCCCGAACGTCAACCAGCTTCACACGCCGTTCCGCTGGGTGTGGCCGCTGACATTTTGCACGGCGGTGCTGGCGGCATTTGGCGCGGACGCGCTCAGCCGGATGCGGCGCGAAGACGAATTGGGCCGCACGTTCTGGCAGGCCGGCGTTGTACGCCGCGACCCGTTATTCCGGCTGGCGAAGTGGGCCGGGTATGCGCTGGTCGGGCTGGGGGCGGCAGTGCTGGCGGGCCTGTTGATCAGCCGTGCCGCGTATGGCACGGTTGAGCCGCTGGTCGAGCGCCTGTATGGTGGGCTGGCGAAGGCCGATCAGACCTTCCCCACCACCAGGGCATTTTACAGCTATGAGTTCTGGAACGTGGCGATTTTCGGGCTGCTGCTCGTCGCGGCGGGAGCCGTGATCCGCGTGAGTCGCTGCCCGATCTACCTGCCGCGCCGTCTGGGTGGGATTCCCGTATGGCAGGCGCTGGCGGTTGGACTGATCGCGCTGGATTTGATGGTCGCGGGCTGGGGATTCAACCCGTCCGCCGATCCGGCATGGCTGGATTATACGCCGGACGCGGTGGAGTGGTTGCAGGCAAAACAAGCCGAGGGCGTGCCTTTCCGCTACACGACCCTGGATTTTGGCGAGAACCCGCTCCACGCGAACAGCACCTGGCGCTACGGCCTGCACGACGTGCGCGGCTACGACAGCATGATCCCCAAGCAGTACGCGGATTACATGCGCCTCATCGCGCCGCAGACCGGGCTGCTGCACAACCGTATCGACCCGATTTACTGGGATAATGTCGAGGCGCTCGCGTCGCCGCTGCTGGACCTGCTCAATGTGCGATATGTCGTCACCGACTGGGTGATCGAAGACGCGGCGGCGCTCGGTTATGCGGAAGTGTATGTCGATGGCGGCGTGCGCATTTACGAAAACCTCGACGCGCTGCCGCGTGCCTACACGCTGCCGTACTACGACCTGACCGAAGACCTGTGCGGCGCGCAGCCGGATTCGTTCGCCTCGATTGTGACCAGCCCCGACTTCACCGCTGATCCGCGCCGCGTGGTGATCGAGGGTTTCCCCGACGCCGAAGGCTGTGACCGGGTTTACACGTGGCCGGGGCCGGAGCAGGAAGCCGATCCGCAAATGGCCGTGATCACCAACTACGGCGCGATTGAAGTGGTCGTCACGCCGGTCGTGGAACAGGAATCCTGGTTGGTGCTGGCCGACAGTTACTACCCCGGTTGGAAGGCGTTTATTCGCCCACAAGGCACCGGCGAAGACCAGGAAAAAACGATCGACGTGCACCTCGTCAACGGCAATTTTCGGGGCGTGCGGCTGCCGACCGGCGCGTGGACCGTGCGCTTCCGCTA
>CAYMTN010000170.1:0-12009 GCA_964393335.1 uncultured Anaerolineaceae bacterium
CGGTCGCCGATCCGGTTTCGGCGGTCAGCCACCAGATCAGCGCGAACATGGCCACGCGGCTGCCGGTCAGCGACAGCGCCTGCCCGGTCCAGATCGTGAAAAACGGGCGTTTCCAATCGGTAGTAGCTTGCATACCACTATCCTCGTTGGTTTACCTGACAAAGGTCTCTGTTATGATTACGTACAAAGCCCCGTTTGAGTATCACGCTCGGAAAATTAAACCACGATATGATCATATATACTGCGCGATATGAATAATGTCAAGCCACAAATTGATTTTCATGATCGCGGGATTAACTTTGATGATCGTTCACCTCAAAAAACAAAAACAGCGCGGGCTTATGGCCTGCGCTGCGTGATTGCCGTATGGAGTTGGCGGCGGGAAGGGTTTATTTCGCCTGATCCCAGCCCTGTTCGAAGGTAGCCGTCACCGCGTCACCGTAATTCTGCGTGATATGATCCCAGATCGCCAGGATGCCGCGCCCTGGGGGTTCGAGCAGCGGGGCCAGCGGCGAGTCGATCTGCAAGTCGTAGCGGCAGTGATAGATCGCCACGCGGTCGATCTCGCGCGTGATGTGGCAGTGCGCCTCGACGAAGCGGTAGATCGGCTCCAGCGGTTCGACATCGCGGCGGCCACCTTCCGCCCACCACTGCTGGCGGCGGCCTTCATCCAGCGGGGGGATGCGCAGACCGTCGCGCATGGTGGTGTCCACGATCATACGCGGCTGGCGGTGGGCGAGATCGTCCAGCATTTCCTGGACGTTCTGCTCGGAGTCTTCGTCCGGCACGATCAAGGGATAGCCATAGCTGTACTGCGTCGGGCTGTCGCGGTTCGCCTGGAAGTTGATCGCCGTATCCACGCCCCACACCAGCACCGTGTCCTCCGGCGCGGTGTGTTCCGCGACGTACTGCGCGACCGCGTCGATACGCTGCGGCCCGGTCACGTCCCAGTTCGCCAGGTAGAAGCGTACCAGCGTGGTGCCCAGCGGCACCCCCACCAGCAGCACGACCAGGTACGCGCGCAGCCATTTCGCTGCCCGCCGCGAGCGGCGATCTCCCCTGGCGACCGTGCCCGCCAGCACCGGCTGGCTGAACGTCATCAGCAGCACCATCGCCGGGATCAGCGTGATGTAATAGTGTGCGTAGCCCCGGTTGGTCACGTTCGAGAGCAGCAGATCAATCACCAGCGTGATCACGGCCCACAACGCCAGCGTCGCGTCGGTGGCGGCCTGCCGGTTGGCGTGCGGATACGCCAGCCCGCGCCGCACCGCCACGCGGATGCCGATCACCAGGAACGGCACAAACGGCCCGAACACCAGCAGGAACGGCGTTCTGGTGAACGTCGTGAGCACCGTCTCGCCCAGCCACTCCGATTCCGCGCTGACCCACGTGTGAAAGTCACTGGCGGCGACAAACGACGCCTTCAGCGCGTCATCCAGAATGCCATTGGCCAGCAGGAACAGCGCCACGAGACCCAGGCACGTCAGCCCGCCCAGCACGATCCCGCCCAGCCACTTCCAGCGGCGCGACGTGCCCATCACCGGATGGCGGCTGATTACAATCGCCGGGATGAACGCCAGCGCCACGCCGACCGTCGTCTGTTTGATCACCAGGGCCACGCCTGCCGCAAACCCGACCACGAACGCCCAGCGGGTGCGCGGCTCGCGCAGAAACTGGTACCCTGCCGCAAACACGACCACCTGCGGCAGCAGCGCGTATGGCTCGGTGAAATTCACGTCCGACACCAGGCCCGGGTGCCGCACGAACAGCACGAACAACAACGGCCCGGTCCAGACGCCAAGCCGTTCGCGGCGCGTCTGTTTGAGCAGCCAGTACAGCGTCAGCGCCGCCAGCGCTATCGTGATATTTTCGATCAGCCACAGCGCCCAGCGGTTGGTGCCGAACAGCACAAACGCCAGCGCGTCGATGTAATACACGCCCGGCAGCTTGTTATCCCACGCATCGACGTACGGCAGCCCGCCCTCGCGGATGACTTTGCCGGTATAGGCAAAAATGCCGCTGTCCCGGCGCTGCTCGACAACTGACGGGGCCAACTGCCAGGACGCCACGAACACCAGCAGCAGCAGAATCACCAGTATCGACGCGAGGGTCACATGTTCGCGAATCGTACGTGTCTGCACCGAATGGCTCATCTAGATCGACGCGCTCCTTTTGGACGGTGATAGTTTCATTATAACCGACCCTGCGGTGAAATTTCCAGCCCCACCCGCCCTACACAGCAGGCACGGCGTGAGAAGATGTGCTCACGCCGTGTTTATGTGGAGGGTCATTATACCACGCACCGCTCACCCCTTCAAGAGCGGATGGGTCCGGTCGGGGAGTTCCAGGCACCGGAACGTGACTTATCGCGCCGCGCTCAGCAGGTCCGCCACCGCGTCGCGTTCGTCCAGCAGCTCGTCGGCGGAGATCATGATTTTGCCGCGGGCATAATCGCTCAAGTACAGACCTTCGACCACCTCGTACGCGCCGCCGCCCAACGACCGCAGCGGGAATGAAAACATCAACCCGTCCGGCACGCCGTAAACGTTGTGGTCGGAGATGATCGCCGCGCTGAACCAGCGCCCCGCTGGCGTGGGCGTGACCATGCTGTGCAGATAATTCACGATGGCGTTCGCCGCGCTGGCGGCGCTGCTCTTACCGCGCGCCTCGATGATCGCTTTGCCGCGCTGCTGGATCGTCTTCAGGAATTCGCCCTCGAACCACGCGCGGTCCTGGATCACGTCCAGCGCCGGTTGGCCGTCGATCAGCGCGTTCTCAAAATCCGGGAACATCGTCGGGCTGTGATTGCCCCACACGGCCAGGTTCGTCACCGCGCTGACCGGCACGCCCGCTTTTTTGGCGATCTGCGTCTTGGCGCGGTTTTCGTCCAGGCGCGTCATCGCCATCCACCGGTCGGCGGGTACGTCCGGCGCGCTGCGCATGGCGATCAGGGCGTTGGTGTTGCACGGATTCGCCACGACCAGCACGCGAATATCGTCGGCGGCGTGGTCGTTGATCGCCTTGCCCTGCGAGACGAAAATCGGCGCGTTGTCCTTGATCACGTCGGCGCGTTCCATGCCTTTGCCGCGCGGTTTGCCGCCGACGAGCACCGCCCAGTTCGCATCCCGGAACGCGACCGTCGTGTCGGCGGTCAGCACCACGTCTTGCAGCAGCGGGAAGGCGCAGTCGTCCAGCTCCATCACGACGCCGCGCAGCGCATCCTGCGCCTGGGGGATTTCGAGAAGCTGCACAATGACCGGCTGATCCGGCCCGAAGGCTTCCCCGTTGACCAGCCGGAACAACAGACTGTATCCAATCTGACCGGCGGCCCCGGTCACTGCCACACGAATCGGTGCTTTCACGGTTGGCTCCTTATAAATCAGCATCCGAAGTCTGAATCGTCACAAAAAATCGTTCGTCGTTCATAAAATATTATAGCGACAAACTATCTTCAAGTGACAACTTGCCCCGGGTTTATTCCAAATCTGGGGCGCCTTTCTGACCTGGGCGACGGTTTTTCGTTTTTCGTAGGGGCGGCGCTTCGAACCACCGGTTCGCCTCTGCCCAGGTTTTTGCAGGGCGCGGCAAGCAGCGCCCCTACCAAAACATATCTGGCCCCGAATCTGGAATGCACCCCTTGCCCCGGCAAATGCCCCGAACCTGACGACTCACAGCAGGGATGGCGTAGAACTCAGGTAGGCTTGGCGTCCTTCAGCGGGAACCAATCCCGCCTACAATACGTATATGAATTGAGGTGATCGACGGTCAGGTGGTGGAGGCACAGGGGACCAGCCATGATGAACACATACCAGAACTTACAGCTTCACGAGTGGATCGAGATGGGACGCGAGACTGGCAGAATCCGCGACGCCCAAACAGTGATCCTGGCTTACTGCATGGACGAACGCGAAGCGCTGGCCTGGATTGCCGACATCGTCAGGGGCGAAACCTCCGAGCAGGAAGCGCTGGTTTTTATGACGCGTGTCATCCAGTACATGCAATAGACCTCCCCAACCTGCATCCCCCTGCCCCCGGCGGCCTGCACGCACCGGGGGCGTTTTTTTGGTAGAACCGCCGAATTGTGTGTTCCATTCGAGTCTGGTAATAATGTACAATAGACACGCATGGTCACGGCATATTGCCGCGACTCGTTGAGGTGGGAGCGTGGTATGTCAATCGTGTTCGGGCTGATCGCTGTTTTTGCTCTGGTGTTCATGAATGGGTTTTTTGTCGCCGCCGAGTTCGCGCTGGTGGGTGCTCGTCACACGCGGATCGCGCAGCTTGCCGAATCCGGTCATACCGGGGCGCGTGTCGCCCAAAAAGCTATCGATCACCTGGATAACTACATCGCCGCCACCCAACTGGGCATCACGCTGGCCAGCCTGGCGCTGGGCTGGATTGGCGAACCGGCATTCGCCCACCTGTTGGAGCCGGTGCTGGACCTCGTGCTGCCGGCAAAAACGGTGGAGACAGTCGGGCACACGATCGTCATCGGCGTCGGTTTTGCGCTGGTCACCATGCTGCACATCGTGTTAGGTGAGCTGGCTCCCAAGTCGATCGCCCTGCAACGCCCGGAAGCCACCGCGTTGATCGTCTCGCGCCCGGTGACCCTGTTCGCGCACGTTTTCCGGCCCGTGATTTACGTGATGAACCGCGTCGGCAACGCGGTCGTGCGCCTGCTGGGTTTCGAACCGGCCAGCGGGCACGAACGCGTCCACTCGGCGGAGGAACTGGGTATGCTGGTCCGATCCGCGCACGAAGCCGGGCTGCTCGAAGACCGCGAAGAGCTGCTGCTCCAGCGCGTGTTTGACTTTAGCGATATCCACATCCGCGAGGTCATGCAGCCGCGCGTCGAAGTCGAAGCGATCCCGATCGACATACCGCTGGCGCAACTGCTGGAACGGGTCGCCACCGGCCCATATTCGCGCTACCCGATCTTCAAAGACTCGATTGACAAAGTGGTCGGCATCCTGCACACCAAAGACCTGCTCGACCTGATCGTGCATAACCCGGATATTCTCGACAACCGGGACGCGCCGCTCGACGTGACGCCCGTCCTGCGCACGCCGCTCTACTTCCCGGCGATGGCAAGCGTCGATAAGGTGCTGGAACAGATGCAGCGCTCGCAGACGCACGTCACGATCGTCATCGATGAATTCGGCGGCATGGCCGGGATCGCCACGATGGAAGACATCCTCGAAGAACTGGTGGGCGAGGTGCAGGACGAATTCGACGTCGAGCCGGAGCCGGTCCACATCGAGGCGGATGTGGCCGTGTTTGACGGGTTGGTCAGCCTCAACGACGTGATCGAGCGTTTCGGGGAGCCGGGCGACGAATTCCACTCGGCGACGATTGGCGGGTACGTGGCCGAGCGCCTGGACCGCATCCCGACGACCGGCGACAAGGTGCCCTTCGGCCCGTATGACCTGTACGTCGATGACATGGACGAGATGCGTGTCGCGCGCGTGCGACTGATCGCGCGTAAACCGGAAGCAGCGCCCAGCCAGAACGAACCGGCGGCCCCCCCGGATGGCAACAAACAGGCGAAACCGGATCAGCCTGCCGGCTAATACCCGGTTCCGCCTGGGCCACACGGACGCCGCAGCGTGTTACTGCACGACCGGCGAACTGGCCGGATCGCCGTAGATGCGCGTGGTCAGGTTGGCAAACAGCCACGCTTCCGCGCCGTCTTCCGGCAGCGTGATGTGGTACCAGCTCCCGTTTGCGGTGCGTCCCTGCACGAAGACGATCTGCCCGGTGAAGACCTGCCCGACGATATTCGCGTTTGTCGTCGGCTGCTCGCGCAGGTTCGCCGCTCCCTCGGCGGTATTGACGCGCACCACGATCGGCAGCACGTCCGCCACCTCGACGCGATTCACCCCCGCGACCGGCTCCCAACTGCGCTGCCGCTCGGACGTGCCGGGCGTATTGGTCACATCCTGCAGCAGGCCGGTGCGCAAGTCCTGGCGATACACGTCCCACAGCAGCGTGCTGGGTTCCGGGCTGATGTCGCGCACGTAGACGAGCTGCGTCTGGTCCGGGCTGAAGATCGGCTCACGTTCGGCAACATCGGGCGTAAACGTGACGTTGCGCGCCGTATCGGCTGCGTCACACCCGCCGCCGTTATAAATGCAGTCCGACGGCATGACGAACACGTCGGACTCGTCGCCTTCGGTCGCAAACGCGATCCACTTACCATCCGGACTCCAGTTCGGCGTAAAACCTGCGGCCACGCTGATCTCGTTTTCGCCGGTGAGGTCTAGCGCGCGCACCTCAAAATGGATGTTGTCGCCTTCGACGATGCGGCGGTTGTAGAGCAAAAAGCGCCCGGACGGATCGATCGATGCGCGGCTGGCGTTGCTGTCGAAGGTGGTCATCTGCGTTAGCTCACCGCTTGCCAGGTCCAACGTATAAAAATTGAACGTCTCGCTCGTGTCCCGATCCGAGTAGATCACCACGCGCTCGCCATCCGGGTACCACGCCCCGGCATAATCCTGGTGGATTCCGTCCGCAGGCAGCATCTCGCTGCTGGTGCCGGTCCGCAGATCGTACACGTACACGCTGGCCGACCGCTCGCGCAGGTCTTCGCGCGCCGGGTCGGGCCGCCAATCGGTCGGGGAACTGCCGCCGCAGATCGACGTATACATGATCTGCGTGCCATCCGGACTCCACGCGCCATCGCGCAGCCAGCAGTTCGGATCGTCTTCCTGCACCAGATAGGTCTTGCTGGACCCATCCGCCAGCATGGTGAACAGGCCGTTTTCGTCCCCGGCCACCAGGCGTCCCGGCGGCACAGGGAATCCACCGTCCTGCCGGGCCAGGACCACACCGGGCACCGCCAGCATCGCCAGGGTCAGGATCAACACAACAGGGCGCAATCGCATTCGCAACATCACTATCCAGGCTCCTTCAATCAGTTAACCAGTTTTGGGGGCCAGCCAGTACTCTTTCAGTTATGGCGCGTTCAAGGGCGAATGTCAAGTTGCCAGCCCGCACATGTTGTTGTTTGCAGGCGAAAATGATAGAAACTTCATTATAAGGTTAGCATCACTCTTATAGTGCGAAAGCACACGGAGACAACAGCAATGAAAACGTCAATTCGAATCCTCATGGGATTATGCCTGGTCGTCACGCTGGCGGCGCTGACGCCGAAGACGCGCGCCCAGGACACGGGTACGGGCCAGGTCACCTACGGCCAGCCAGTCACCGGCCAGATCGACGATCAGAACGTGACTCAGAGTTGGACGCTGACCGCCCAGGCTGACGACAGCCTGAGCGTGCGCGTTGACCGGACGGACGGCAACCTGATCCCGTATGTGGTCGTGCAGGATGACAACGGCCAGGAGGTCGCCAGCAGCTACGGAGCGGACCGCACGCAGGCCGCCGCCGAGATCACCAGTGTTGACCTGCCGGTAGCCGGTACGTATACGGTCGTCGTCGGGCGTGACGGCGACGCCGACGGGCAAACCGCCGGCGTGTACAGCCTGCTCGTGACGCCGCTGGGCGTCGGCGCCGATCACCCCAACAATACGCAGGTCGTCGGAGAAGTCGCGTTCGACACGCCGGTCACGGGCGAGATCACGGCAGAGCACTGGTGGTACCTGTACACCATGCAAGCAGAGGCCGGTGACGTCATGGATTTGCGCGCCGTGCGCCTGACCGGCACGCTGTTCCCTGAAGTGCGCATTCTTGACAACAACGGGCAGGAGATCACGCGCGGCTACACCAGCCAGACCGGCGATTTTACCGACCTGAGTACAAACGATCTGCCGTACACCGGTGAGTATCAGGTTGTCGTGCTGCGCGAGAGCGATCAGAGCGGCACGACGACCGGCCAGTTTCAGCTAACCGCCTCGCTGCTCGGTTCCGGCGAAGATAGCGAACGCCTGACCTCGGTCCAGCCCGGCGTCATCGAGCAGTACGATACCACGCTGCAAGGCGAGATCACCAACACGTATTGGTACCAGGATTGGCAGTTCCGCACCCTGGCGGGTGATACGGTCAGCATCACCGTGCAGCGCTCGCCGGAATACAGCCCCGACGCACCGAACATCCTCGCGCCGTACGTGATCCTGCTGGACTCGCAGGGAAGCGAGCTGACGCGCAGTTACGTTGACAGCACCGATTCGCAGGCTACCATCGATCATTACGACATCCCCGGCGCAGGGACGTATACCGTGCGCGTCTCGCGCGACAGCGACAAATACGGCGTGACGACCGGCACCTACGCGCTGACGGTCACGCTGGATGGATCGGGCGACGGCAGTCCCAATCTCCAGGGCACGGCGGGGGAGGTTCAAACCGGCACGCCGGTTGACGGCACGCTGAACAACGTCACTTGGTCGCAAACGTGGACCTTCACCGGCCAGGCGGACCAGCAGATCACCGTCACGGCGCGGCGCACCAGCGATACGCTGGTCCCGCGCCTGGAAATCCTCGACTCGAACGGCGTTTCGGAAACCAGTTCCTATCCCGAACAGACCGGCGACGTCGTGATCATTGACAATTACCAGTTGCCCTATAGCGGCCAGTTCCAGATCGTCGTTTCCCGCGTGGACGGGCAGGAAGGCTACACGGCAGGCAGCTACAGCCTGTCCATTGACCCGGCGACAAACTGACGGCGGCGCGGCGTCAGGCGGACCCTCACCCCTAAATCCCCTCTCCCACAGAGTAGGCGAGGGGACTTAATCGGCGAACGTACTCGCCCCCTCTCCTGCTTTGCGGGAGAGGGGCCGGGGGGTGAGGGCTTTCAGATGACCACTCAGGTTCGTTACTCAGTCACGTTCGGCAGGTCGAGGTGATTGTTGGCAAAATCGTTGCACCATTGTTTGCCCGACTGCAACACGTTGATCGTCCAGTTGATCTCGCCGTCGAAGCGCGTGTCGCCGTTCTGGGTGACCGTTAGCGGGCCTTGAACGCTCACCGCGTAGTGTCCCGGATCGACCTCGACCGGGTTATACGTCAGCTCGCCAAATTTGTACTTCAGACTCTTGTCTACTTCGCCAATACTTTGACTGGAATCGCAGCGCAGTTTTTCGAGATGCGCTGCGTCGCGCTGTTCCAGGTAATTGATGGTTTCTTCGGCCACTTCCACCGGCGATCCGCGCCGGACGCTGACTTCACCACCACACGCGGCCAGCACCATCACGGCTGACACCATCAAAACGAGAACCAGGCTCAGTGTTTTCATGGCAGAGTTCCTTTTCTGCGAAAAACGCATAGAATGCCGCATCTGATTCGATTATGGAACAATTAATTCGCAACTGACAACCGCGCCCGGATGGCAGCCCGCCTGCCTGCCAGATCAAAACACGCGGTCTGATTCTCGTGCATCACTCGCCCCGCGACGTGAATCGCCTCGGCTTCGGTCAGCAGCCCGTCATCGATCTCGGCTTGCAGCGCGCGTGCCAGCCACGCCCGCGCCTGGGCGGCGTAGGCCACCGTCTCTGCCGGGAAAAACGTGTCGCCGCCAAATACGAACACCTTGTTGATCGGCACCGTGTGAATCAGGGTGCGCACAAAATCGGCGGTCCGGTGTGGGTCCAGCGCCCACGCCCAGCACAGGTCAACGTAGACATTCGGGAAATGTTTGGCAACCGCGATCAACTCGCCCCCAAACGGATAGGCGGTATGCATCAGCACGAAGCGCGCTGCCGGGTATCGTTTCAATAGCGGCCCCAACAGCCCGGCCCGCGTGCCATCAGGCCGCGTATACATTTCATTCCCGGCCAGATAGCCGGTATGCAGTTTGAACGGCAGGTTATGCTCGATAGCCAGCTCTACACCGCGCGCCCAGCACCAATCGCCCAGGCACAACAGCTCGTCCTCGCTGACCGGCTCGCCGCGCAGCCGCTTGACCAGCACGCGCTCGACGTCCGGCTCGCTGCGCTCGTGCCATGCCAGGGTGCGCTCGTAGGCGTGCTGTGCTTTGACGGCAATCGCATAGTGGCCGTATTTCGCAAAGAGCGCCGCCATTGCTTGCCGCAGCGACGCCAGATCGGTCACTGCGATCTGGGTCGTGTCGTAGAGCGCCCGTACGTCGAACGTGCCGTTGCAGAAATCCACCCACGACAGGTCGTAGAGGAAAAAGTCCGGTCCCGATGTATCCGGCAGGCATGCCCACACAAAATCGTCGATCTGCACGTGATCCAGGTTCGCGACCTCTTTGAGCAGCCGCAGCCGCTCGCCGGGCCGCCGGATTTGCGCGTTACGGTCCGCCGCCGCGCGGATGGCGGGCAGCGTCAGTTCCTCCATGCCATAAACCAACCGCGCGATCAGCCGCACCGCCTCGCCGTACCCGGTGAAACGGCAGTGCTGCCACGCGTCCTTGACGCCGTTCCAGCGCCCCTCCACGTCCGGGTCGGTGGGGTCCAACAGCCGGACGACGGCGTCACAATCGGCCCCGGCGACCAACAAATCATTGCCGATATACAGGCCGAACAGGTCCTGCAACACGTCCGGGCCGTGCTCGACATACGCGCTTTCTTTGACCAGGTGTTCGTGTGTATCCATCAACGGCGTGGTGTGAATGAATGTTTGCAGATCGGTCATCATCATTTCTCCCGTAAAACCTGCGGTTTGCCCGGCTTTTTTGCCTCAACAACAGTTGACGGCAACCGCCGGACGCGGTATCGTTAGGCGGTTGTAACACTCGGCATGGTATCAGGTGTGTTTCTTCACTGTACTCCAGATAGGCAAACCGGCAAAATCTTCCAGGTTGCGTCTGTGAAACCCGGCAGGGTCCCCGGGCGCGATCTGAGCAGCCGCGTTTTGTGGCCGAAAACAACCCCTACCCAGCATGGCATTGTGCAGGTCAATTCTGCAAACAGTTCTAGGAGAGATTTGAATGGCAACTAAGTGGGTCTATGCGTTTGAAGAAGGCAACGCAGACATGAAGAATCTGCTCGGCGGTAAGGGTGCAAACCTGGCCGAGATGACGCGGATCGGCATCCCGGTCCCCCCCGGTTTCACCGTCACCACCGACGCTTGCAACGCGTACCTGGACGCTGGCGAGAAGTTCCCCGAGGGCATGTGGGACCAGGTCGTCGCGGCGATGGCCGCCCTCAACAAGAAGACGGGTAAAGTGTTCGGCGACGACAGCAACCCCCTGCTGGTATCGGTGCGGTCGGGTGCGCGCGTGTCGATGCCCGGTATGATGGATACCATCCTCAACCTGGGCCTGACCCCGGCAGGCGTCGAGACGATGGGCCGAAAATTTGGCGACATGCGCTTCGCCTGGGACTCCTACCGCCGCCTGATCCAGATGTTTGGCAAAGTGGTGCTCGACGTGCCCGCCGAATCATTTGAAGAAATTATCGACGAAATTCGTAAAGCAGATGGCGCCAAGACAGACGCGCAGGTATCGGCAGACGGCTTGAAGAAATGCGCCGCCGGGTTTAAAAAACTGGTCGAAGAATACACCGGCAAGCCGTTCCCCGAAGACCCCTACGACCAACTGCGGTTGGGGACCGAAGCCGTGTTCAAGAGCTGGAACGGCAAGCGGGCCGTCGATTACCGCAACAACTTCGGCTTCCCGCACAACTGGGGCACCGCCGTCAACGTGGTGACGATGGTCTACGGCAATTTTGCCGATGGCAAGAGCGGCACGGGCGTCGCCTTCACGCGCAATCCCTCCACCGGCGAGAAGAAATTCTACGGCGAATACCTGCTCAATGCCCAGGGTGAAGACGTCGTATCCGGCGCGCGCACGCCCAACGACGTGTACGAACTGGCGAACGAAATCCCCAGCGCGTGGCAAGACCTGCTCGACGTGGCCGAAAAACTTGAGCAGCATTACCGCGAGATGGAGGATATCGAATACACCATCGAGGCGGGCAAGTTGTGGATGCTCCAGACCCGCAGCGGCAAACGGACGGCTGCCTCCGCCGTGAAGATCGCGGTGGACATGGTGAACGAGGGCCTGATCACCAAACACGAAGCGGTCGCCCGTATCAACGACGACATGATCAACCAGCTCCTGCACCCGCGTTTTGACCCCGAAGCGCTGAA
>CAYMTN010000171.1:0-11959 GCA_964393335.1 uncultured Anaerolineaceae bacterium
ATTCGTTCAGCACTACAATCGAGAGTGCATCAGTCAATAGTTCACCACTACCGGCTTCGGGACCCAGACGTCCGGTTGGTCACACTTCTGGGGTAGGGTAAACTAAGAGGGACTCGACCGGCCCACTAGAGCAGCAAAGAAGTGCAAGATGGGCAAGGAACGAGGCTCAGCCGAAGAGACCATCCGCGATATTCGCCGTAAGACACGACGACAGTATTTTGCTGAAGAGAAGATACGGATTATGCTGGAAGGACAGGGCTGGATTTCTAGAGTTTGAGATTATCTGCTTCAGGCAGGAAGATCGGAGGGTATGATGTGCACCTGTCGCTGGCTGCTGCTGTTCGCCGCCACAACCGCGCTGGTCGCGTGCGAGAGCGGACCCTCAAACGATGATCGTTCAGCAGCGGTATATCCGTTTTTCGATTCGACCGCCAGCCTGGAAACAGGCGGCGGGCTTACCCCTACGCCAACGTTCCGACCGACTGAACTCGCGCCAACTCCGGCGGAATTCGACCGTTCGCTCGAAGATACTGCTGACATGCGGCAGCGCCGCGAGTATCTGGTTGAAGAGCACGTGCGGCTAGTGGTTTTGGACCCGGTGGTCATCCAGGCGATGCTGAAGGTGCCGCGCCATGCGTTTGTGCCGGACCGCTACCGTGATCAGGCGTATAATGACTACCCGCTGCCGATTGGCTACGGCCAGACGATCTCACAGCCCTCGCTGGTCGGCATGATGACCGAAATGCTTGAACTCGAAGCGGGCGACCGTGTTTTGGAGATCGGGACCGGGTCCGGTTACCAGGCGGCGATATTGCGCGAGATCACCGACGAGGTTTACACCATCGAGATCATCCCGGAACTGGCGGGCACGGCGCGCCGCGTTTTTGACGAGTTAGGTTACACAGATATTCACACGCTCAGGGCGGACGGGTATTATGGTTGGTGGGAGTATGCTCCGTTTGACGCGATCATCGTCACGGCGGCTCCGGATCATCTGCCGTCGCCGCTGGTGGCCCAGCTAAATCCCGCTGGTGGGCGCATGGTCATTCCGATCGGTCCGCCAGGCGGATACCAGAGTCTGTGGGTTGTGGATCGACACGGTGACACCGTCGATATGCAGGGCGTGCTGGATGTGGCGTTCGTAACCTTTACGCGCGAAGAGGACGAGTAAGCCAGGCCGCACCGTAAAACGCGCCCCCTGCCCACAAGACCCAATTGAATCCGAACGACAGCGCCAGCAGGACGGACACCACGGCGCTGATCACCGATGCGCCGCCGTTGATCGCCCAGGCCCAGGGGATCAGGTCCGGCATATCCCGAATGGCGGTCAGCCCGCGCGCGAACGGCACGCCCATCAGTAGACCCAGGGGCGCAATGATGACCACGCTCAGGACGAGGCGCACGGCCAGGGGCAGGGGCAGAAGGACACTTGAGACGCCGTCCAGCAGCCAGGGCCAACCGATCAGCAGGAGCACCAGGATCAGCATCGCTCGCCCCCAGTCGAGCTTGATCGACAGGATGCTGCCGATGCCGGAGAACAGCAGCAGCGCAGCCAGCACCACGGCCATCGCCAGAGTCGGTTGGCCGAGCAGCAGGATAAACTGCTGGATGGTTGTGACCTCAACCATCAGATAGGCTAGCCCCAGGCTGCCGAAGTAGGCCACCACGCGCCATCGGCGGGCGCGCTGTACCTGTTGCAGCGCTGTGCGAAACCGCCGCCGCAGTCCGATCGGGAGCACGATGAACAGGATCGACGCCAGCACGGCGAACAGTAGCAGCGCGATCAACACGAAGTAGCCGCTGCCACCGAACGGCTGCCACGTCCGCCCAAGATTGTTAAGCACGTCCGGCGTCTGCCGACATTTGAAGAAGTGGAAAAAAAACGGGTGGTTGTCGGTCGGCGGGCGGACTTCAAACGCGTAGTCGTCGTAAAAGGCGGCGCGGTCGCGGGCCGTAATTAAGGCTACATAGGTGTCATGATAGACGGGCGTAGCCAGCCTCGCATATCGGTTCACCGATTCGGGCGGGACATCTGGCGGCAGCACCGTGTCAAACGCCAGTTTCCCGGCCTGATCCGTGATGCGCTCCAGTTCGGCGGCGGAAAACGCCTCGCGTTTGACCAGAAACGTCACGGTCTGGAAGGAGCGAAATGCCGCGATCTGCCGCGCCGGATCGCCGCCCTGGTGTTCCAGCGCCGTGACGATCAGACCCAGGGTACGCAGGTCTTCGCTGGGCGGATTCTGCAACCAGCGGGTGACGACGAATACGCCGTCCTCGCGCAGCAGGTCGAGAAACGCTTCAAACCCCTCGACGGTGTAAACGTAATTCTCAGTTAGCGTGAACGCGCCAGAGGTGATGGGGCGATAGGTGTCATTCAGGGCAAGCTGCACGACGTCAAAACGCCGGTCGGTCTGGCGGGCGTAAGTGCGTAGCTCCTGGTGCACGATCTGGACGCGCGGATCACCGGCCAGTCCTGCCCACTCGCCGAGATCGCCGCGCAGGACATCGACAATCAGACTGTTGGGCTCAACCGCCGTGACAGTCGCCGCGCCCAACGCCAGCGCCACCTGCACATCCATGCCGCCGCCCAGCCCTAGCACGAGCACGTCGGCCTCGGCAGCGAGTGACTGATCCAGCGCGATTGCGGCGGGCATAGCCTCAGCAAGAGCTGGCGTGATCGCGGAGGCTTGCGGTACGGGCATCAAGTTGTCGCCGTCGATCAGCAGGCCGATCTCAGGGGGCAGGTCGCCGAAGTAAGTCATACTCAAACCGGGCGCGGAATGGATAGTGCTGCTGTAGACCACTTCCAGGCGCGAATAAGGATTGTAGCGCGGCTTTGCCAATGTCGCGTCAGGAGTGCGGCGGAAGTGGCTCAGCGGCTTGTAGGGCGAGGGCTGGATGGTCATCACGTCTGGTGGTGCGATCATACCGGCCAAACTCACTACCGCAATCACCGCGCCTAACGCCTGAAAAAAATGCGATGTCGGTTTCTCCGTGGCGAGCAGCAGCGCCGTACTGCCCGCCAGCATACTGCACAACATGACCACCCGCGCATCACCCACGCGTCCCAGCAGAATAGGGGCCACCGCCGCCCCCACCGCTGAGCCGATCATATTCGCCCCGTACACATATCCGGCAGCGCGCGCGGGATCGGATAACACCGCGCCGATCAACGCCCCCGCCAGGGTAAACGGCGCGGCCAGCGCGAGCAGGTTCCCGATTAGCCGCCAGACCTGGCTGCGATCCCAGGCGATGGCGTATGAATCGAAGGCCCACTCATTGAGGATGACGTAGGCGAGTACGGTTGCGGGACCAAGGGCCAGGGCGTAGAACGTTTGCCAGCGCCGGTTGCGCAAAAAGGGCCATGCTGCCAACAGTGATCCGCTGGCCCCGAATCCTAACAAGGCAAGACTGATGACCAGGAACACGAAATGGTAAAACTGTGCGACCGAAAACAGCCGCGTTAATGTGACCTGGAAGAGCAGCACAATAGTGGAAATCAACGCAATTCCGGACAGCGTGCGCATCATCACAAGTTCAGCCCTCCTTCTCTAGTATAACATTCGTGCGGATCGGACCTGGTTGCCAGGAGCTGCTTCTCCGCAAGGGAAAATTAACTCGAGGGTCGATGATAAAACTTGACGGTATCTTCCTTTGAATCCAAACGGATGCGTGGTGTGATCAGCACAGGTAGGTTCAGGGAATGATCAGCTATGTATGGGGTTTTTGCCGCCCACAGGGCGAAAACTGGCTTGAACCGACGCTCTGGTTTCGTTCGACTTGATACCAGTGCTGCTTAGGTTGTTTGAACCGGGTTCGCCAACAGTAATTTCCTATAGCACTACTTCCTCCACCGGGTTAGATTCTGGGTTCACATCTGGTTTTGAGGTTACTGCTGGCGCTCGACCACCCAAATGTCCGCGTCAAACACTCCTTCGGCATCGGTTAGAACGTGGACGAAGTAGAGATACTGCCCATCCCCGGTTATTGACGCCTCTCCCACGATTCCCCGGATTACCAGCTCCGGTTGGCTCCACGTTCCATCAACGAGTGTCGAGCGATAAATGGCCGTGCCAACCGACGCATCCCTATCCGACGTGAAATACATGACCTGTCCATCAGCGGTAAAGGCGGGTTGCAGCTCATTTCCAACCGAATTGAGCGGAGCGTTAAGCACCATCGGAGCGCTCCAGGCTGTCCCATCCCAAGTGGAACGCCAAATGTCGTTGTTGCCCAGCCCGCCGGGCCGGGACGATGTGAAGTACAGTGTCACGCCATCAGGATAGATGGAGTTGACCGGCTTACCGAGGTTGCGCGCAGGGCCCGGTTCACCGTCGACGATGTCGGCCACGTATATGTCGAGAAAATCGTCGGTTGGGGGATCGGCAAGGTAGCCGGTGTTGGCTGCGCGCAGTGAGTGGAAGTACACTTGCTTACCATCTGGTGTGAAGCTGAGTTCCCCGTCGAGTGACCCATTGCTGCCTTTGCCCAGATCATAGAACACAGGCTGGTCAAATTCGGTTGGTCCCTCACGTCGCTCCGCTCGGTACGTTCCGTTTGGTGGGGCGAGCATGTCCGCTGGCGTTTGGTTTTCAAGAAGGTCCTTTGAGAAAAAGAAATATAGCGTCTTGCCATCCGCTGAAATCTCGATCGCGTCTTCCGGGCAAAGTGTGTTTATGGGCGCGGGCAACCGCACCGGCTTACCCCAGTCTGCCACTACCACGTATGGCTGGTGAGCATCGATACGGGTTTGCAGGGTTTTTTCGCACGAAGGCCCCCAACGTTCCGGCATTTCCTTGTCATGCGCAGTTAAGTCACATCCGAGCACAGTGAGCACAGCCGCCCATAGCAGAATGCCTGTAAAGAACCTTTCCGTTACGTGCTTTACTCGTGTTGCGTGTGTCATTGTGACTGACTCCCACTCATTTCGGATGGTTTTGGGGTCCCCAGGCCACTTATCTTCATCGCCAAGCATGTTGCGGACAGCCTTGTGCAGAACCTGTTGAAGGCAGCATAGTCCTTCGGTTCAGATTTGTCCACAAAGCGCGACTTCTGAGCTCGAGCTTTGCGTTTTTTCTACTCAAATCAGTTTCTTCATCCTACGCGCCTAGGACTGGATTTCCCATAGACTGGTTTTGGATACTGGGAAGTTACGATGTCGGCGAACCAGCCTGTCAATGTCATAATGTGGCTCAGTTATGAACGGATGTGCAATTCGCCCAGCACAGAGTGGCCACTGGTATAGCGTAGCTAGATGCGGGGAAATTCAGGATGGGGGCAGGGGGGAGAAAAAAGCAGCCAGAACGTCTCAAGGTGGGTAGCGTCAGAAGGACGAAGACTACCCCAGAGAGGTGACGGGTGCCAAAAGAGGTGTAGTGGACCGGTACAGACCCAGCATTCTGAAGGGGGAATTCAGCAGATAGGAGTGTGCGGCGCGCTGGAGAAATGACGACAGTAGCAAGACGCATGAATGAGCAGTAAACAAGCCAAACGCTACATCGCCTGGATATTGTCGCCGGAGAGTGTAAACACCACGTACTCAATCTCGAATCGGTCTACCTCCAGATCGCTACCTCACAATGAAAACGCAGGAGCGCTCTCGGCACCCCAGAAAAGCACGGGGTGTTTTTTATTGAGGATAGGTATTTTACCCAGAACGTTCCGAGTGTCGAGCATGTGGAGTAGGGTAATCCCACTTTCGTACTGGCAATGAGGAGAACTTTCGCTGGGAATTCAGCCGGTTGACATCGGTGGAATTTTCCGTTCTGTAATAAAATCGACTTAGATCGGGCTGGCAGCGCCTTTGAGGAGGACACCTTGCTGAAAAAGTCGTTGGTCTGGGTGAGTTTGCTTGCACTCGGATTACTTTCGTTGTCCGAAACCCTTACGCTGGCTGCCGCCCAAGATGGCGGAACGACGGAGCGTGTGTCGGTTGCCAGCACCGGGCTTCAGGCTGACCAACGATCGGTTTCGCCCGCACTATCCGCGGACGGACGTTATGTGGCCTTCTGGTCGGATGCGACGAATCTGGTCACGGGCGATAGCAACGCACTGGCCGACGTGTTTGTGCATGAGCGTGATACCGGCCAGACCGAACGCGTGTCGGTTGCCAGTGAGGGTACGCAGGCCAATGGCGCGTCCTATTACCCGTCACTTTCTGCAGATGGGCGGTACGTGGCATTTGTCTCGTTCGCTTCAAACCTGGTGCCCGCCGACAGCAACGGCTGGCCGGATATTTTTGTCCATGATCGGCAGTCGGGGCAGACAGAGCGTATCTCGGTTGCGTCCAGTGGCGATCAGGGCAACGGCCCCGCTTCCGGTCCGGTGCGGGTATCAGCCGATGGACGCTACGTGGTCTTTTCTTCCGTGGCCAGCAATCTGATCCCCGACGACACCAATCGCAGGTCGGATGTGTTCGTGCATGATCGCGACACGGGCCAGACGACGCGCGTCTCGGTCAGCGGCAGCAGCGCACAGGCGAACGATGCGTCGTATGAAGGGGCGCTGTCTGCCGATGGACGGTACGTGGCGTTTGTCTCACACGCGGACAACCTCGTGCCAGGTGATACGAACGGATCGGCAGATATTTTCGTGGTCGACCGCGATACCGGCCAGGTTGAGCGCGTGTCGATCGCTACCGGCGGCACCCAGGCCAATTCGTACTCCGCTTTTTCGTCGATTTCCGCCGATGGACGGTGGGTGGCGTTTGCGTCGTATGCGAGCAACCTCGTTACAGATGACACGAACGATGTGGCGGACGTGTTCGTCCACGACCGGCAGACCGGGCAGACGACGCGCGTATCGGTCACTTCTAGCGGATCGCAATTCACTACCAGTGCGCATAATCCCTCGATTTCCGCTGATGGGTGGTCTGTCGTGTTTGACGTTGATGTACCGGAGGCGAACATGGCCCGAAACGTGCTTGTCCGTGACCGGCAAACGGGCGAAACGTGGCCTGTCACTGTGGCAGAGGTTGGCAATTCACAGGAGCCAGCAGTATCTGCCGATGGTACAGTCCTGGCATTCCGCTCATCTGTCAGCACGCTGGTAGCGGGTGACACCAACAACGTCGAGGACATTTTCGTCAGCATACAGGATGTTCCCGTGATACTTCCCGCTCCACTGGCACTCACGGCTACCGAGGTTTCTCCCCCGCAGATCGATCTGGCCTGGACCGACACTTCCAGCGACGAAACGGCGTTCCATATCGAACGCTCACCGGATGGTGTGACTGAGTGGGTGGAGATCGGTACGGTAGGCGCAGACGTAACAACGTACAGCGATACCACCATCACCTGCGGCACATCGTACTTCTATCGCGTACGGGCCTACCGCGCGAGCGACGGTGTTTTTTCCGGGTATTCGAACATCGCGAGCGTGACCACCGGACCCTGTCAGACGTTCGTCGTGACGAGCGCCGACGACGTCTCGGACGGCACGTGCGAACCTGCGCCGGGGCATTGCAGCCTGCGCGAAGCCATTCTGGCCGCTAACGACGAGAGTCCGGGCCGGAATCCCATTACCTTCGCCCTGCCGTCATACCCGGCGGCGATCACACTGACGGCGGACCTGCCCGCCATCACGGAAGACGTGACTATTACCGGGCCTGGAGCCGATAATCTAACAGTAGATGGAAATGGTGCGTATCGACCGTTCACGATCAACGCCGGGACAACGGTCACACTCGAAGACATCACAGTAAGGCATGGGCATAACGACTATGGCGCGGGAATCTATATTTCCGAGGGCGCGACAGTCACGATCAATAACAGCGTCGTATCCGACTGCCGGGGCTTATGGGGGGGAGGTATCTGGAACGCCGGCATCCTCAGTGTGAACTACACTGAAATACAACTTAATGGTGCAATTCAAGGAAGTGGTGCGGGTTTATACAATGATTCCGCTGGCATGGCTGTCATTACTTACAGCTCGATTGCGTATAACGTTAACGACTTTGAAGATGGCGGCGGGGGTATCACGAACAACGGATCACTGACTCTCAGCAACAGCACCCTGGAGTGGAATTTCGGATGGCTGACCGGTGGAGTGTATAACACCGGGTCCCTCGTTTTCAAAAACAGCACCGTATCTGCCAATGTGTCCACTCATAGCAGCAGAGTCGGTGGCGGTGTGTACAATGATGACGGAGTTGTAGAAGCAGCCAGCACGACATTCGTCGGAAACAGGCCTGTCGGCATCACCAATGTGGGGGAGACATTCGTGGTAACCGGCAGTATCCTGTCTGGCGGTGGAGATAGCTGCGCTGAGGGATCGATCACTGATGGCGGCTACAACATCTCAGACGATGCAAGCTGTGGGTTCAGTGGTGACAACATCATTCCAGGGCTTGGTCCGCTGACATACAATGGCGGTCCAACCAAAACACATGCGTTGTTGACCGGCAGCCCGGCGATTGACCTGATCCCCGCAGCGGCATGTGGTGTCACCGTGGACCAGCGCGAAGTCTCGCGTCCACAAGATGGCGATGGCGACGGCATCGCCGCCTGTGATGCGGGTGCGTATGAGAGACGGGCGGCCTTCGCTGCGCCAACCTCTCTGGTGGCACTATCCGTTTCACCATCGCAGATCGATCTCGCCTGGAATGACATCAACGAAGACGAAACAGCCTATCGGATCGAACGGTCGCCGGATGGCAGCACGGACTGGAATGAGATCGGCAGCACGGCGTCAGAGGCAGTAAGCTACAGCGACGGCGGCCTGGCGTGCAGCACGACCTATTTCTACCGGGTGCGGGCCTACCGGGCGGGAGATGATACTTTTTCCGAGTATTCCAACATCGCCAGCGCAGCGACCGACCCATGTACCTCCCCACTGCTCGTCGTGACGAGTACCGATGACGTCGATGACGGTACGTGTGCCCCTGCGCCGGACCATTGTAGTTTGCGCGAAGCTATTTTGGCCGCCAATGATAGTCCGGGTTGGAATTCCATTGAGTTCGCGTTGCCGGCATATCCGGCAGTGATCACGCTGACAGCCAATCTGCCTGCCATAACAGACGACCTGATCATCACCGGCCCCGGGGCGACCGACCTGACGATTGATGGCGCGAATAGCTACCAGCCATTTGTCATCGACACCGGGGCGACGGTGACGATTGACGCGGTCACGATCACGCACGGGAAGGGTAGGGCTGGTTATCGAAGTGGCGGCGCGATCCAGAATGACGGCACCTTAAGGCTGACAAACAGCATCGTAACTGACAACGGCAGTACTTATCTGGGCGGTGCGATTGCCAATACGGGGACGCTAACGGTGATTAGCAGCGCCATCACCGGCAATTCTGCCGATGAAGGGGGCGGGGGTATTGCCAACGTTGGCACCCTGACCATAACGTCCAGCACCGTGTCTGACAATGACACCACATTCGATGAGATGCTCGACTTTGTGGATGGAAGTGGCGGCGGTTTTTATAATGACCCACGTGGCACGGTGACGATCACGGATAGCACCATCTCCGGTAATTCTGCGGATGATGACGGCGGCGGCATTGACAATGGAGGCATCTTGACCATCACCTCGAGTACTGTCGCCGGTAACAGCGCCAATCGTAATGGTGGCGGTATCGAACACAGCAACGGCACAGCGACCATCATTTCCAGCATCGTGTCCGGCAATAACGCCCCCAACTGCGGCGGACTGTGCAACTCATACGGCACGGTGACCATCATTTCCAGTGTCTTCTCGGACAATCATGTCATTCCCGATCCAAGTGGCATAAATGGTTTCGGCGGTGCCATCAGCAATGGTGGTCTTCTGACGGTGCGCAATAGCACGTTCTCCGGCAACAGCACACCTGTATTACCTGGTGGTGCCATTTTTAATGGTGGTACAGGCAGCATCACAGCCAGCACGTTTTCCGGTAACAGCGCCATGGACTTTGGCGGCGCGATCTACAACAGCGGTGGTACGTTGGTTGTCACGGCCAGCACGTTCTCCGGCAATTCGGCCCCTCCGGGCGGGTCCATCCACAGCGACACCAGCGCAGAGCAGTCGGGTGGATCGATCGGCACCGATACAGGCACGGTATATCTGGCAGGGAACATCTTCCAGCACGCGCCTGATGATGATAACTGCCCCGGCCTGGATACGCTGATCGATAACGGCTATAACCTCTCGGACGACGACTCGTGCGGGTTTACCGGGATCGGTTCGCGCAACAACGCCGTGTTAAACCTCGGTCCATTGAGCGACGGTGATCCCGGCCAGCAGGTGCATACGCCCATCGTCCCCAGCGCCGCGATCGGCGCGATCCCGAATGGTACCATCGTCGATAACAACGGCGTGCTGCTGGCCTGCAACGGCTCGACGACCGATCAACTCGGTGCGGCTCGCCCGATCAATTTGGGTGACGCCTGCACCAGCGGCGCGGTGGAAGTCACGCCTCCAGTGGTTGTCTGTGATCCGACAAATATCCTGACTGAAGATGAGCTGGCGCTCTGCATCACTGAAGCGAATGCGACTCCGGCTACGCTGGACACGCTCACCCTCGGCGCGGACATCACCCTGACGGTGGCGCTGCCGGACATCAGCAGCCCGATCACGCTGGAAGGGGCGAATCACTTCGTCGATGGGGACCACGCCGTGCGGGTGTTTTACGTAAACACTACTGGCGACTTCACACTCAACGAAATCACCATCCAAAACGGTCACGCGGATACTCACGGTGGCGGCATCTATAACTACGGTGTGTTGACGGTGACCAACAGCACGCTCACCGGCAACTTTGGTGTTTTGGGTGGAGGTATTTACAACCGTGCCGGTACAGTGACGGTGATTAACTGCATATTTTCCGGCAACTCGCCCGCCTATGGTGGGGGCATTTACAGTAATAATGGCACAGTGACCGTGACCGACAGCACGCTGACTGACAACTCGGTCCGTTATGGTGGCGGTCTCTATAACTTTTATGGCATGTTGATCGTGAGCAATAGCACGATCGCCAACAACTCGGCCATCTATTATGGTGGCGGTATCGAAAACCGCTCCGGCACCGTGCTCGTGACCGACAGCACGCTGAGCGACAACGCGGCCACTGAAGGCGGTGGTATCTACAACGACACTGGTCAAATTGCGCTCGCCGGTGTCACGCTGGTTGGCAATTCGGCCACTGAAGGCGGTGGTATCTACAATTATTACGGTCGAATGGAACTCACCAACGTCACATTGACCGGCAATTCAGCCACCTATGGTGGTGGCATCTACAACCCCTACGGTACACTGACAGTGACCACCAGCACGCTGTCCAATAACAAGGCCAGCGATGGCAGCAGCATTAACAACTTCCGCGGCACAGTATCCCTGGCCGGAACGATCTTTGACGCCAGTTCCGGGGATAACTGTCTCGGCCCCCTGGCCGACAACGGCTACAACCTGTCGAATGACAATTCATGTGGTTTTACGGCGACCGGTTCAGTCAACAATGCCACGCTGAACCTGGGTGCGTTGAGCAGTGGCGGCACCGGTCAACAGGTGCATACGCCCACCGATCCCAGCCATGCGATTGGTGCAATCCCTTTCGGCACAGCGGTCAATAACAACGGCGAACTTCTGGTCTGCAACGGTACTGCAGCCGATCAACTTGGCACAATGCGCCCAACGAATCCGGGGACACGTTGTACTGCTGGGGCGGTGGAAGTTCCTGCATCAAACAACCTGGTGCGCAACGGCACATTCGACGCTGACGAAATGCTGTGGAATTTCTGGGGCGAGGTGACGCACACCGTCGACGCGGGCGTACTGGCGTTCTATCGCCCGTCATCCAGCCCGACCGGCGCGGCGGTCATCCAGGACCTGAACGTCACGCCGACCACCGGCACGATCTTCGACGTGACCTTCGACCTCGGTAACGCGGCCAGCACCCCCAAAGCAGTGTGGGTCACCGTGCGCAAGCCGGACTGGAGCGAGTACCTGACCTGCTACTACAGCATGGCGGCCAACG
>CAYMTN010000172.1:0-11888 GCA_964393335.1 uncultured Anaerolineaceae bacterium
GGCTGGACCCCGTCAACACGCAGTTGATCAAGGACCTGCTCTACGAGATGAACAAGCAGGGCGTGACGATTGTGATGTCCACCCACCAGATGCACCAGATCGAAGAGATGGCCGACCGCCTGCTGATGCTCAACAAAGGCATCCGCGTGTTGTACGGCAGCGTGGACGAAGTGCGCCAGCGTTTTGCCACGAACGCCGTCCTGGTGGAAGGCGAAGGCGATTGGAGCGCCCTGCCGGGCGTCGCATCCGTCGAGCGCAACGACAACGAACGCAGCGTGCTGCTGCACCTGGCCGAGGGCGTCACGCCGGACGACATCATGGAAGCGATGGCGGTTGGCTCGGACTACCACGTGCGCCGCTTTGAACTGGCAGTCCCCAGCCTGAACGAAATCTTCATCCAGGTGGCGGGCAACGGGCGTGGCAACGGCCACAACGGAGGGTAACGACCCATGTCCTGGCACAAAATCTGGCTCGTGATACGCCGCGAATACCTGTTCAACTTCAAGCGGCCCAGCTTTTTATTCACGGCGTTCGGCGTCCCGCTGATCTCCATCGGCGCGATGTTTTTGATCATCCAGTTCACAGCCAACCGTGAATCGAACCTGAATAACTTCCAACAGGTCGGGTATATCGACCGCCCCCAACTGGTCGATCCCGCCGCGCCGAACCCTCAGAACTACTTCGAGATCACGAATCCCGACCAGGAAATGCCCGTGCAGACCGGCAGCGGTTCGAACCTGGGCGAGTATTACAACGGCCTGGAGCAGTACGCCACGCAGCAGTTGTTGGCTGGCACGCTCGACGCCTATTTCGTGATCAACAGCGACTACGTGCTGACCGGGCGTGTGGACCTCTACGCGCGTAAGACCATCCCGGTCGCGCTGCGCAACGACATCGAATCGTTCATGCGCGGCCAGATCGCGCAGCAGGCCCCCACCGATCTGCCGGTGGCGATCACCGTGCTGACCGAGCAGGATTACACCCTGCGCGACGTGCAATCCGGCAAAGAAATGAGCGACGCCGCCCTGGCCGGGCGGCTGCTGCTGCCGTTCATCTTCGCCCTGATCTACTTCATGGCGACGACCACGACCGCCCAGTTTTTGATGAGCGGCGTCGTCGAAGAAAAAGAGAACCGCCTGATGGAGATTTTCGCTACCAGCCTGCGCCCGCAAGAACTGCTGTGGGGCAAGCTGCTCGGCCTCGGCGCGCTGGCGCTGACCCAGGTGACGTTGTGGGGTATCGGCGGCCTTGTGATCGGGCTGTTCAACAAGGACGCCCGCGCTTTTATCACCGGCGCGAAGTTCCAGCCGACCGACATCGCGTTGATCGTCGTGCTGTTCGTCATCAACTTCTTGCTGTTCTCCGCAACGATGTTGGGCATCGGCGCGTCGGTGACGGCAGAAGCCGAAAGCCGCCAATTTGCGGGTCTCTTCACGTTTGCGGGCGTGCTGCCGCTGATGCTCCTGACGCTGTTTTTCCAGGACCCGAACGGCGCGATCCCGGTCATTCTGAGCTTCTTCCCGCTGACGGCTGCCGTCAGCCTGACGTTACGCCTGGGCCTGACCACGCTGCCCACCTGGCAGATCGCGCTCAGCGTAGTGGTGCAAGCGGTGGCGGTGCTCGTCGTGATGTGGCTGGCGGCTAAGGTCTTCCGGCTGGGCATGTTGATGTACGGCAAACCGCTCACGCCGCGCACGTTGTGGCAGGCCCTGCGCGAGGGGCGCACCACGCTGACGACCGCTACCGACTATACAGCGGCCCGCAAACCCGCACGCAAGCGAAAGGGGTTCCTACGACGATGACGCACTGGTTCGCAGTATTCCGCTACGAGCTGCGGCAGCAGTTCCGCCGCAAATCGTACCTGTTCATCACGTTTGGCGTGCCGCTGCTGGCCGTCGCCGTCTTCCTGCTCTACCAGGTGTACCAGGAAGCCACGAAAAGTAAGGCCGACAAACCGTCGAATCCGATCAGCGATACGGTCAACGAAAAGAGCGGCAGCACGATCGGTTACGTGGACGAGACGGCGCAGGGCCTGTTCCCGGCCCCTGACACCTACCAGGCCGTCGAATGCACGCCCCAACCGGGCGAAACCAGCGCGATCAATCCGGCCAGCGGGCAGCAAGACGCGCGCAGCAGCCTGATCAAACGCATCAGCTCGCCCTACTGCATGCAGGGGCGGATCGTCGCCTATCCCACGCTCGACGCGGGCAAAACGGCGCTGGAAGATGGTAAGGTCGATGTGCTGTATGATGTCGAGCCGGACTACGCGCAACACGGCGATGTCACGGTGTACGTCAGCGGCATCAGCATCGCCAACATCGACACCGAGGCGACGTTCAAGGACTACCTGCTGCGCAGCGCGCTGTATAACGTGGACGCCAAGCAGTACGAAACGCTGTACCTGCGCCTGCGCGATCCGGCTTTTGTGGCCGAGCATACCGTCTCCGACACAGGCGCGGCGCAGCAAACCAACCAGAACCAGAACTTCATCCTGGTCTATGGCTTCGGCCTGTTGATCATGCTCAGCACGTTTTGGGGCGGCGGGTACTTGATGCAAAGCGTCGTGCAAGAAAAAGAATCGCGCATCATCGAGATCGTGCTCTCGTCCGTGCGGCCAACGGCGCTGCTGATGGGCAAAATCCTGGCGATGGGCCTGATCTCGCTGATCCAGGTGGGTATGTTGGTCGCGGCGTTTGCCTATATCGGCAGCCAGGCCGGGGTGATCTCAAGCTCGCTGGGCGACCTGCACATCAGAACCGGGATACTGCCCATTCTGGCGGTCTATTTTCTGCTGGGCTTCCTGTTGTTCGGCAGCCTGATGGCCGCCATCGGCGCGCTGACCACGTCGGTGCGCGAGAGCCAGAACTTCGTCGTGTTCGTCACGCTGCCGGCAGCCATCCCGTTTTTCTTCATCACGGTGTTTGCCGAGGAACCGAACAGCACGCTGGCTAAGTTCATGTCGATTTTCCCGCTGACCGCGCCGCTGTCGATGGTGATGCGCGTGGCAGCGACCGACGTCCCGGTGGGGGAGCTGGCGATCAGTATGCTGCTGCTGGCGCTGGCGGTCGCCTTCGCGATCTGGCTGGCGGGGCGCATGTTCCGCGTGAACACGCTGCTCAGCGGCAACATGCCCAGGTTGAGGGACCTCCCCCGCCTGATCCGGGGCTAAAGAACAGTTTTTCCTGTCGCCAGTCAGCCTCACCCCCTTAACCCCCGGCCCCTTTTCCCCTCTCCACAGTGTGGAGAGGGGCCAGGGGTGAGGCTTGTTGCGAACGCACCAGGCACGGACGCTACTGACGAATCGCAGGTTCACCCGCGCCCTGGATGATCAGCCCTCAACCACCAGCACCCACTGCACGTACGCCAGCTCGCCATCCAACAGGAAATGGACCTGCCACCAGCCGGTTTCAAACGGTTCACCCGGATACACGATCCCGCTCAGCAAAAGCTGACCGTTGAGGCTGCTGTCCAACTTACCGGAGTCGTTGGCCGCAATCGTACCCGACGGCGACCACCACTCGACCTTGATATCAATCGGGTTGTCGATCAGGTCCAGCGAAAAACACACGTTGAGGTCTTCGGTCGGCGTGAACTGCCCGACCGGCGTGTTGTCCGCGCACACCGCCGACGTACCCGACACCATGTACGACTGCGCGACGAACACGTTGACCGGCAGCGGCGGCGCGACCTCGATCATCAGCCGGTACGTGGCCGACGTGCCCGAATCGGCAGTCACGCCGACGTAATACGTCCCCTCTGTGGGAAACGTGACGATCACGCCGTTCGCATTCGGTCCGGTCGCGCCGGCCAGCACGGTCTGCTGATCCTGGTCCAGCACGACCAGCGTGGGCTGCATATCGCCGCCCGTGACGTCAAAAATAGCCGCCATGCGCAAGCTCTCGGCAGCGTTGATACTGTAGACGACCGTCGGCTGGCTGCTCGTCAGCTCGCCCGTCACCGCCGTCTGCACGCGCAGCGGTATGATCTGGTCCTGCGCGCGCACCGCCTCGCCGGAAATCCCCCCGGCCAGCATCGCCAGCAGCACGACCAGCGCTGCCGCGCTCAACGTCAGTTTACGTGTCCATCCCATCGGGTGTTCCCTCCTGTGAAAAAAAGCGGCCAGCGATCAGCGATCAGGTAGGGGCGCTGCTTGCCGCGCCCAAGATATAGGGGCGCTGCCGACGAACCAACGGTTCGCCTGCGCCCGGCACCGCCTGCCGTGATCGCCGAGACACGATCATTGTAACATTGCCGCCCCGGCGCCGATAGCCCCCTAGCCGCCCAGCGTTAGCGTCTCCAGGTGGAGAATCCCCGCATCGGCCCAGGGGCGATCCGCCCGTACGCCCAGGCGCGCGCCCGTCACCGGGTCAAACCACCCGACGTTGAGCGCGTAGTCGCCGGGCGGCAGATCACGCCCATCGATCTGCACCTCGGACACCCAACGCGCGCCGGACGGCCATTCATCGGTGAGGATCAGCGGATAAACGTCCGCCTGTGCCTGCGGCTGCGACGTCGCCGGATCGGCTACGTGCACGAACAGCGCATAACTGCCCGGCAGCGCGTGGTCCGCCTGCCAGAACAGCCGCAGGTCGATCTGCCCATCCGGCAGCAGGCGCACGTCATACGCCCGCAGCCGCAGCCCGTGATCGAACGGCGCGTCGATGGCGTGCGGCGCGCGATCGGATGCCTGCCAGATCGGACGCCCGAACGCGACACTCAGACACGCGGGCGGATCGGCGGGCGCGCAGTCGCCGGCCAGACACGTCAGCGTGAACGGGTATACGTCGCAGCCGCCGAGCGCCTCAAAACGCAGCGTGTGGAATCCCGCGTCCAGCCACAGCGGCAGCCGCACCGTCCCCTGATCGATCACGCGCGCGGTGATCAGGTGATCGTCCAGCCACACGCCCACGCGGCGCGGCATACCGTAAGTGCCCACCTCAAAAACCAGCTCGCCGTAATCCGGCGCGGCGGTAAAAAGGTGCCAGTCCCCCGCCTCGCCCAAAAAGAACGCCTCGAAGCCCGCCCCATACGGCACGTCTACCGGCCCGCGCCACCCGTCCACGTTGCGCACGACTGGCATCTGAAAACCGGGGGGCGCACGGTCCACGCGCGGCACGACGAACACCGCGATCAGCGCGTCGTCGTACTCCGGTGCGCCGAGCACGACCCGCAGCCGGTTTTCGATCTGCCCTGGGTCCGGCACTAACTGCTTATGAAAAATCAGACGGTCCGCGCCCGCCACCGACAGCACATAACGCGCGTCCTCGTCACGCCACGCGGTGAGCGTCAGCGCCGGATCGTTCCACGCGGCGCTGTTCAATACGTTCAGCACGGCGGGGTCCTGCGGCGAATGGCGGTAAAGCTGCCCGGCGATCATCGGTTTGCCGTGAACCATCTGCTCGGCCATGCCTAGCATCTGAGAAACGGAGTTCAGCACCGGCACGTTCAACACGGCACGCACGTCGTCTTGCCGCGCCAACTGGCGGAAATAGTCCGGCTGGGCGGCGCTGCCGGTTTCATACGGCCAGAATAACTGGTATTCGAACAGGATGATCACGCCCAGGATCGCCGCCAGCGCGAATCGCGAATCGCGCCGCCGCACGCGCCGCAGCAGCACCCCCGCCCCGATGCTGACCAGCGCGCCCCACGCGAGCGCCGTCGCGCCGTTGAAGCGCCCCGGCGTGCGCGTCATGTCGAGCACGGGCAGGTCTTCGAACGCCGCCCACGGTAATGTAACATAAGAATGAGCCGCCTCGATGCGCAGCACGACCGGATCATCCCGCCACTTGAGCAGCGGCCCCAATGAGAGCAGCATCGCCCCCAGCGCCACGACCAACCAGGGGCGCGCCTCGCGCCGCGCCGCTACGCCGGTCACGGCCAGCACCAGCGCGACGATGCCCAGGTACGCCGCGCCTTCCGTTGCGTTCGTCGCCAATACGTCCCGCGCGTAAGACGGCACGAGTCCGAGATCGTCGAACGGGCCGAACGGTGACGGGCTGACGAACGCCAGCAGGTCGGCGCTGAACCGCACGCGGCCCGCCTCGCGCAGCCCGCCGATCTCCGCCTGTCCCGCGCTGGTCAGCAGCGGCCCGAAAAAGATGAGCAGGATCGCGCCGCCGAATGCCCCCAGCGCCAGCGCTTTGATCCAGGGTTGGTCCCGCCACGCCGCCCCGCGCCGGATCAGGTCACCGCGCCGCGCCAGCAAAAAATACAGCCCCAGGAACAGCGCGACCGGCATCACGTTGTAGATCACCTGCGACGTCAGGCCCAGCGACGCCAGCGCCAGCCATACCCCGCCCCAGGCCGCCGTGCGCCACGTCCCCGCGCCGGTCAGCACGCGCCACAAACATAACGCAAACAGCGGCAGCCCGTACATCGCCAGCACGTCGATGTGCCCGACGCTGAGATGCCCCTGCATGGTGGGGAACGCCGTGAATACCAGTCCCCCCAGCAGCGCCGCCGGGGCCAGTCGCCCGCTCAGCTCCATGCCGAGCCAGTAGGCCGCCAGCCCGTTCAGCACCAGGGTAGCGATCAGCCACAGGTTGAAGGCCATCAGCGGCGACACGACGAACGACAGCAGCATGACCGGCACCCAGCGCAGCGGCGTGGACCACATCAAGCGGCTGGTGATTCCGTGCGGATAGGCCAGCAGCGTCTGGTCGAGCGGATTCCGCCCGTCGAGCAGCGCCTCGCGCGCCGCCCACGCGCCGCGAATCATCATGTACGTGTCGCCGTGCCCGACGCCCGCCGCGTCCGAGTTGAGGTGCGCGGGCAGCGGCCACGTCATGACCAGCGCCGCCAGCGTGTAGGCGATCACCGGCAGCGCCACCCACACCAGCGCCCGCCGCGTCGTTTTCTCCCGCCAGATTTTCATCGACACAGCCCTTCATCGCCATCAGGATCGGCGCGTGAGTGTACCACAGCGTGCCCGGCGCGACATACAGACACACTCATCCGGGGGGCGTGGTCCAGTACAATCACAGGCATCGTGCAGGAGGTTTTGACTGACCGCTGACCGCTACTTGCCTGCGTCCGGTTTGGTGGGATACGGTTGCGCACCCAGGCGGCGCGGTTTGCTGAACAGTGCGTGGGTGGCCGTGAAGCGCGTAGCCCACAGAAATACTGTGCTGAACGCGATCACGGCATAGGCCGCCCCGGCAATCGCGTCGATCACGTAGTGGTGGCCGAGGTAAAAGGTCGCAAACATGACCCCGGCGGGCAGCAGCACAACCGGGATCGCGCGTTTGCCCCACACGTACAGCGACACCAGGAAAATATACGTCGGGTACGCCGCGTGCAGCGACGGCATCGCCGCAACCGGATTCGCGCCTTTCGCCAGGTCTTCGCTGGACGCGACGAAATGGGCCAGCGTAACGGGTTGGCGCGGCAGGTACCCGTAGAGAGTCGCCCACCAGGGCGGAGCTGCCGGGAACAGGACGTACGTCGCAAACGCCGCGTACGACAGCACGACCAGCCCGATCGCAAAGGCCCAGTATAACGAGCGGCGCTTCTGCCACAGGATCACCGACAGCACCAGCGGCGAGAGGAAATGCGAGAGGTAGAGCGTATTGGTCAGCACGTCCAGCAGCGGCGTGTAAAAATGCCCCCACAGGTGCGCTTGCAGGTAATGATTCGGCAGCGTGCCGCCAAACAGCCATTCTTCCCAGCGGATCAGGTTGGTGACGTTGATCTCGGACCGGCTGAGATTATCGGCAAAGTTGCGCATCTGTTTGTACGTCACCAGCAGCAGCAAAAACGGCATGAACTCAATCAAAAACGCCCGTCCGCTGCGCGTCCACATGAAGGCGAATACAAACGTGATCGCGATCATCTCGGTGTTGGGAAATGTGCCGGTGCTCGCGGCAATGCCGATCAAAATCACGGCGACAGCGCCAAGCTGTAGGAAAAACTGCCGTTTACTGAACTCGGAAATCATAGTGATCCCTGTTGATGGTCGCCTGAGTGGTTGAATACGGGCCGCTCGTTTCCCCGGCAGGGGCCAGCGGCCACGCGCATTATTGTACCGTGAGCGTACCCAGGACGGAATAGTCGGTTCCGTCGCCGGTGGGCAGCACCACGCCATCCCACCACGTATACAGCTTGACGCCCAGCGTATACGTACCGGGCGGCAGGTTTTCCGGCAGAGCCAGCGTATGCGCGTCGAACACGTACCCGCCGGGTGTCCACGCCGTCGTGGGCGCGCCGCCGTTGGCCGGATACCCGTCCTGCTGCGCGCGTAAGACGCCGCCGCTGTCTAGCACGAATACGGATACGCTGTAGTCCAGTTGCAGGGGCGCGTCAGCGGCCCACCACAACAGCACGTGCAGATCATCGCCAGGGTGAGCCGCCGGTGCCCACTCCGCGCGGCGCAGCGTGATCGACTCCCCGAACCGGGCGAGCACGGTTTGCAGCGCGCTGGTCCGGTCGTAGCGGTAGGCGTAAATCGGGTTACCGAGATGTTCGAAAGGCAAAACGGCGGTGCGTGTGAAGCCTTCGACGGCGAGCAGGTCGAACACGTCGTGTTTTTTGGTTTCGTCGCCCCAATACGCCATCCACAGCCCGTCCGTATTCGCCAGGATGCCTTGCAGCCGGGGGATGAACCGCTCGCGGTAGCGCTTGCGCAGGTCATAGAGCGACACCGCGACATCCTGACCTTCTGCCTCGGCGGGCAGCAGGTCCACGATTTTGTCGACGTTGACCGGCAGGTCAAGCGTCAGGTGATACCACAACGCGGCGTGCGCGCCCTCCACGTCGATCAGGACCGGCTCATCGCCCGGATACTCGGCGGCGATCTCAGCGGCCATTTCGCGCCAGGGCGGTTTGTGGAAATACGCGCTGGTGACCGTCAACCCGTTCACCACGAGCAGCGCGGCGATGAAGACCGCGCCATACCGGTCGAAGGTCGTCAGCCCGAAACCGACCAGCAGCGCAATCGCGGGCAGGATGACCGACAGGTTACGATCCGTCAGCAGCGGATAACGCGCGTGCAGCGCCCACGTGATCAGGATCGGGACGGCGAACCACAGCGCCGCCAGCAGCGCCGCCGCCAGCCGCCGCTCGCGCGGGAGGCGCGCCATCACGCCCGGCTGCCCGGTCCACAGGGGAGCTAGCCACCCGGCCAGCATCAGCAGGCCGTACAGCGCCAGCGGTTTGCCGAGCGATTCCGTCGCCAGGTACTCGATCGTGTGGCGGTCGAACGGCATGCCGTGAATGTTCAACACTTCGCTGTCAACCGGCGTATTGACGAATTGGTGTACGACGACCGGCAGCCAGGGCACAAACGCCAGCGCCGCCAGGCCGTTCAGCACGGCGAAATTACGCCACATGCGCCGGTCCCGCAGGGTGAGCAGCGCGTGCACCAGAATCGCCAGGTTGACCATGTAACAGTAGTAATGCAGGTACAGCCCGGCGACCGTCGCCAGTACAAAGCCGAAACCGTTCCCGCCGCGCGGATCGCGCCGCCAGCGCACGTAAAACAGCGCGATGGCGATCATGCAAAAAAAGATGATCGGGTAGTCGCGCACTTCTTGCGTGAGCACGATCTGCTTATCCATCAACGCGAAGGCCAGCGCGGCCCCTATGCCGCCCGCCGGGTTGAACAGGCGGCGGCCCAACGCGTAGATCAGCGCGAGGCTGCCGACCGAGAACAGGACCGTGATCCAGCGCAGCGCCAGCACGCTGTTACCGGCCAGCGCATCCCAGCCCCGCAGCAGCGCCGAATAGACCGGGCCGTGATGGTCGGCCACCATCGTCAGCGTCAGGTCGCGCAGCGAATCGCCGCGTGCCAGCCAGATCGACCAGCCTTCGTCGCCCCACAGGCCCTGCGCGTTGAGATCGTGAATCCGCAGGTACGACCCCACCAGCAGCACGGCCAGCATCGCGTAAAAGGCCCATTTGGATTGGTGTGTAGTCATGGGGGAGAATTGTACCGCGTTCGCGCCGGGAGAAAAATGCAGACGCCGGACCGTTCAAAAAAACAAACCCGGTATCGGGATGATACCGGGCATGAGTGTGTCGCGTTAATTGCGAACTAGCGGCCCAGCCGGATAACTTCGCTGGCCTGCGGCCCCTTCGGGCCTTCAGTGATCGAGAACTCGACGCGCTCGCCCTCATTCAGTTCGCGGTAGCCGCTGCCCTGAATGGCGCTGAAGTGCACAAAGACGTCGGGGCCGTCTTCACGCTCGATGAAGCCGAAGCCCTTCTGCGAATTGAACCACTTGACGGTGCCGGTTACACGTGATGCCATTTTGGGAATTACTCCTTCCCACATAAAAAGTTGAAACGGTACGTGTGGTGGGAGGAGTTTGCTTTGGATCAAAAAACCCCCGCGCGGTGAGATGTACTCGCGCCGGGGTTTATCGACTTCCGGTGATGCGAACAACCTACTCCACTACACATCAAATTGTACCCCTGCCGGGCGGCTGTGTCAATGGGTCAATTTGCGTTTTTGAGCGGCCCGGCCCGCCGTCAGAGCGTGATATCCAGGATCGATTCGGCGATGCTGCGCAGTTCGCTGGTGCCCATCTGCGCGAGCTTCATCGCCAGCTCGATATACGGCTGGTTGACCGGCGATGCCACGAACCGCCGCATGGCTGGCGGCAGGTCGCTGAACGTCTTCAACTCCTCTTGCAACGCCAGAAATTCCCCGACGCGGTTGGCGTTTTCCAGGAAATAACTCATGTTCACCTGGCAGGCCGAGGCCAGCGTCGTCAGGACCGGCGTGGGGATCGCGCGCTGGCCCATCTCGTACGCGGTGATGTTGGCCGGTGAAACGCCTGCCTGGGCGGCAAGCTGTTCGGGCGTCAGCCTGATTTCTTCGCGTGCGGCGCGCAGCAGCGCCCCGATCAGGCGGTTGCGCAGCGCGACATATTCGCCCGCGTCGATCGCGTGGCGTTGGGCCTGCTGCATCAGCGTTTCGGTGCCCCAGAAGTGGCTGATCGGGACGTTCAGCACGTACGCCAGCAGCTCGACTTCGGGCAGGCCGGGCATGGCTTTGCCCAGTTCCCAGTCGAGCAGCGTATCCGCTGGCACGTCGATGTGCGCGGCGCACTGCTCCAGGCTGATGTCGGCGGCCTGCCGCGCATCACGGATCAACACGCCGAGAATACGCGCGCGCAGCAAATAAAGCTCCTCAAAATTGCGCGGCATGGCGTCGCGGTCAGTTCGTTTGTCGCTGTGTTTGCGCAGGCGGGCAGCAACATCGTCAAAACTCATCGTCAGTACCTCCCTGGGGGCGGTCAAACTCTGGTGCAATTATACGAGGTCTGTCACAGCCGCGCAAAGTGGGTGGCGCGTGAAACAGAGTGGTCGCATCAAACCGCGGTGGCCTCGCCCCCGCACCCCTGCCAGGGACCGACTGGCCCCTTGACCCTGTGCGGCGCGCGTCGCACAGGACAGTTTTCGGTCAAGCCTTTTGAGAAAAGGCTTGTGGGGCGTGGGGCAAAGCCCCAATCAGGTTCTGACGCGATTACCCCGCGCGCGAAATAAGGCAAGCTGCGGCCAACTGGCGTATACTACGGGAGTGGAATACGCAGCGCAAACACGAAGGAGTTAGATGTATGTCAAACGCGGACGAGACAAAAATCAAGGGCGTCGAACAATTCAAGCAGGGCGATTACGAACAGGCCGCGGCAACGTTCCGCGAGGCGGCTGCCCTTTACGAAGACGCTGGCGCGGCGGATATGGTGGCCGAGATGCAGGTCAATTTGGGGCTGGCGCTGCACTCGATGGGCCAGCACGAAGAAGCGCTCGAACAGATGAACATGGCGCACGCCGTCTTCGTGCAGATCAACGATCCGCACCGCACTGCGCAGGCACTCGGCAACATGGCGCGCGTCTATGCCAAAATGGGCAATACCGAGCAGGCCATCACCAATTACCGCGAAGCG
>CAYMTN010000173.1:0-11827 GCA_964393335.1 uncultured Anaerolineaceae bacterium
TACCAGCGCGTTCGCGCCGCGAATGGCGCGGGTCGCAATATAACGAGACATAAGTGTATCTCCTACTTGGCTGGCGTGCCGTACAGGGCCGCCTGGCGTTCTGCTAAGGGCAGGTCTTCGAATTCACACATCCGGGCATCGCCGCTCCGTCCGAAGCGCTCCGCGTCATATTCGGGCAGGCCAAGCGCCGCGCGCTTCTTGTCGATATGGTCGAGTGTGCGGCGGATCATCTCATCCGGGTCGGCTACAAATTCCATCTTGCCGCCGTATAGATCTTCCCACCCTTCACTGATGTACTTCAGCACGATATCGCTGTCGGTTACTTTGTCCGGCATACCCCCAATCGGGGACGAGCCGCCAAAGATCACGTATGCGCCAGAGGCCACACAGTACGTGCCGATGGAGAGCGCCTTTTCGCTCATCCACTCCGGGGCCAGCCCGACGGCAGGAATCTGGTCGATGTCATCGCCCAGGCCGCCTTCGTCAACCATTTGCGTCAGTACGGTCAGGATGCGGGTGTTATCTACGCACGAACCCATGTGCAGCACGGGTGGAATACCGACCGTTTCACACACTTCGCGCAGGCCCGGACCGACCTGATCCAACCCGGCTTCACCCAGCATCAGCCCTAACTTGGCGCTGGCGATGGCTCCACAGCCGGTTTCGACCACCAGCACGTCCTGCTTGAGCAGTTCGCGGGTGACGTGCGTATGCAGGTAATCGTGCTGGCTGCGCGGGTTGTTGCAGCCGACGATGGCCGCTACCCCGCGAATACGCCCGGCCATGATCGCGTCGTTGAGTGGGCGGAACGAGGCCCGATAGCTGCCGCCGAGCATATAGCTGATGTATTCGTTTGAAAAACCGGGCACCAGATCTTCGCGCACGTCGGGAATTTGGATGGCGCCCCGGTTCTTATAGTTGTCAATGGCATGCCGCAAAATATCTCTGGCAATGGGCAGCGCCTGGTGTTCGTTGAATTCGATATGCGTTGCACCTTTGATTTGCACCTTGGGGGAGGTCGTGATGATCTCGGTGTGGAAGTTTTGAGCCAACGCAACGAGCGCCTGCATGATGCACTGCACGTCCACGACCATTGCCTCAACCGCGCCGGTCAGGATGGCCAATTCCTGTTGGAGGAAATTCCCTGCCGCCGGGATGCCCTGCCGCATCAGGATTTCATTGGCCGTGCAGCAGATGCCGGAAAGATTGATCCCTTGTGCCCCGGCAGCCCTGGCATATTCGATAATCTCAGGGTCTTGCGAAGCCGCGACAATCATCTGGCTGAGCGTTGGCTCGTGGCCGTGTACAACCACGTTGACCATATCCGCTTTTAACACGCCGAGGTTGGCCTGGCCCAACACGGGGGCCGGGGTGCCAAACAAGATGTCTGACACATCGGTCGCGATCAGGCTGCCACCCCACCCATCGGCCAGGGCCGTGCGCACGGCGTGTTCGAGGATGTGCGTCGGTTCCTGGTCGTCGCCGATGTGCGTGCGGTGCATCGCTTCGACCACTTCACGATCGACACCGCGCGGCGTGACATGCCGTTTTTCCCACAGCTCCTGGCGCTTTTTGGGGGCGCGAGACGCAGGGGCGAGCTTGCCGCGCTGCTGCCCAAACTGGGCGATGTACAGGTCGGCCAGGTCGTTGGCGATCTCCTCAGGGGAACGCTTGTCGATGGGGATGCCGTATTGGGCGGCGACGGTGCGCAGCTTGGCGACATCGCGGATCGTGTATCCTTCCGCTTCGCCGTTGGCAACGGCTTTCAGCGTGAACGCCATATCCCGCCCGTGATCGGAGTGGGCGGCTGCGCCACCCGCAATCGCGCGGATAAGGTTGCGGGCTTGAATGGTATCGATGGTCGCGCCACAAATGCCGGTCTGTCCGTCTTTGGTCAGGCGGCATGGGCCCATTCCGCACAGCTTGCAGCACATGCCTGCCGATCCGATGTTGCAGGGGGCCAGGGCATCGGCGCGGCTAAACGCCGTGCTGAGGCCCATTTCGTCGGCGCGAATCAGCATCTGTTGTGCAGCGGGATCAATTGAATATTCTTCGGGGCTGCGTTTCTGCTTTGCCATTTATCTATTCCTCTTCTTCCGGCATGTGGATGGGTGCCATCCCCGGACAGGGCCATAGGGGACGCCCAGCATAACTGATGGTCTGTGCGAAGCTCACGACTTGCCCGGTTTGTGCGTAGGCAGCCGTATGGCGGAAATGGGTCGAGTTGTCGCTTTGTTGGTAGGCGGCCTGACCTGTCTCTAGCGGGACAACCAGCGGTTCGAGGTACCCGGCTTCTTCCACGCGCGCGGTAATCGCCTCTGCCGTGATCTGGTCTGGGTCATAGGTGACTTCGACGGCGTGGAAACTGCTGCTGGCATACACGTCCTCGACGCCAGCCAGCTCTAGAAGAATGCGACGTACTTCGATGACGTGGTGATCTCCATACATAGCTGGGAGATCGAGGGTTAGTGTTTTCATAAAGTACCTGCTCTCTCTGCTCCATTTGTATTTGCTGCATCTGCAAAAAACGTGAGTGATCAGCCATCTTCCTGTTCGACGCGAGTTATGGGTTTGTGCTGCATAAATAATATTTTTTATTTTTGAGAAGTTTGGCTTAGAAAACCCCTCAGGATCATATAATGGGCGAACAGAGGGGAGGCAGCAAGTGAAAGTGATCACATATCTCTCTTGCTTTTGTCACTTCCCGCGAATAAAAGGGATTATTTCGACCAAAAGCATGTGAAATAATTCACCAGAATAGAGTGTAGAATATTGATTAATGAAAAAATTAATGATTCCGGGATGGTCGAGCGGCAGGCATACCGGGCAGCAGTTTGGGCGCGGCATTGATCGCTGCGAGCGCCGCCAGAAAATCAACGCCGATGGTCTGGCAGTACCACTGCATGGACTCATATCGCGGCTCGTTTTCCTCATCGACCCACCGCAGGGCCTGGTCGCGGCTGATCATGCCCTCGCGAATCTGGTTGCTGCGCAGCGTGTCATTTTCCGTGAATCCGGCCATGGTGTAGTAGATGTAGTTGTAAAACGACGCCGTTCCGTCGCCAATGCGCCAGGTTGCCTGCGTATCGGCGGCGGTTTCCCAGTCGTATTCCTGCCGCAACGTAGCGGCGAAGTGGGCTTCATCCCACGCGAGGTAGTGATACAGCAGCACAAAATCACGTGGTATCAGGTAGTAGGACACAAACCCGGTGAACGTATCCCACAGTGATGCATTCAGGAACGCCGGATTGCGCAAAAACTGCGTGCCGTAATACCATGTCATGCGTGCCTTGCCGACTGGCGACAGGTTCCAATAGATGCGTTTCTGATAGTTCTCGTTCACGCCGCAGAAGCCGGATTTGAAGTCCGTGCGCTCCATGTCATTCTGGCTGAAAAAGACGAGGCCCAGGTTCATCTGTTTTTTGAGCATGTTGGCATGGTAAAAAAACTGCTTATCGCCCGCCATGAACAGGGGCACCGTACCCAGGTCCGGCTTTTTGAGCCAGGCCAGCACGTTTTTGCGGATATTCTCCCGTTTTTTGCGGATGTCAGCCGAAACGAGGATGTGTTCTACGCCCAACTGACCGCACATGCGCGAGATATTCCGCCGCGCCAGATCGGTGACCATGCCCCAGTCATAGGTGTAGGCAACCGGACTCAGTCCTAACTCCGTTTTGATGTAGTGCAGGCCATACGAACTGTCACGCCCCCCGCTGAGCGGCACCAGACAATCCGGTTCGCCGGACGTTTTACGATGCGGCGCGATCAGTTCGCGCAGCCGTTCGACGCCTTGCGGCTTGATGGGCTGGTAGCGGTGGCAGTAGTTGCACACGCCCTGCTCGTCATACTCGATAAAGGGGAATGTTTCGGGTAGCAGGCAGCGCGTGCAGCGTCGCAGCGCGTGCACCGAGCTACGGATGCCATCCACAAACCGGTCATTGGCGGCCAGCGCGCGGGTGATTTCGTCGGGGGTATGCAGCGATTTGTGCCGGGAAGCCGGTTTGGCGGGCTTCAGGTCATGGATCGTCTGCACCGAATCACGCGGCGGCAGGCGGTGACCGGTCGGCTCGCTGTCCTCCAGCCGGAAGTGAACGGGACGCAGGTCATCAAACCCGAAAGCGTACCCGTCGCCGGGTGCGATCTGTGTGATGCTGGCATTTCTAAACAGGGCCTGTAACGTCCTGTGCCGGACGGTTTGTTCCAGGATGTATTTTTCCGAGACGAAGACCAGCTCGTTCCCGGACGCGCTGCGCGCGAAATATAACGATCCGTTCGTGCTGGCAAGCACCAGCCCGTTTAGATCGGGGGCCAACAGCGCGGCGGAGTTAGCACCTTGAAGCTGCTGAAAGGTCCGGACCACGGCATCCACCAGCGGCAGACCCTGGCGGCGATGGTGGTCCAACAGGGCAAGTATAACCTCGGTATCGACCTCGTATTCGCGTGAAAGCTGGGGGAAGGCATCCCACAACGCCGCGTCGTTGACTACGATGCCATTGTGCAAACATACCATGTCATTTTTGATGACCGGCTGGTTGTTGGCGTGGGCTTCTTCGGTGCCGTTGGTGACCATGCGCGCATGACCGATCACAGCCAGGGTATGCGAGTCGTGCGACCGCTGCGCTTCGTCCTGGAACGTGTCCAGCAGCGCCCGGTAGTCATGTAAGCGGATCAGGTGTTTGGCCCGGATTGGGCGCTTCAGGACGGTGATCTGGTCACCGCCCACCAGCGCCAATCCGGCGGCATCTTTCCCGCGCGATTCTGACAGCAGAAACAGGTGATCCAGCAGGGAGCGGAACGCGCCCCACTCAAAATCCGATTCGGCGCTCGCAACAAATCCGAATATGCCACACATAATCCCTCACACGTCTCGCTCGAATCGCTCCCGCCGGAGCTGGCTGACCTGATCGCTGAGCAGGCCGAAAAAGAACGCCTGCACGCCCAGGATGATGATCAGCGCGGCAAAAACGGGAAACCCCTCGCGCACGCTGATCGCTTCGGCAAACCCGTAGATGCTGCCCAGGACAATCAAGACCGACCCTATGCCGCCGAAAAACACCATTGGCTTAAACAGCAAAAAGATGCGCAAAATGATCATCAACGTGCGGAAGCCATCCCGGACCTGCCGGACGGAGCTTCTGCCGATCCGCTCGCGCACGATGATCGGCACTTCGCCGCCATGATAGCCTCGCTCCAACATGAGCAGGGTCATGGTGGTTGAGGCACCGAATCCTTTGGGCATCAGATGCAGGTAGGGCAGCAGCACCTCACGTTTGAACCCGCGCAGGCCGGAGTTAAAGTCCTTGACATACTGCCCGGCGGCCAGGCGCACGGTTTGTTTCAGGACAAACTTGCCCAGCTTCCGGCTGTACACGTCATGTGAGCGGGCATCCCGCACGCCAACGCAGTAATCGAGGTTCTGCGTGATGAGGGCCTCGGCGACAGCGGCTAAATCCTCGGTGCGGTGCTGCCCATCAGCGTCAAACCAGACGATAAACGCGCCGGTCGATGCTTTGACCCCGGTGATGATAGCCGTGCCGTACCCCTTGTTGGCGGTGTGGCGGACCAGAGTCACACGCGGAAACGCCGCCACGCGTTCGCTGGTAACATCCGACGATCCATCGTCGACCACGATGATCTCGGCATCGGCCAGGCGCGGATCACGGCATAGATCGTCCAATGTATTGCCGATGCCGTCCGCTTCGTTATAGGCGGGAATGATGATGCTCAACTGCGGTCTATCAGCCGGATATGTGAAATGAGACGCTCTCGCCATTGATCGGTCCCTTACAGCCTCACGTCAAACAGCTTGCGCGCGTACATGATAATGCCTGCTGCCTCAAAAACGTAGGTAAATGCCGTAACAATCGCCGCACCATAAATACCCAACAGCGGGATGAACAACAGGTTGAGCAGCGCGTCGGTGACGACCAGCCCGGTGATAAACAACGTATGCGTGCCGGGGCGACCTCCTTGAAGCAGGATGCCGGTAAAGGGCCGGTATCCGGCGTTGATCACGACGCCCAACATGATGATGCTAAAAACCGCCCAGCTTGCGGCGATGTTGTCATCCGGCAGCCAGATGATCAACATGATCGGGTAGACAAACACGGCGACAGCGCCCAGTGCCAGCATGGCCGGGTAAAAGGTCCGGCGGATGTGGCGTGCCAACTCTGTGATCTGGTCCGCTGCGCTGGCCGCAAAGTGGCGTCCCATGATCGGATCGACGTTCCAGCGGATTGCCAGAGGAAGCTGGCCGACGCCTTCGGCCAACATGGCAGCAAAACTATAAATGCCGACATTCGCGTCGGTGGTGAAGTACCCCAACATCAGCACGTCGACGCGCGTATTTAGCTCGGTCAGGACGCCGCTCAGCACTCCCCGTGCGCCGAATGACAGGTGCTCGCGGAAACGCGCGCGCGGATCGGTGATGGGTCTGAGCGGCAGCAGGCGCGTATACACGAATACCACCAGGGCAGCAAACAACATGACTTCCGACAGGGTTAACGCCAGCGGCAGCGATGAATCGGGCGCATCACGCAGCACCAGCCCGATGATCCAGACCGGGATCAGGGCAAAACGCAGCGAACGAAATACCGCATACGCGTGCATGTGCTGCAAGCCGTTCAGCGCATTGATCAGAACCTTGTTCAACGCAAAAAACAACAGTCCCGGCAGCACCAGAAGCAGCCCACGCGTGACGCCGGAGCTGTTCAACAGGTCGCCTATCGGCCCGGCTAACACGACACAGATGCCTATCATCGGGAGTGTGATAGCCGCGACCAGGACAAGCGCGGCAGTCGTGACGTCGGCACAGCGGGCGCGGTCATCCTGATGGTGCGAGATGTGCTTCAGGACAGAGTGTTGCAGGCCGCCAACTCCCACCTGGGATAACACGATGTAGATGGCATACACCTGGTTAAAAATGCCGAGCGCACCCTCACCCCGGAACCGGATGATGATCAGGTTGACGATAGTGCCGCCCAGGGCCAACACGCCCAGGCTGGCGACATTCCACAGAACATCCTGGTTGAATTTGTCTGCTAGCAGACGGCGATAGTTCATCCGGCGGTGCCGATCCATGTGTGACGCTGGTACCACCCCATTGTATCGAAGGTTGGCGGGTTGCGGAAGTTATCGCATGTGCTATAGTGTAACCGTTCGCCTCTCTCGTGATCCGCGTCTTTTCGTGAGGCCCGCTTGAAAGTAACACAGATTTCGCCGCCGATTCCCCGCCACAGTCCGTTTTACCCGCTCTTTCTGGTGTTGTTATTCCTGACAAGCACGCTCACCGCCTACAACGCGATCCGGCCAATCAATCACCTCGACTGGGTGACAACCGCGCAGCTTGTCCGTTACATGACGCGCCTGGAAAACCCTTACGATGACACGCTCGGCATGGACCCCGATTTGCAGGTATATGACGTGGAGTACGAAAACCTACCGTACGCGCCCTGGTCCGTGTTTTATTTCGGGACGGTGGCCTATTTTTCGACGCGCATGATCCTGGCGCTGACCGTTGCTGTTTTTGTCGTGGTAATGGTTGACTTCGGCAGGTTGTTTGCGCTGGTGCTGATTTTGCATCCCACGTTTTGGATGCTGCTGGCATCGGGCAACACCGATTTTTTGGTGAATGGCGTGGGCCTGTGGCTGATTTTCCGAGGGGTGCGCGGCGCGCGGTTGGGCATTGCGATCATGCTCCTGGCGATCAAACCGCAGGTGCTGCCCTTTTTGATCGCGTTGGAATGCGTGCGTATTGTGTGGGAACACGACTGGAAAGCCGCGCTGACGATGGCCTTGATCTTCGGGGTATCCGTTGCGCTGTTTCCCCACTGGCTCGATTGGCCGCGGGACACGCTGTCATCCTATGTGGGCGTCGTGCGCGGCGTCAAAACGGCGGATGATGTGAAGTTCGGCGGCGGGTATCCTTTTTCAGTATTTGGGGCGTGGGGGGTGCTGCCCGCGCTGGGCGTGACCGCCGTGATTCTGGCGCTCATGGTGCGGCGGCTCACGGAATGGCGCACGCTGGCGGTGCTGCTCGGTTTTGTGTGGACGCCATACGTAAACCCCTATAGTTATGCGGTGCTGCTGATCCTGTTTCGTAAGACTCCGGCCTGGCGCACAGCATTGTACCTGGCGCTCAGCCTCGCCGCGCTCCCCGTTTTTTTCACGGAGTGGCACCGGTATGAGCGGTATGGCGTGCTGTTGTTTTTGCTGTTGGCAGCCTTGCTGACCGCGCCCATGCCGGATCAAACCGAAGAAGCGATCGCGCGGCGGCATCATGTGCCGGTTCTGCCGCCGGTCAAATGGGCGCGCACGCGCCTGGTACGAGACTCTGGCCGGTAACGACGCGATTGCGTGTAATGTTCGAGTTTTGTATAGTTATTCAAAATTACTGTTTGCCTTCTGCGCAGGTTAGTTTTATAATTCCGTTGATAGAGGGAACGGTTTACTAAGCACATTGGTAGTAGTTGACGAAACCTGCGAAAAAATGAATAGTATTGCCTTTAAGATCGTCCAACCGATGCTTTATTCCTCACAGTGCCCGAACCATACAAGGGCCGCCGGTGCGGCTTGTCGTTGTTCTCTCCCTGCCGCTATGCCAGTTTCACACAGGATTCCCAAGATGAGGGCTAGCGTATGATCTGTTGTCCGCCAACACGGGGTTGCCGGGCAGTGTTTTGTTGTAAACCAACCGATCCGACGCTAGATCGAAGTCGACTATCATGTGTTCACCTGCAGCAGTTTCCGACGGAGTGGAAGGAGATACAAAGGAGCGATAGTCCAGCCAATGCCATGTACAGGCCCGTACGTTGCGAAAGTTAGTTGCAGTTCGAGTCACGTTCGATCAAACAAAAACTAATGGAGAGCAAAACATGAAGAAGCGTTTGTCTTTGATTTTGGTAGTTATTATGGTCCTGAGTGCGCTGCCGCTCACGTCGATCTCAGCGCAGAACGAAGCCCCGACGCTCTTGATCTGGGCAGATGAAACCCGCGCAGCCGTTATCGAGGAACTCGGCGCCAGCTTTGAAGAAGAATATGGCGTGACCCTCACGGTGCAGCAGCTTGGTTTCCCTGACATCCGTGACCAGTTGCGGATCGCCGGTCCGGCGGGCGAGGGCCCGGATATTATCGTCGGCGCGCATGACTGGGTAGGCGAGCTGGTGACGAATGGCCTGCTGGCCCCGGTCGACCTGGGCGATAAGGTGGATCTGTTCGCGCCGGCTGCTATCAGTGCTTTCAGTTGGGACGGTGAGCTGTACGGTGTGCCGTACGCGATTGAGAACATCGGCCTCTTCTACAACACCGACCTGGTCGAGACCCCGCCCGCGACCTGGGACGAGGTCCGCACGATGTCGCAGGAGATCATGGACTCCGGCGCGGCGCAGTACGGGTTTATCCGCCAGGAAGGCGATCCCTACCACTTCTACCCGATCCAGACGGCGTTCGGCGGTTATATCTTTGGCCTGGACGAAAACGGCAACTACACGGCGGACGACATCGGCGTGGATAACGCTGGTTCGGTGGCGTCGTTGCAGTGGCTTCAGGGCATGATTAAAGATGGTCTGATCCCGACCGGCCTGGACGGTGACGCGGCGACTACTTTGTTCCAGAGCGGTGATGCTGCCATGTTCATCACCGGCCCGTGGAACCTGGGCAATTTCCTGGATGAAGGCGTCCCCTTCCAGATCGCCCCGATCCCGGCTGGCCCTGAGGGCGAACCGGGCCGCCCGTTCCTCGGCGTGCAGGCCTTCATGGTCAGCGCCTTCAGCGAGAACCCGCTGCTGGCCCAGGCCTTCCTGACCGAGTTTGTCGGGTCAGAAGACGTCCAGCTTGCGCTGTACCAGCAGGGCGACCGCGCCCCGGCGCTGCTCTCGGCGCAGGAAAAGATCGACGATCCGTACCTGGCACAGTTGGCGGTGGCGGCTGAAGTTGGCCTGCCGATGCCCGCTATCCCCGCGATGGCGGCGGTGTGGACTGCCTGGGGCAACGCGATTATCCTGGCGGCGCAGGACCCGGAAGCCGATGCGGCTGATCTGGCGTCACTGGCTGCCGAAGCGATTCGGGAAGCTGCTGCCCCGGCTCAATAAGCTGGAGGCCGGCAGAGTTATTCTGCGTACCAGTTAGATAGTCCCAAACAGGGTCGGTGGAGATGGGTTCTGCCGGCCCTGTTACCAAATAGCCCCTGGCAACCAAATGCGAAAGGAGAGAAGCGCGTATCCGGTCCCAGGTTTTGCGAAACCGTGTGCGCTAAATTCCCAATGGCAACAGATACGACTACCCAGGACGTGTCACCCAGAGGTCCGGCAGCGATATTCGCAGGCTCTGCCGTGACGGTCGTGCTGCGTTTGATCGTGTTGGCAGCGATAGACGCTTTCACGATCTGGTTTGTAGCGCAGTTGATAGGCAACGAGGAATGGATCCTTGCCTTGTTTCTCGCGGTGGTCACGCTCGGCCTGAACGCAGCGTTTTTGCTCGATGGACTATATCCTTATCGCTGGTTTTCACCCGGCCTGGCGTTACTGGTCCTAATGATTATTTATCCGACCATTTTTACCGTTTACGTGGCCTTTACTAACTATCGAGATGGCAACCTGCTCACGCGCAGCCAGGCGCAGGATGTGCTGTTGGACCGGCTCTACCTGCCACCTGATACGACTACCTATAGCTGGACGGCTTTTCGCTCGACCGACGATCCAAATAAATATGCACTGTGGTTGATCCCGGATGCTGGCACGGGTGGCGAGCCGATTTTTGCCGAGGCTGGCAAAGTGATCCCGGCCAGCGAGATCGATCTCGGCGCTAACCAGCTTGATGAGAATGGTATCCCGACCGCCCTGCCGGGCTACGAGCGCGTGCCGCGCGCCCAGACGTTCGCCATCCTGGACAGCGTGCTTTCGCAAACGGAGTTTGGCGAACCGGGCAATGTCATCAAGCTGAACCCCAAGAACCCGATCCAACAGGCTGGCGTGTTTCGTGAGAAATATACGCTGAACAAAGACGGCTCGCTGTTTGACAACGAAACCGGCGTGTTGTACACGGCCAAACAAGGTACCTACACACCCGTTGAGGGACCCTATGTAAACGCGGAAGGGCAGATCACGGACGCCGATGGGCAGCCACTTGAAGTCATTCGCCCCGGTTATTATGTCGTGACCGGGTTTGAAAACTTCAAGCATCTGGTCACCGACGACCGGATTCGCGGCCCCTTCCTGCGCGTGTTTATCTGGACCTTTGCCCATGCGTTTTTCACAGTCTTCCTTACCTTCTGGCTGGGTCTGTTCTTGGCGGTGATTCTAAACGCGAAATTCACGCCGGGGCGCGGTCTCTTGCGGACGCTGCTGCTGGTGCCCTACGCGATTCCCCCATTCATCAGCGTGCTGGTGTGGAAAGGGCTGTTGAACGAACAGCTAGGTGTCGTCAACAAAACGATCCAAAGCGTTTTCGGCGTCTCCGGTCCGCAGTGGACGTCTAACCAGTGGTGGGTCAAGGTTGCCATCCTGCTGATTCAGCTCTGGCTGGGCTTCCCATACATGATGCTGATCTGCACCGGAGCGCTGCAATCGATCCCGAACGACATTTACGAGGCCGCGCGGGTGGATGGTGCCAGCGTGAGCCAGCAGTTCCGGCACCTGACGCTGCCGCTGCTGCTGGTGGCGGTCGGCCCGCTGCTGATCGCGTCGTTTGCGTTCAACTTCAACAACTTCACCATCGTCGAACTGTTCAACAAGGGGCAGCCCCCGATCTCCCCGGATTCGGCGGCAGGGCACAGCGACATTCTGATCACCTACACGTATGAACTGGCGTTCGGCAGCGGGCGCGGCGCTGA
>CAYMTN010000174.1:0-11808 GCA_964393335.1 uncultured Anaerolineaceae bacterium
TCGCCCTGCACCAGCCGGATCAACGACGCGCACCCGGCGCGGTCGTCGAAGGCTTTGCAGCGCACGGTCGGCCCCAACTCCACCAGCGTGCTGTCAAACGCGATGCGGTCGCCGCGCTCGATGCCGCGCCGGACGGATTCGCGGCTCGACGCGCCAATATCGATGCGCAGTCGGTCAATCGGGACGGTGTCCTGGTTGGTGTTGACGTGAATCGGCGGCCACGCCACGACGCCCGGCACGTGGTCCGGGCCCACCAGCACGCGCGTTCCCGGCAAAATACGCGCGTCCAGGCCGCCCACCGCGCTAAAGCGGATCGTGCCGTCGCTCTCGAAGCCCATCACCATCATGCCGACTTCGTCCATGTGCGCCGCCGCCATCACGCGCAAGTCCGACTGTCCGGTGCCGCGTTTGATCGCCAGCAGGTTGCCCATCGTGTCTGTCTGGAGATCGGTCACGTGATCGCGGATGTGGGCCAGGATCAGCGCGCGCACCGCTGCTTCTTCTCCGGAGACGCCAATCGCCTCGCACAACTCGCGCAGCAGGTCTATCATGCCTCACCATCCCCGTCGTCGTCATCCTCGTTTGTATCGGGCGCATCGGCATGTATTGCCGCCTCAGCAGACTCCGCCAGTGTCGCCAAAAAGTCAGGGTCCAGCCCGGCGATGAAGGTCGCCAGCAGCCGCCCGGCGCGTTTGACGTCACGCACGTCGACGACTTCAACCGGCGTGTGCATGTTACGCAGCGGGATGCCGATCAGCAGCGTCGGCACGCCCTCGCCGCTCACCTGGAGCAGCCATGCGTCGGTCAGGCTGTCGCCGGGTATGGCCTCCACCTGGAGCTTGACATCGTGGTCGCGCGCCGTGTCGCGGAACGCCTTGACCAGCCGCGCATGGAAATTCGGCCCTCGGCTGATGGTCGGCCCGCCGTTGAGCGCGAAACTCACATCCTCATCGACGCCGCGCTGCGTGCCATACGTCACGTCCAGCACGACGGCCATATCCGGCTGGACCTTGTACGCCGCCGCCACCGCGCCAAAACTGCCGACTTCTTCCTGTACCGCCGCCACCGCGACCACGTCCCAGGCGTGGGAGCGCCCCGCCAGTTCGTGCAGGCAGACCGTCACCGCCGCCACCGACGCGCGGTTATCGAGCGATTTCGCCGCGATCTTGTGATTCTTCAGGTCCAGCGGCGGCGCGTCGAACGTGATCAGGTCGCCCACGCGCACCAGGTCTGCGACCTCATCCGCCGGTAAGCCCACATCGACCCATAATTCTTCGGCGTCGGGATACGTTTTGCGGCTGAGGGCCATGTGCGGCGGCGCGGCCCCAAACACGCCCGGTAGCGTGCGCCGCCCATGCACCAGCACCGGCTGGCTGAGCAGCACGCGGTAATCGACCGATCCAAGCTGGCTGGTGCGGATAAACCCCTGGCACACGTCCGCGACGATCAGGCCGATCTCGTCCATGTGCGCGCACAGCATGATTTGGGGGCGCGGGGCCGGGCCGGTGCCGCGTTTGACGGCGATCAGGCTGCCCAGGCCATCGGTATCCAGCTCATCGACCAGCGCGGCCCACGCCTCGCGGATCGCCGCGCGGGCCGGACCCTCGTGGCCGCACGGAGCCGCCACCGCGCTCAGGTGTTTCACATGTAGTTTGAGATCAAAAGGCATCGGTATCGGAATGTTCTTTCTGTGCAGTGTGAATCGCCCTAATTCAGGCCCGGATTCACTTCCTGGGTTGGCGGCGGCTCGACCGTCGCCACCGGGATATCGGTCGCTGCCGGAACCGGCGTCTTGGTGGGTTCCGGCGGATTCGTCGGCACGGAGGTGTCCGTCGGCGGCAGGGTGTTGGTGGGGATAGTCGTCGGCGCGAGCGTGGCCGACGGCGCGAGTGTCAGCGTCGGGGCCGTCGTGATGGTTGGCAGCGGTGTAAACGTCAAAAACGGCGTGTTCGTCGGCGCAAAATAAAACGGCGTGTTCGTCGGCAGATACACTTGCAACGGCGTCGGCTGGAGCGGCCCGCCGAGCGGCGTCGGCGTATACGTCAGCGTGCGAAACGGGGTGAAGGTCGCCGTCAGCACGGGCAATTCCGTCGAACCGCCCAGCGTCGGATTCGCGGCGGGGGACCGTGTCGCGCGGGGGTTATCCGGCGCGTACGCCAGCAGAACCGCCCCCAGGCAGTAACAGGGCAGCGTCAGGAGAATGATCGCCAGCAGGATCAGACGTGTCGTCTGCCGGCTGTCGAATGGTCCTGAGAAAAAGTCAAACATCGACACCTCTTGCCCTGCGCGTACAACCGTTTACCGGATATCCAGCCACACATCCGTGCCAATCGCGTTCGCCATCACACGCGCGGCGTGATGTGCCAGGGTATCGTAATCCGCCAGGCTCAGGCGGCGGCGGCCCTTCTGTTTTTGGCGGACCCGGACAGCTTCCCAATTGGGCGATTCGCCTTCGACGCGTTCCAGCGCCGCCACCGGCCAGAAGCGGCGGCCATCATACACATGCAGCCACACGTCTTGCACGATGCGCACCGGGTCGCCCTTGTGCTTGCGGCCTTCCGAGTGAGCGGGCGCTTGTGATACCAGCACGTACGCCACCGCGCCGAACGGCACTCGCCAGCGCGTACGGCCCAAGAAGCGGCTCCGGCAGCGCACTTCGCCCCGTCTCGTATCGATCACGACGTTTGACGTCGCCAGCAGGTTCCACACCGCGTGCAGCGACGAGAATGCCAGCACCACGCCCACGCCCAGGCCGAGCACGGGCAACCAGCCCGGCTGTACGGAGGCCATGCCGCTCGTTTGCGTGCCAATGCTCAGGATCAGGAACAGCACGACCAGCACGGCCAGTCCCACCGCGCGAAACACCGTCCCGAACAGCCACCGCCTGCGCTGCTGCCAGACGTACCCGCGCGCAGTCTGGCGCAGCACCGTGTCTGCAAAATTGAACGGCGGCGTCTGCACCAATGGCTCAGGCACGCTCACAACCGGCACCGCCGGCACCGGCGCGGTGATGCCCAACGGCTGCGTGTCAGCCGGCGACGGCGCGGGGATCGCGCCAACCCCAACCGGGGCCGCCGCAGCAGGACCGGCTGGTACAGGCGTCCGCGCTGCGGGTGCGATCACAGGTGGAGCTGGCGGGGCCACCTGCGGCGGCGGGATCAGGTGAAATGGGCGATCAATCAGGTGGGCTAACGCCTGCCCGGCCCGTCTGGATTCGGCCATGAAATCAACCGGATCGCCGGTGGGCCAGCTTGCCAGCCCACACCAGCGCGGCTTGTTCCCGCTTTCAGGTTGGGCTGCCAGCAGCAGCCCCAGGTGCCAGTTTCTGCTCTCCGGTGCCCAGCCGACGACCACGCGCGCCACGTCCGGCGGGTTCAACCTGCCTGCGTGGGGAATCTTGCGCGCGCGTGTGAATGCAGGCGAGCAGGCGATGCCCCGTTCGTCAACGTCCACCAGCGGCGCGGGGTGTTCGTCCTGGCGCGCACCGTTGACTAACCGCCAGTGAGCCGGAGCCAGTTCAATCGTCAGGTTATGTGCGGCGCGGATTGTTTGTGTCACAGGTTGCGGATTTTGCATAGGAACCAACTAACGCACTCGTCATGTCTTCAACGCAGCAAGCAGCATACGCGCTGCTCGTAGATCGTACCACAGTCTCCCGTAGCCAGACTACCGGCCTAAGTCTACCGCGCTCCGCGCGTGGGGGCGAATATCGGCGGGAAAATCGCCCGCACGCTCTTGCAAATCCTGCACTCCCGTTGTACGCTTGGCCCCATGCGAGAAACACAGGCCATCATCGAACGCGCGCGGCGCGTATCAGCTACCCTACAGCAGCTCGACCTGGCGATTGACTCCGCGCTGGCGCAGCTCAAGCCGGGACAATCGCTGTTCGTCAGCCCAATCGAGCGCTCCGGCTGGACGCCATACCTGCGCGAGCAGTGGATTCCGGTGGGCATCGAGCCGGGACGCCTGACCGTCGAGCTGCCGGTTGGCCCGGACTACACGCCGGGACAGGTCGTGAGCGTGCTCAGCCCGGTAGGCCGCCCGATCCCGCTGCGGCCCAAAATCCACCACCTGCTGATGATCGTCGAGGACGCCATGCCAACACCGCTGGTCTGGCTGGCGCGTATGCTGACCGGCGGCGGAGTCGCCGTGACGCTGGTGTTGGGCGGCCAGGCGACCACCTACCCCCTGGAACTGCTCTCGCCCGAAGTCGAAGTGATCCACAGCAATACGGACTGGAAATGGCCGGACCAGGTGGATACGTTGCAGTGGGCCGACCAGGTGCTGGCGCTGGCTCCCACGTACACGCAAATGGACGTGTACGCACGCCTGTACGACACGCTCAGCCAGCTCCGGCACCACGACATCCCCGACGATTTTGTGGGCGGGCTGTTTTTTCACCGGTTGGCGTGTGGCGCGGGCGCGTGCCAGGCGTGCCAGGTGCCATCTCGTAAAGACGTGCTGCTGGCCTGCACCGATGGCCCGGCCATCGACCTGAAACTGGTGACGTTCGTATGAGCGGCCCGCAGTCTCTACGCGGCGTCTTATTTGTTGGCGCGCATCCCGACGACGAAACCGTGATGGCCGGTGGCACGCTGGCGCTGCTCCACGCGCTGGGCGTCACCACGCACGTGCTGTGCGTGACGGATGGGCGCGGCGGTGAATCCGGCACCGTGCCGGAAGCCGATACGCCCCAGGCACGCGCGGTCGTCCGCGAGCAAGAACTACGCTGCGCCGCGGCGGCGCTGGGCGTCGAAAGCCTGACGCTGCTCGGTTACGAGGACCCGGTCATCGGGCCGGGCGATGAACTGTACGGCTTCGCCGCCGACGCGGACACGCTCGCCGGCCAGATCGCAACCGTCATCCGGCTCACGAGCGCGCAGGTCGTGCTGACGCACGGCAGCGACGGTGAATATGGCCACCCGGCGCACGTCCAGGTTCACGACGCCGTGCTGCGGGCCGTGCGCGAACAAAGACCCGACGTGATCGTGTATGGCGTGGCGGGGCGCGTGCCTGCCATCGAGGACCGGTTGTGGAATCAGAGCGATCCCGCGCACCTGGCGCTCGACATTACGCCCTGGGCCGAGGCCAAACTCGCCGCGATGACGTGCCATCGCACCCAGCACGAGTTGTTCAAGCGGCGGCGCAAGCTGGCCGAGGTGCGCGAGGCGCTGCGCACCGTCGAGTCGGTTCACCGCCACTGGCCCACGCTGCCCGCCGGAACTGCGCCGGACGATGCGTTCGCGGTCCTGCTGCGAGGGGCCGGTGCGTGGCAGCCGGACCACACGACGTAGATCGCGGGCCGGACACGCGGAAACACACAACCGAGCGATACGTGATCGCCCTGTAAGCCACTACTTCCAGTCAAGATTGCGCGCAAAACCGGAGAAATCACATTGGGGCTTTGCCCCATACCCCACAAGCCTTTTGGGAAAAGGCTTGACCGAAAACGCGGCGTAGTCGCCGTGTGACGATAGGTCGATCACAGCCACGTGTCCTGTCGCGGCAGCCAAATCGCATACTGGTGTTCGTGACGTGTGTCACGAACACCCATATACGCGCCCATTCGCACCATATCCCCACCTGACCCCCATATATTGGGGTATAAACATCCGGCGAGATGCTGCATACTATGCATGGCCCAACGTGATAGGCAGCGCCCGAACGGTGATTCCGTTCAGGCAAGGAGGGTCACAACGATGCAGCACACACAGCAAGGCCCTTATACGCATTGGGAGTACAAGATCGTGCGCGCCCGGCGGGGTGAATTCGCAGATTGCCGCCACGTCGAAGCGCTGCTGCGCCAGGAAGCGCGCGCCGGATGGATCATGGTCGAAAAGTACGACGACAGCCAGGTCCGGTTCAAGCGCCTGCAAAGCGCGCGCAGCCGGGACGCGTGGCTGCCGTCCAGCGTAGACCCCTACCGGACGATTTACAGCCCAACCGAAACCGATCCGACGCTGCAACTGATTTTTCTGGCGGCGTGCCTGATTTTCGTGCTGGCGCTGATCGTGCTGGTGGGCGTGCTGGCGACGTGGCCCACGTGATGGCCTGTCGTCGTATAACCAACGAGAGCACCAGGAGGAAACGAATATGGGTTATATAGCCGGTTCTGTCGCTGCAACGACGGCTGCGGCTGCGGCCAAACGCCGCCGCGATCAAGAGGAAGAAGAAATGACACACTATACATCCGAGGACCTCAACGAAGGCTGGGAGTTTAAGATCGTGCGCTCGACGTTCGAGGAATTTCGGAATCCCGCCAAGCTGCGTCAGGTGATCGACGAAGAAGCGTGCGCCGGGTGGGAGCTGGTCGAGAAGTTCGACAATGCGCGGCTGCGGTTCAAGCGCCCGGCCAGCGCCCGCGAGCGCGATCACCTGCTGCCGCCGGACGTAGACCCCTACCGCGTCTCGTTTGGCACGTTCAACGTGTCGCTCATTCTGACGCTGGTTGTGGGCCTGACCGCGCTGCTGGTGGCGGGTACGGTGGCATTGGTGCTAGCATTGTAGGGGCTGGTACGAATCTGCACAAAGTGAGCGCCATGATCGAACTAACGCGAAGTGGCAAGACACCGCTCGTGATCGAAAACCCGGTGATGCCCGCCGCAGGCACCTTCGGCTTTGACGGCGCGGCCTACCGCGACCTGATCGACCTGACCAAACTCGGCGCGCTGGTGACCAACCCGATCACCTGGAAGCCGCGCCGCGTGGCACGCGGGCCGCGCGTGGTAGCGCTGCCGTCCGGTGTGATGATTCACACCGGCCTGCCGAATCCGGGCATCAACGGCGCGATCAAGCAGTACGGCGCGCTGTGGGCGCACAGTCTCGCACCGGTCATCGTCCACATCGCCGCCACGACTCCGCCGGATGTCACGCGCTGCGCCGAAGCGCTGGATCGCTGTGAGGGTATCGCGGGCATCGAATTGGGCCTGCACGACCAGGCCGACAACGAGGAAATCGAGCTGATGGTCCGCGCCGCGCGTGATCATACGCTGCTGCCAATCCTGGTGCGGCTGCCGCTCTACACCGCGCCGGAAGCCGCTCGCGCGGCCCAATTCGCAGGGGCCGAAGCGCTCGTCGTCGCGGCCCCGCCGCGCGGCACGACCCGCGACCCCGATACCGGGCGGCTGGTCGGCGGGCGCGTATACGGCCCCTGGCTGAAGCCGCAGGCGCTCCGCGCAGCGGGGCAGGTCGCCCACATCGCGGAAGTACCCGTCATCGGCTGCGGCGGCATTCATACGCCCGACGATGCGCGTGATTTCCTCGAGGCGGGTGTGGCCGCCGTGCAGGTCGATACGATCATCTGGACTCAGCCGCACATGCTCGAAGTGATCGCGCGTAACCTGGGCGGGCTGGAACTCACCCGCGCATCCGGCGCGCTGGCCGACGAATGGGAGCCGGGCATCGGCCACACGATGCGCATGGAGCGCGAAAAACGCCTGAACCCGGACCCATATAACGGCGACGTGCCCGCCGTCCCCCCGCCAAGACCGCCCGATCTGCCCGACTAATCCCCCGGCTGAGTCCGTCAGCCGGAAAACAGCACGTCCAGGATCGTGCCGACGTCGTCTTTGCCTTCCAGCGTACTCAGATCGTACACCTCGGTGTAGCCGCAGTTATTGCACGATACAAACGAGTAGCGATGGTGCTGGATTTCGAACAGGCGCGACAAGCCGGCCCCCGACATCGCCAGACGCTCGGCATGAGCGCCGCGCTGCCCGCACTTGGGGCAGACGAATTTTTTAGCCAGCAGTTCCTCAACTTTCGCCATCGAGACATCCTTCCTTCATGCTGTGAATTCATCCGCATGGTATCACGTACGCCGGGCGGCGTGTCCCCTAAAGATCGGGTGTAACGCGCGGACTCGTTGTCGTGCGGCGCCGATGCCGGTATAATAGAACGTATATTCTATTCAGGGAGGCAGCGATGGACTCACAAATCTTCCAGACCCTGTACGATTACAACGCGTGGGCTAACCAGCGCGTGTGGGCCTGTATCCAGCAAATCGACGACGAGCAGTTCGAGCGCGCCATCGATCACTCAATCGGCTCGGTCCATAACCAGATCGCGCACATTATGCAGGTCGAATACTGGTGGTTCCGGTTCCTCAGCAGCGGGGCGCTTGATTTTGCGAGCGAGGAGGAGAGCGCGACCCGCGAAGCGATCCGGTCCAAATGGGATGAGGCGGAACGTATCATTCACGGTTATGTCGCAGCGCTCACCGCCGACGAGTTGATGCGCGAGGTTAAGCCGCCATTTTGGGAAACAGACAAACCGGCTGTACGTGTATTCGAGGCCCTGTTTCAGGTCGCCTTGCACAGCAACGATCACCGCGCGCAAACGCTCGCCGCGCTGAACCAACTCGGCGGGCCGACCACCCCGCAGGATTATTTGTTCTATAAGTTTGACAGCGCCGGTGCTCCCTGGCAGAACGAGTAAGGTACCTGGGGGCGTGCCGTCGTGGATTGGTGAATCTCGGATGCACACAGGATGGCGGCGCGGCACCCTATTGATTCGCGGATCGAACCCGTGATACAATGAAAGTGAGCTCCAGGCGAGACATGCAGAGCTTCTAACGTGGTAACCCCTCTATAGGCTGAGCCGGTAGTGAAATCCGGCCAGATAGGATGTACGGATAAGTACAGGGGAAATGACCAGGGAAGCGGAGTAGTACATGTCTCGCCTGACATTTTCCAGGCCATTCCCGCGACCATTTTCGTAACACAGTCTCAATCCACTGCCGGGATCACGTCATGCCGCAGCAGCCGGTACTGTGTCACCGGCGACGGCTGCGCATCCCCACAGCTCCCGTAAGTTTTCACGCTGGACCGGTCTTCCGCGAGCGTTACGTCGTGCGTATCGCCGCTGGTGCGCGCCACAAACCGCACGATCCACCGGTTCGAGTCCGTGCGTTCAGCGTCCGCGAACCGGTACGCGTCCAGGTCCATCAGACCCGTCTCGGCGCGCAGGTAATAATCGGCGGCCTGGGCCACCTGGGGATAACAGACGCGGCCCCGGTAAAAATCGAGCGCCACCTGCCCGCCCTGCACGGCGTCCAACACCGCCGGGACACGATCCGCTTCCAGGTACCCGTAAAACACGCCATGCGGCAGGCTGATCATATTCGCGGCGAAGCGGTGCCCGCCCACGTGTGACGACTGCCAGACCGCCGCGCCGACGTCCGCCGCCATCCGCTCGTAGACCGCGACGCCGTACCGCGCGCAGCACCGGTCATGGCGGCCATGCGTGCACACCAAAAATAGCGGCTCCGCCTGCCGGTGATCGTCATAGGCGGGGTCTTGCGCGCAGATCGCGGGGATATCAAGCGCCAGCAGGTCGTCATACGCGTCCAGGCGGAAGGCGTAGAGGGCGGGATCGTGCTCGCGGCTCAGCCCCACGAAAAACCAGATGCCCGGCGCAGCCAGGCGCGGCTTCTGGCGGATCATCAGCAGCTTCGAGCGTGGGATCGCGTCGAGATGGGTTTGCAGCCGCGTTTTGACGGCTTCCGGCAGGTCGCTGTCTTCGAACGCTTCCGGCCCCCAGCGCGTATCATATTCGAGCAGCAGCCACGCGTCGGTCGGTTTCACCGTGCCGAAAAGCTGCTCGCCAGCCTGGCGCGATACGGTAGAGCACAGCAGGTCCGTGTCTTCAGCCATCATGACTCCCGTTCGTCGTCGGCGGGTTGTGATTCCCCGGCGGTCGTCCGCCCAAACAACCGCTTGAGCGACTCCCACGCCGAAAACTGCCGCATGTAGCGCAGGTTTTCCGGCGTAAACGGGCGCGGATCGATGCCCGCGTCGATCAGGGCGTTGTGCGCGACGGTGTTATCGACCTTGAGCATGTCCAGCAGGCTGGTCGTGACCGGCGGGTTGGGCAGCGCGATTTCCATCAGTTTGACGACCGGGCGCAGCACCGGCACCGGCACCTTGACCAGCGCCCGCCGCGTATCCAGCGCCGCCAGCACGCGCCGGACGATCTGTTCGTAGGTCAGCACTTCCGGCCCGCCCAACTCGTACCGCTGGCCGATCACGTCCGCCCGGTGCACGCAGCGCGCGGCAAACGCGACGACGTCGCCCACCCACACCGGCTGGAATTTCGCCTGACCGTCGCCTACTACCGGAAACACGAGCGGCATCAGTTTGATCAGCCGCGCCTGCACGTTGGCGAATTCGTCCTGCGGCCCCCAGATCACCGAGGGATGCAGCGAGGTCCACGCCAGCCCTGACTGCTCCACGTACTCCTGCGCCGCGCCTTTGCTCGCCAAAAAACGGAACGGGGCCGCGCTGTCGGCCTTGTTCTGGCTCATGTTGATGAAGTGACCCACGCCCGCCGCTTTGGCGGCGTCTACGACGTGAATCGTGCCCTGCGTATTGACGCGTTCGTACGTCATCGCGCCTTTTTCGATGGCGATGGCGACCAGGTGGATCACGGTCCGCACGCCGTCGAAGGCGGGCGCGAGCGTTTCAGGCCGCGTCACGTCGCCCTGCACGATCTCGACCTGGCCGCGTACGTCTGCCAGCCGCGCGTCCGCTTTGGCGCGGTTATGGACCAGCGCGCGCACCGGCTCGCCGGCCTGCGCCAACTGGCGTACCAGATTGTTCCCGACATAACCCGATGCCCCGGTGATCAGAATCATGGTGTGCGTTCCCCCCAAAATAGCGATCAGCGATCAGCTTTCAGTGGTAAGCTTTCAGCTAAAGTCAAAAGCCAAACCGGCAGAAACGCGTGCTGTCCGCGCATGTGCTGTGTGTAGGTTGTACAACAGGCAGGGGAAAGTTGGCGAACGAGTTGGGGTTTACGGCTGCACGTCCAGCCGCGCCAGCGTGAACGTATCGCCCACCGCCTGCCCCTCGACGGTCACCGGCAGGCGATCCAGCGGCGCGTCGAGGGCGTACAATCCGACGATGATCGCATACGTGCCGGGCGGCAGGTCGGAAGGCACGGCCAGCCCGTGCGGATCGATCACCGTGTCGCCGGGCGTCCAGGTCGTCGTCGGCGCGCGGTTGTTACCCGGTTCCGCGTCATGCTGGCCGACCAGCGATCCATCCGGCGCGAGGAGCTGGACCGTCACCTTGTAGCGCGTATCGAGCGGCGCGTCCGCCGACCAGAACAGCGTCACGCCGAGCACGTCGCCGGGACGCAGCGCATCCGCGCTGAGCGCGTAACCGTCCAGCGTGATCGCGGCGCTAGATTGCGCTACGCCAAAACGCGCATCCGTCGCGTGCCGCGGCGCGCTGGGGGCCGCGTCCGGCACGGCGTACAGCGCCAGCCGCACATCCCCGAACCACCGCGACTCGACCGGGTACGCGTGCTCGTCGAGCGTGGCCTGCACCACGCGGCGCGGGTCGCGTTCGTCCTCGCCCCAAAACAGCACGAACACGCGGCGGTGATCGCGGATCACGGCCAGCACGTCGGCGCGGGTCTGTTCATCGTCGCCGCCCAGGCCGCGCGGCAGGCCGTAGACCCGCGCGTCACCCTGGTAGTAGTACGTGAACACCTCGGCCTGGTTGGGCGCGTCCAGGATCACGGCGTCGCCGGGACGCTCGCTCGCTTCGATCAGCGCCGCCGCGCCCCGGTAATCGGCGCGGGCATACGCCGGATCGGTGTACAGGGCGTCCAGGGCGCGCGCCTGCCCCATCACCACGAGAAACAGGCACACGACCGCCACCAGCCGCGATATCGCGCGCTGTTCGACCGGCGACAACCTCCAGCGGCGGTCCGGCGGCGACACGGCCCACAAACGCCGCGCGCCCTGCCCGATCACCAGCGCCGCCGCGACCTGCGCGGGCAGCAGAAATTTCAGGTTCGCCG
>CAYMTN010000175.1:0-11672 GCA_964393335.1 uncultured Anaerolineaceae bacterium
ACTAGATTTGTGGATAAACGGCAACAGCCTAAGGATCTCATGCATGCGTAGATTATTCAGATCGGATAAGACCGAACAGATCACGACTACTACAGATAACGTCCTCCAACCAGGCGCGCACGCCGTAGATTTCACGCTGCCAAGCACACAAGGCGACGTGCTATCGCTCAGCGACCTGCGCGGGAAGCCGGTCATTCTGACCTTTTACCCCGCTGACTGGAGTCCTGTTTGTGGGGACCAACTGGCACTCTACAACGATGTGCTGCCGATGTTCGAGGACTACGGCGCACAGTTGATCGGTATCTCGGTAGACGGCATCTGGAGCCACCGCGCATATGCCGAGGCGCGCGGCTTGAGTTTCCCGCTGTTGGCGGATTTCGAACCGAAAGGCGCGGTGGCGTGTGCTTTCGGCGTGTACGATGCGCAAAAAGGCACCTGTGAGCGGGCGTTATTTGTGCTGGATGGCGAGGGCGTCATCCGCTGGAACCACGTCTCACCATCAAACATTAATCCCGGTGCAGCTGGCATTCTGGCTGCGCTTGAAGCGTTAGGGACATAAGGAGATTACGATGACGACAGATGCCACCCCAAAACTGACAATGCCGGTCAGCGAAACGCGTGACCACATCATAGGTCGCGCCGACGCGCCAGTGACGTTGGTCGAGTACGGTGACTACGAGTGTTCCCACTGCCGCCAGGTACATCCTGTCATCGCGGAGTTGCAGGAGGCACTCGGCGCTCGGTTGCGTTACGTCTTTCGCCACTTCCCAATCCGTACCTCGCATCCCCACGCCCAACTGGCTGCCGAGGCGGCTGAAGCCGCTGGGTCGCAGGGCAAATTCTGGGAGATGCACGATCTGCTGTTCAATCACCAGAACCGGCTGGAAAAAACCGATCTGTTAAGCTATGCGCGCGAGATCGGGCTGAACGTGGCACAATTCGAGCGGGAATTGGATGAGAAAAGTCATGCTGAGCGCGTGCGCGAAGACTTTACGCAAGGTGTGCACAGCGGTGTCAATGGCACGCCAACCTTCTTCATCAACGGTACGCGCTATGATGGTGCATGGGACCTGGAATCGCTGTTGGAAGCCATTGAGAAACCGCTTGGCGTACAGGTACGCTTGCTGGCGGATGAGTTCATGCGTCTGGCAGCAGCAGGCGGCATCGTACTCATGGTCGCTACCGTGCTGGCGCTGCTGTGGGCTAACCTGCCCGGCGGTGGTGAAAGCTATGATGATTTCTGGCATACTAAATTCGCTATCATGTTCGGTGAGGAAGGCCTCTCCAAGTACCTGCTGAAGTGGGTGAACGATGGCTTGATGGCACTGTTCTTCTTTGTTGTCGGGCTGGAGATCAAACGCGAGGTCACGACGGGTGAACTGGCGAATCCACGCCGCGCTGCATTGCCAATCATTGCTGCGTTGGGTGGGTTGCTGACCCCGGCCCTGATCTACGCCGCCTTCAATCTCGGCGGACCGGGCGAAGCAGGCTGGGGCATCCCGATGGCGACGGACATTGCTTTTATGCTTGGTGTGATGGCCTTGCTGGGACACCGCGTGCCGCTCTCGCTCAAAGTATTCTTCACAGCTATCGCAATTGTTGATGACATCGGCGCGGTGCTGGTGATCGCATTCTTTTACACGGAAGAGATCATCATCTTGCCGCTGGTCATCGGGGCAGTGATCATGGTCGTGTTGCTTGGTCTCAATCGCGTGCGGGTGTACTCCCCTCTACCCTATGCCTTACTGGGAATCGGGTTGTGGCTGGCTTTCCTGCAATCGGGTATGCATCCAACCATTGCGGGTGTTTTGCTGGCGCTGACGATCCCGACTCGCAGCCCGGCCAACACCAATGCGTTACTGGCACAATGTGTCGCCGTACTGGACGAGTTCGACGACGAAGAAATTCATATCGACCGTACGGCCCGGCAGGAGGCTGCTGCGCAGACCCTCGAAACCGTCACAGAGCGGCTGCAATCCCCCGCGCAGCGTTTGGAGCATAACCTGCATCCTTGGGCTACATTTCTCATCTTGCCAATCTTTGCGCTGGCAAACGCGGGCGTACGGGTCATTGGCGAAACATCGGTAGACCTGCTCGACTCAGTTAGCCTGGGTATCATCGTAGGGCTGGTGTTGGGCAAACCGTTGGGTATCACGGCGTTTTCGTGGCTAGCAGTGCGGTTGGGGTTGGCTGAACTACCGCGTGGCGTACCCTGGCGGCAGTTGTTCGCGGCAAGTTGGCTGGCTGGCATCGGCTTCACGATCTCGCTCTTCATCGCCAACGATGCTTTCGCGGACCCGGTGCTGACGACGACGGCTAAGCTGGGCATCCTCGTGGCATCGATCATCGCCGGGACGATCGGTTTCTTCCTGCTGCGGTCAACTATCTCACGCTACGATGAGTCGAGCCACATGGAGATAATCCCGGTAGGGGATTGAACTGATCTAAACAGTTAACGTTGTCCTGGCTACCTCACACATCCGCTCGAAATCAGGCGAAAAAGCTTTTGAATAGCCCAGCAATTACGCGAAGCGACACCCGTTGGCGAGAGTCCCAAATACCTCATTCGTGACAATGACCGGAAGTTCGGCGAACACTTCGCAAACGTAGCGGCTGAGATTGAGGTTTTGCGCACACCGGTACGCGCACCACGCGCCAAGGCGTACTGCGAACGATTCATCGGCAGTTTACGTCGTGAATGTCTCGATCATGTTCTCATTCTCAGGGAGAAGCAATTGCGGCGTCTTGTGAACGAGTATGTGCATTACTTCAATGAAGATCGTCCCCATCAAGGCGTCCACCAGCGTATCCCATCAGTTCCTGCATCGTCGCCAGCGGTTGAAGGCGAAATCGTCGTGCGTCCGGTGCTGGGTGGGCTCGATCATGCCTATTTTCGTAAGGCTGCCTGATCGCGACATCTCCCCTCAAATTCGAACGGATGTGTGGTGTAGCCAGCACCCCCGCCTGGCCGGTGCCGGCCTGGCGGGGGTGAAGTTTACAAGCTCTCGTGGGCTTGCGGGCTGGCGATTGGCAACACAACCCGGACGCCTAACGCTGTACCGAATGGAGGACCGGTCGAGGGTCGCGGCTCGGACGAAACCGGGGTGCGCGTTTATGACAGCGAGCCTGAGTGTGGACACTTCAAGCAAGCCCACCGCAACTCGGTCATCTGAAGGTCACCGGCGGATTCCACTCTGCGTGTGGGGCGTCGGTCTACGCCAATGTTGCTTCCCTCGTGGGCAGGACCTTTTTGGCACCTTGATGGCCCTCCTCGCCCCGCTGCTCGACTCGATTTGTCGTCCGCTACTCAGTGAATAGATATCTTCACAGGAAATTCACATCGATGATATGTCTGAAACCATGATCTGTCATACAATGAATTTGGATTACTTTGTGGCCTACTTTACAGGGGGATTTGATGCGAAAAGGATTGTTTGTTTACGTAATTCTATTTTCACTTATTCTGGCCTCTTTACTTATAATCCACACGCCAGTTGCTGCCCAAGATGGCGGAACGACGGAGCGTGTGTCAGTTGCATCGGATGGAACACAGGGGGAGTATTATTCAGGGAACAGCGCCTATCCCCCCGCCATCTCCGCCGATGGGCGCTACATTGCATTCGAGTCGAATGCTGAAAACCTGATTAGCGTTGTAACCAACAGCGGTTTTGACGTTTTCGTCCACGATCGTCAAACCCACGAGACGACACTCGTGTCTGTGGCATCGAATGGCACCCCTGGGAACCTCAAATCGAATCTTCCAGCCATCTCCGCAGACGGGCGCTACGTGGCTTTTGTGTCTGATGCCAGCAACCTGGTGCCCGGCGATACCAACGGACAGGCGGATGTCTTCGTCCACGATCGGTTGACAGGTCTGGCGACGCGTGTCTCCGTGGCATCTGACGGCAGGCAGGCAAACCTATGGTCTGGGTCGTATCCCTTGTCTATTTCCGCTGATGGGCGTTATGTGGCTTTTGACTCTGTGGCCAGCAACCTGGTGCCCGGAGACACCAACGGACGGATGGATCTCTTTGTCCACGACCGACAGACGGGCGAGACGACACGCGTCTCAGTGGCGTCAGACGGGACGCAGGCGAACGCCGTTTCTCTTCTGCCCGCCATCTCCGGGGACGGACGCTTCGTGGCGTTTGCGTCTTATGCCAGTAATCTGGTGCCCGGCGACACTAACGGAACGCCGGATATCTTTGTCCACGATCGACAGACAGGCGAGACGACGCGCGTCTCGGTGGCGTCAGACGGGGCGCAGGGAAACGGTGCTGCTCTTCAGCCTACTATCTCCAGTGATGGGCGTTATGTGACGTTCCACAGTACCTCCACTTCTCTTGTACCCGGCGACACCTACGCGGGACCAGATATTTTTGTTCATGATCGGCAGACTGGACAGACTACCTGCGTCTCGGTGGCCTCGGACGGCACACAGGGGAACGACCGTTCATTGGGAGCATATATTTCCGCAGACGGGCGCTATGTAGCGTTTAAATCCTATTCCACGAATCTGGTAAGCGGCGACACAAATGGATGGGAGGATGTCTTTGTCCACGATCGGCAGACGGGCGAGACGACACGTGTCTCAGTGGCTTCCGACGGCATGCAGGCGAACGACCCATCTCAATACCCGTCTATCTCCGCTGACGGGCGCTACGTGGCGTTTTCTTCAGAGGCCAGCAACTTGGTGCCCGGCGATACCAATGGCGAACGCGATGTTTTCGTCCATGATCGGGGAGCTAGCGTCTTGCCACTAACTCTCTCCATCAGCACCGTTGAACTACGGCATCAGCGAGTATCCGACTCCCGTTGGGAGTCAATTCCAAATGGCGGCAGCACGTATGACGGCAATCAGGTCAAGATTACGTCCTGGATCGTTGGCGATTCGGTGGACAGACAAGTTACCGTCAAGTTCTCTGATGATGAGACTTCAGTGCTGCTTGGACAGACTGGCCAGCTTGTTGGAGCTGGGACAATGACACCCGTCGACTATCTGTGGGACACAACAGGGTTTGCCTGGAACACCGATGGGAGCTCCCATGTGAACCGGCGTATCCGAGTTGACCTCGTGGTGCAAGAGACAGTGCTGGGTAGCCGAACGGCCAACATCAAGGTGAAACCAAAGCCGGTTGTACTGGTGCACGGGTTTACGAGCAATGCGGGAACATGGGATGTTTTCAGAGGGTACATGAGTAGCTATCCAGACTGGGTTGGCTATGCCGTCGACACAATGGACATCGGCAGCATAGATCCGTGGTACAGGGCGTTGTTGCCTACAAAATCTATCTATCAAAATGCGAGGGAGCTTGAGACCTATATCGCACAACTTCGAGAAGACCTGAACGCTTGGCACGTGGACATCGTGGGACACTCGATGGGCGGTCTGATCTCCCGCCAATATATTCACAGTATGATGCCCACCGATCTGCCTGACGGAAAACCGGTTGTCAGTCACCTGGTGATGCTTGGCACGCCCAATGCAGGTTCCTTATGCGCAGATATTTTCAACGCTGTGCCCGGCATCAACCTCCAGCCAGCCAGATACCAGCTCACAACCTTTTACGTCTCCTCGATCTTCAATCCCCTGGTATGGAATCGTCATAACGTACCTTTTTATGTAGTCGCGGGAAATCCGATGAACTACACTTGTTCGCCCCTCCTTTCTCCGGGCGATGAAGTAGTTTCGGTTCAAAGTGCTACGACCACCGTCGATTACATCAAGATCACAGCCAGCCTGCATACTAACATGACAACTTCGCCCATAGATTTTTCTACGGTGAAGGGATGGTTGGCTCCCGGTACGTCGGGCCTCGGAGCAGCATCGGCGATGGTCGTGCCGGATGCAGTACAAGATGAGGACACCACAACGCACTTGCTGTTCAGTGACACCATCGAGGTTTCGGCAGGCACCCCTATCGCCGTGCCGTTGGTTGTACCAGGGGTTCATGCTGGCTCGCGTTTGAGCGTGTCGGTGTTTGGCCCGCGTGGTGGCTCCACGCTGCTCGATCCGGCAGCGGCGGTCGTTGATGCCATCGCTGCTGATAGCGATCTTGCCCAATCTCCGTTCAGGTCGCTGTACGCGGAAAGCCCCACGGCTGGCACCTGGACACTCCAGCTTGAGAATCCGTTGGCCGAAACCGTGTCATTTGCTGTCTCGGCAGCAATCGAAGGCGATCCCATTCTTCTCACCCTCGAAGTCGATGAGCCGGACCCAGACAATCAGGTCCATCTGATCTTGACAATCACCGACGTGGGAACGCCTGTGACCGGCGCGACGGTGTCGGCCAGCACCGAGGCACTTGATGGCACACAGACTTCACTCCTGCTCCTGGATGATGGGACGCACGGCGACGGCCTGGCCGACGATGGTGTCTATGGCGGGACAACCGATCCTCTTCCCCCTCCATTCAACACTATCGGTGTCCGTGCGGAAACAACGGGTTTCACCAGAATGGCCAACGGATCGGTCGAAATCTCACCCAATAACCAACCCCCAACCGCCACCGTGGATGATGCCAGTACGTTGAGAAGTGTACCTATCGTCATCGATGTGTTGGCAAATGACACGGATGATCAGGGCATAGAGCATCTGACTATCGATTCTGTGACACAGCCATCTAGCGGCGCAGTGATCAACAATCGCCTTGATTTGACCTATCTCCCTGGCGCAGACTTCGTGGGAGGCGATACCTTCACCTATACAGTCCTCGATGAATATGGCGGCACAGATAGTGCTGTGGTCAATGTGAACGTGGAAGCAGGAGGTAGTATTTCGGGCACTGTCTACGAGACAGATGACGTGACCCCGATCTACAATATTCTGGTCCAACTCAACGATGGCGCAATAAACACATGCACTGACCCTAATGGCCAATATCTCTTTGATGGCCTGGCGTTCGGCACTCCTTACACGATCTCAGCAGCAGATGGCATCTGTACGGGTGGTCCAACGAACCATCTGCCAGAGTGGTGGCAGGAATCACCTACGGAGGCAGGCGCGACGGAAATCACGCCGACCAATGAAAATCACGAGTGGCTCGCCATCAATTTCACGCTCGATCCGGGCAGCAGCGTTTCCGGTCATGTGTACGAGAGCGACGGCACAACGCCGATTCAGAACGCCTGGGTGTCGGTCGATGTATTCGACACCTACGAAGACATAGCCGGGATCAATGCCGCCGCAGATGGTAGTTACACGCTGAGCGGGCTGCCTCCGGGAGATTACCGGGTGCGCGCGCGGGCGACCGGCTATGCATACGAGCTGTACGACAATGTGCCCTACTACGGCGATCACAACAACGCCACGCGGGTAACAGTTCCGGCAGAAAGTGATGTGACCGGCATCGACTTCACGCTCGATCCAGAAGGCACGATCAGCGGCACGGTGTACGCCGCGGACGGCGTCACGCCGCTGGAAGGCGTGCCGATCGATACGGTGCCGGGCGGCTTCGGCCAGTGTACTGCGAGCGACGGCTCATTTACGATGGAGGGCCTGCCGCTCGATACGCCGATCACGCTCTATGCAGGTGGCGACCAATGGGGCGGGTGCAGCAGTGATGATATGTATGTCGTCGAGTACTACTCGGAAGCAGTGGACCAGGGCAGCGCGCTGCCGGTCACATTGGCCACCGGCGGCGGCGAAAACGCCACCGGCATCAACTTCACACTTGATCCGGGTGGCACGGTGGAAGGTGTGGTGTATGCCGAGGATGGCATCACGCCGCTGGTCGATATGGGCGTTAACCTGGAGTCCGATGGGTGGGGACAGGACACCTGCACCGACGAAAACGGCCACTATTCGTTTGGCGGCCTCGCGCTAGGTGTATCGTTCCGCGTGAATGCCGGCAGGAATCACGGGTGTTCCGGCCCGCAGAATTACATCCGGGAATTCTGGGAAGAAACGCCGAGTTGGGATGATGCGACTCTACTCACGCCGACCAGCGCCGCGCCGGATTTCACCGGCATCGACTTCACGCTGGAACCGAGCGGTACGATCACCGGCACGGTCTACGCCGCTGACGGCGTCACGCTGCTGGAAGGTGTCCCGGTGGATACGGAGCCGGGGGGGCATGGATGCTGTACGGATGCTAATGGCATGTTCGTGATGGATGGGCTGCCGCTGGACACGCCGCTCACGCTGTTCGCGGGCGGGTCGGGATGGGGCAGTTGCAGCAACGATGGCGTCTACGCCCGCGAATACTACGCTGAGGCAGCCGATCTGGCCAGCGCGACCCCGGTCACATTGACCAGCGACGGCGGCGAAAACGCGACCGGCATCAACTTCACACTTGTTCCAGGCGGTTTGGTATCGGGCACTGTGTACGACGCGTCAGACGGTGTTACCCCGCTGGTAGGGATAGGCGTCGATCTGTACTTCGATGGCTGGAGTATGGGAACGTGCAGCGACGGCAGCGGTGACTACGTGATCAGCGGTGTGCCGCTGGATACGCCGTTCCGCGTGAGTGCGGGTGGTACCCATGGCGGTTGCTCTGGCTCACAGGATTACGTCCAGGAATTCCAGGTGGAAACGCCGGATTGGGACTCGGCGGCCCTGTTCACGCTGACTAGCGGTGCACCGGACCTCACCGGCGCTGACTTCACGCTTGAACTCGGCGGCACGGTGACCGGCACAGTCTTTGCCGATGATGGGACGACACGTCTGCCCTACATGGGTGTATCGCTTCATTTTGATGGCTGGGGAAGGGATGGGTGTACCGACGAAAACGGCGATTACACTGAACGAGGTGTGCCGTTGGATACACCGTTCCGTGTAAGCGCGGGAGGCGACAACTGGTGCGGTGGCGCTCACAACTACGTCCAGGAGTTTTGGGAGGAAACGTCCAACTGGGATGATGCAACCCTGCTCACACCGACCAGCGCCGCGCCGGATATCACTGGCATCAACTTCACGCTGACCACCGGCGGCTCGGTGACCGGTACGGTGACCGACAATCTCGGCAATCCAATACCTAACATGTTTGTGCTCGCTGGCCTACCGGAATATGGCATGGGGACATGTACCAATGATTTGGGTGACTACGTGCTCAACGGGATTCCATTCGATGTGTCGTTTTTGGTGCGCGCTGGCGGCCAAAATACGTGCAGCGGCGCATCAGGCAGCTACGTTCAGAAATACTGGGAAGATGTTCTCCCCCGCAACGAAGCCACGCAGTTGACCGTGACGGCTGCCAGCCCTGACCTGACCGGCATCGACTTTTCACTTGAGGTCGGCGGCACTGTATCTGGTACGGTGACTGACAATGCGACAGGCCAGCCGCTGGCCAACATGATCCTGGAAATCGATGTGGTTGGTTTCTACTATGGCGTTCGCGTTTGTACGGATGCCAACGGTGTCTACACCATGACCGGCGTCCCGTTTGACACAGAGTTCCGGATGATGGCAGGCGGTGGGTATAACGGGTGTGGCGGCTCAAACGATTATGTACCGGAGTACTGGGAAGAAGTGTACTACCGCGACGACGCGACCCTGCTCACCGTGACGGCGGCGAGTCCTGAACTGACCGGCATCGATTTCACGCTGGACGTGGGCGGATCGATCTCGATTATCGTGTACGCGGAAGACGGGGTCACGCCGCTGGAAGGCGTGCCGGTGGATACCTACCCGGCGCAGTACGCCGCGTGTTCCGAAGCGGGCGGCACGTTCACCATGCCATCGCTGCCGCTGAACACTCCGATCACCATCTTTGCTGGGGGCGGCGGCTGGTGGGGATGTTCGGAACAGGGTTGGCTCAGAGAGTTTTGGGAAGAAGCGCCCGATCTCGGGTCGGCGACGCCGATCATCCTGACGAGCGAAACGCCCGATGTGAACGGCCTTACCTTCACGCTGACGGAGGGCGGCGTCATCTCCGGTCATGTGTATGAAACTGACGGTGTGACGCCGATAGCCAACGCGATTGTGGATATGAACGGGCTGGATGTCTCCCTAGGTAAGAGCACTGTGACCGATGAAACTGGCTGGTATCGTTTCGGAGGACTGCCCATCGGCAGTTACCGGGTCAGTTCGCGTAAGGATGGGTATGCGCTAGAGTTCTACAACGAAGCAGGGCCAAATGGGGCAAATGCTACGCCAGTGGCTGTCATAGCTGGTAGCGAGCAGTCCGGCATCAACTTCACGCTCGATCTTGGCGGCACTATCTCTGGCACCATATATGCCGACGATGGCGTCACCCCACTTCAGAACATCAATGTGGAAGTGTCGGACACATGGGTTGGTGTGTGTACCGACGAGAACGGCCACTACACGCTGCACAACGTTCCGCTGGATGTGCCGGGCCTGATCTATGCCGGTGGAAACTACACGTGGTGTGCGGGTGGACCAACCGACTACGTGCTGGAATGGTGGCAAAACCAGCCCTCGAAAGACGATGCGACGCCGGTCACACTCACGGCGGGGACACCCGATGTGTCCGGCATCGACTTCACGCTGACGCTGCAGGGCACGATCTCTGGCATGATCTACGACAGCGATGGTGTTTCGCCGCTGGGTGACGCAATGGTCGGCCTGTATAACCCGGCGCTGGATACGTGGTTCTTCGGTACGGTTCAACCGGATGGCACTTACCTGATCGATCAACTGCTCCCGGCTACGTTCTGGGTATTCGCATATGGCGGCGCTGGCGGGCAGGCGATGGAGTTCTACGAAGACGTAAAACCGACCTCCGGCACGCCGACCGATTTTGTGATCACGCCGGAGGTGGACTACACTGGCATCGACTTCACGCTCGAACCGGGCGGCACGATCTCCGGTGCAGTCTACGCGGCAGATGGCACCACGCCGCTGGAAAGTATCTACGTCGGCATCGAGAACGACCTGTGGGTCGGGGCCGGGACGTGTACGGACGCCAACGGGGCGTATACGATCACCTACGCACCGCAAGACATCCCGGTCAAGGTGTACGCGGGCGGCAGCGACTACTGCGTGCATTCGGCTGAATACGTCAAAGAATGGTGGGAGGAAGTGCCCGATGACGCCAGCGCCACACCGATCACGCTCACGGCGGGCATACCCGATGTGTCCGGCATCGACTTCACGCTGAATACCGGGGAGCTTGCCGCGCCGGGCGATCTGACGGCGACGGCGGTATCGTCCTCGCAGATTGACCTGGGCTGGACGGACAACTCAGCCGGAGAAACGGCGTTCCATATCGAAAGTTCGCTGACCGGTGTGGATAACTGGACGGAGATCGACACTGCTCCGGCGGACTCGACTGGCTACAGCGATACGACCGTAACCTGCGGCGTGTCGTATTCCTACCGCGTGCGCGCCTATCGCAGTGGGGACAGCACCTACTCGGACTACTCGAACGTGACCAGCGCCACCACGGACGCGTGCCCGGTGAATCTGGTGCGCAACGGCGACTTTAGCGCGGGCGAAGCCGAATGGGCCTTCTGGGGCGAGATCAGTCATATTGTGAACGCAGGCATGCTCAATTTCTACCGCCAATCGCCCAGCCCGACCGGCGCGGCGGTCATCCAGGACCTGAACGTCGCTCCCACGACCGGCACGATCTTCGACGTGACCTTCGACCTCGGCAACGCGGCCAGCACGCCCAAAGCGGTGTGGGTCACCGTGCGCAAGCCGGATTGGAGTGAGTACCTGACCTGCTACTACAGCATGGCGGCCAACGCCCCGGTGCAGTCCTACG
>CAYMTN010000176.1:0-11361 GCA_964393335.1 uncultured Anaerolineaceae bacterium
GCCGCCCCACCATTGTTTTTCGACGATGGCGGTCTTCAGGCCCAACTGCGCGCTGCGGATAGCAGCCACGTAACCGCCCGGCCCGGCTCCTAACACGACAACATCATATTCTTGTGCCATTTAACAGACTCCTTTGGCCCCATTGTGATCCGGTTTTCTCTGCTCACGCGGGTGGATATTCTGGTCAGAGCTTAACGCAAAAGGCCCCGCTTCGCCTACCCGGTCGGGCGGAGCAGGGGGAAGACGGCGAGGCAAACAGGCCGGTGAAATCTACGAATCCTGATGGGCGGGCTGTTCGGGTGGCGAGTCCGGGGTTGTGTGGTCGGTTTCGGCGTCCGATTGATCGGACTGATCGGTGTCCGCGCCAGCCTGTGACACGGGGCGCAGCGTGATCAAACGCCGCCGGAAATCGGGCGGCGGCACGATCAACGTATCCGGCGCGTTCTCCACAGTGACCACCTCGATCACGTCTGCATCCGCCGCGCCCGGCGATGCACCGGGTGACACGGCGGTCGGCGCGTCATCCGGCGCGGATTCTGTTTCGGGGGTATCAGCGCTGGCGTCAGTTTCCGGCTTGTTCTCGACTCCGCCCGGTTCCGGCGACTCCGGTTCGGGCGCTGTTGGGTCTGCATCATCCAGCGCGGCGGCGAGGTGTTCGTCGCGGTCAGGCGGCGGGACGATCCGCGTCTCCGGTTTGTTTTCGACGTCGCTCTCGTCGTCCGGCAGCGCGCCATGCAGCGCCGCCAGCAGCAGGCCGGGCGCTTCCGGCGTCGGGGCGAGCACCGGCCTGGTCAGGCGCGGTTTTCCGGCGGACGACGGCTCGTCCGATTCGGATAACGCGCCCTGGTCTTGCACCGGCTCCTGAGCAGGCGACGGCTCGCCCAACTCGCGCGCCAGATGCGCGTATAACGACCCGGTCGATTTTTCCGCGTGATCGGCCACTGCCTGCTGGACGGGCAGCAGCGCCGCCAGCGCCTGATCGCCGGTTTCGGTGTTATTTTGCACTTTGAGCGACGCGCCGTTGATCTCCAACAGGGACACCGCGACGTGAAGCTGCACCGCCATGTCGTGATCCGAAGCGCCGGATTCCAGGTGTTTGACGATGTCGCCCAGCCCCTTGTACGCGCCGGTCGGCGGCGGGCTGAAGACGGCGCGCACCCATACGCCGATCTGCCCGTGATTCGCGTTGGCGACCACGAGCTGTTTGAGCGTGCCGATGGCGGCGCACACATCGCAGAGCAACAACAGGCTGTGGTAGAACGTCTCCGGGTGGACGGTGAGGGGCCGCGTGTAATCGATCTGCACGGTGGTTTGCGTCTTCAGGCGATCCACCAGCCAGCCCGGCCATGCCCCGGCGGCGAGCGTGTGGCGCTGGTCTGGCCGGATCGTGCCGCCGCTCTTGACGTGAATCAAGGCGGCCCATGCCCGCAGCAGGTTCAGCGCGATTTCTACGCTGTACGCGGTATGCTGGAACTGCTCGAGTGACAGCTCGCCGCGCCCGACGTGGTCGGCAATCGCCAGGCGGCCCAGTGCATGATCGAGCGGAGTCGCCACCTGGCGGTACAAATGCGTCTTCACGAAATTCAGGCTGTCCCAGTGCAAGTCCTGGTACGTCGTCATGAGCTTTCCTTACGACTCGAATCCAGCGTATCGGGGGGCGCATCGGCGGGCGGGACCTGGCTGTTATCTTCGTCGCCGATCGGCGCAGGCGGGGAATCCCGCGTGACGGGCGTCAGGGTCCGGGTCTGGCGCGTGACCGCGCTGTTCGACGTCGCCGCCGGGGGCACACTCAGGCGCACGGGCGGGGCCGGATCAGGCAGTTTGACCGGGACAATCACCGATTTCGGCGCAGGTGCGACCCCCGTCGATCCCTTCGACGCGTCTTCCAGGCGCAGCGTATCCGCGCCCTGGACATGCACCGTCTCGCGTCCGGTGCCGGACGGCGATTTACGCGCCGGAGATTTGTCCGCCGCGTCTTTCTGCGCCGCGTCTTTCTGCGCCGCCTCGGTATGCGCCACGTCGCCGTGCGACGCCTCATCCGGCTCGACGGGTAATGACTCGCTCCCCGATTCATCCGATTTTTCAGCCGCATCCCTGGCCGCCAACTGGTGCTGGAGTTCGCTCAAGGTCGGGGGCAGCGGGCGCAGCACTGCCAGCGACGGCGCAGCAGCCGGTGTGCGGGGCGGCCCGCCGGTTTGCATGTCCACGAATATGGGCGTGGGATCGGCCTGGGCGGGAACGGATGTCGGCGGTGTTTCGGCGTCCGTCGTGGCGCTGGCCGTGTCTTTTTCCGGCGCGGATGCCGCTTGAAGCTGGCCGGTCTCGAGATTCAGGCCGGTCGATTCGAGCGTGCGTTCGAGTGTTTCCGGACTCAGCGGCCTGGTTTGCGGCGGCGGGACCTGTGCCCTGGCCGGGGGCGGCGGAGTCTTTTTCTTCGGCGCGCCTGCCGCCCGCACAAAAAACATGAATTCCCCGTGCGCCGACGACGAATTGAGCATCAATTCTGCCCCGTTCAGCCGCACAAAATCGCGCGCGGTCGCCAGCTCAAAACCGGTATCCTGCGCGCGCCAGTGATCGCCGAACCCGGCCAGCAGCTCGTCCAGCGTCGATGGCATGGGCTGTGTCCGGCTGAACTTGACGCGAAACCACATCCCCAGCCGGGACACTTCGAGTTCCAGGCGCACGCCTGCCCCCTGGGTGAAGGCCACCGAATACAGCAGCAGCAGCGCCTCTTGCAGCGTTTCCTGGTTGGCGTGTAACTGCGGATTCGACTCGGTCTGCGGCGGCGGGTCGAGTTGAAGCTGCGCGCCCAGCCATGCCAACAGGGTATTGGCCTGGAAGGGGCGGATCGCGCGTTCCGGGAGCGACTCACCCATCTTGAAGCGGATCAGGTAGGACCACGCCGTAAACAGGTTCAAGACGCCGGCGATCTTGGTCGTCGCGCGGTCTTTCCAGAACCCCGGCGGTTTATCCTGCGCTTCCGGCATATCGCTCAACGCAATGCCCGACAGCGCTTCGTTCAGCGATCCGGCGATGCGGTTGTACAGGATAAATTGCAGATCGGCGAGAGATTCCCAATCGGGTTCGCGCATAGTCGTTTACCCTACACTCCAGCGTACCAACTGTGTGTGAAATGCCGTTTCAACCAGGTGTGAAACGTGTTAAAAACTGGTTTTTCCCGTGTTTAAACGCACGAATGCGGAACCGCTGAGGCTCCGCATTCTGATTCCAGCTTGGGCGCGGCGTGTCCCGCCGCCGCTCAGCGTATCGTCTCGACCCTTTCGACCATCAAATCGACGACCAGCGTCGGGGCGTGGGTGCGCGCCAGATACTCCCGCGTATCGGCCAGCGCCTGATCGTACATCTGCAACAAGTCGTCATCCGTCTCTTTGAAACGGCGCAGGGTTTGCAGCGAGCACATCACGCAGCCGCGCATCGCCCGGTAGCTGTCCGTTTCACAGGGCAAACAGCCGTTGAGCCGGATCATGAGCAGCATAAACGCCAGCACTTCCTCGTGCGTTTCGGGCAGCGCTGCCACGCGATCCACCAGCCTGCGCCAGCCATCTCCGCGCGCGCCCCGCAAGTGAGGGACTGCGTAATGCGGAAACATCAACTCATTCTTGGTATACATTCCCACCCCCGTCCTTTGGTGCCCTGCGACGTCTTATAAGTACGATGGTATCACACGTTATACCGTGACGTATGATGTAATTAGCATAAAGAACGTGTGCCTATTATGATAGCGTACTCCGGTCCCACTTTGGGTTATAAAAAGGTTTGCATGTTGAAAAAACGTGCGTCCCCGCGCTGACGCGGCGCGGGCCAGCACACCGCATACGCCCTCCCGCCGGAAAACCGCCGATTGCAGGGCGACCCATCCCCGCGCGCCAAAGTAAGGGTAAAATGCCTGTACCATGTTATGATTCGTGGATGTCACACATCGCACACCTGGAGGAATCCCGTATGAGCACCCGCATCCTTCGCACACTATCGCTGGCAGTGGCCGCGTGTTTGATCCTGGCCGCGATGGTCCCGGTGGCCCTGGCCCGCCAGGACGGCGAGCGTTATGAAAGCCGCGCCCTGGGCGTCTCGTTCGACCTGCCGGCAGGCTGGCAGGTGTCCGCCGACGACACCAGCCTGATCGCCGCCGCCCCTGCCGACCTGGCCGCCGCGCAGGCGGGCGACATGCCGCAGGGGCTGGTGCTGCGTATGGTGTTTGGCACGTTCAACCAGTTGGGCATCACCGACGCGACGCAGCTCCCCGGCCTGCTGGCGCGGCTGGTCCCTGGCGACGCGCCCGCCCCTGCCCCGGAACGGATCGACTGGGGCGGCGCGAGCGGCTACCAGGCGGTCGTGGCGCTGTCCAACGAGGGCCTGACGACGCACATCGCGCTGCTGGCGATTGCGGGCGGGCGCGTGGCGGTCGTGCGCGGACTCGCCCCGTCAGCCGTGTGGGATGGCGGCGCGAGCGCGCAGTTCGACACGCTCGCCGCGAGTCTGGTCTTCAAGCTGCCCGAACGCGACGAGAATTATGTCCAGACCGTCACCTCGAACGACGGCGGCGTGTTGTGGCAGTACCTCGCGCGCCAGCCCGAAAGCGGGCGCGTCGTGCGGGCGGGTGGCATCACGTATGACATGTTCAACGTGATGTATATGGCCGTCGGGCCGGGCGGCGTGCTGGCGCTGGATATGGCGGCTGGCACCGAGATCAGCTACATGGGGCCCTGGTATCACGGTGATTTTGTCGATATCGCCATCGGGCCGGATACCAAGCTGTACCTCGCCAACGTCGCCGCCGACACCGATCAGGCCGTGATGGTCGTGGATCGCGCCGGGAACTGGGCGCGCGCGTGGGGCACGCGCGGTGACGGCGACGGGCAGTTTGCGCCGCACATGCCGCAGACCATCGTCGTGACGCACGATGGCAGCGTGTGGACCGTCTCGGAAGGGCACACCAGCGGCACCCGCAACCGCCTGTACAAGTTCGACAGCGTCGGCAACCTGCTGCTGACCATCGACCTGGATACGATCAACCGGGACCTGTCCGGCATCCGCATCGACAACAACATCCGCACCGGGGCGCTGTACATCACCGGTGCGACCGGCAACCTCAACGTGGTGGATGCCAACGGCGAGCCGCTGGTCGTCAACCTGGCGCAAGAAGTGCTGCAAGGGCTGGCCCCGGTCGATATCGCCATCGCGCCCAACGACAACATCATCCTGGCGCTGCCTGCGCCGGGCCTGGACGGCTTCGGCCTGCTGGAATTGAGCGTCGCGGGCCGCCTGCTGGACGTGTTCGGCTTCCCCTACCCCGACGCGCGCGGCGGGCCGTTTCTGCCCGGCGAATACCGCAGTCCCGGCGGCCTGATCACCGGCCCGGATGGGACCGGCTACTGGACCGAAACCAACCCCGACACCGGCTACACGCAGATTCAGCGTTTCACGTTCACGGGTGACGGCAAACTACCGCTCGGTACGGAGATGGTCAGCGCCAGCGCGGCAGACAGCGGTATCACGGGGTCCAGCGATCCCGCGCGCGGCGGCGGCTCGCTGACGTATGGCCAGACGGTACGCGGCGCGCTCAACAACCGCTACCCGTCGCACAACTGGACCTTCGAGGGCCGCGCAGGCGATCACGTGATCATCACCATGATCGACACCAGCGGCGCGGGACTGCTCGATCCCAAGCTGTCGCTGACGACGACCGACGGGCGCGAGATCGCAGCGAATGACGACGTCGGCGACGTGCACCCGGACGGCATGAGCACACGTGACGCGCGCATCGACTTTTTCCTGCCGAGCGACGGCATCTTTACGATTGCGGCGGGGCGTTTTGGCGGGCGCGGCGATTACACGCTGTCGCTGGAGCTGGTGGCGGAGTAATAGCTTGTCGGTTTCACAAAAGAAAAGATCTGTCACCCAGAGATACTGTGGCTGAGTTCTGGAAGGAGCCTTAGCCATGAAACCTGTACTTGTGATCGGGTGTGCTGTTGCCGTGATCTGGTTATTCAATTCGCCAGCGCTCCAGGTGGTGCCGGGGCGCGATTCGGGCGTGTTTCTGTATGTGGCCGACCGCTGGCTCAATGGTGATGTGCCATACCGTGACACCTGGGACCACAAAGGTCCGGTGCTTTACGCCATTAACGCGTTGGGGCTGTGGTTAGCGGGGTGGTGGGGTGTCTGGCTATTGGAAGTGGCGGCCCTGACGCTAGCCGCCGGTACCGCTTTTGCGCTGGTCCGGCGTTTTGCATCCCTGCCCGCCGCAGCATTGGCGGTCGCGTTATTGCTGTGCAGTGTACCGCTGGTCGCAAGCCGGGGTAACAAATCCGAGCTGTGGGTGATGCCGTTGCAGTTCGTCGCGCTGTGGGCCTGGCGGCGCGGGCGTTGGGGCGATGGTGTGGTAGGCATCACCGGCGGGCTGGCGTTTTTTATCCAACCGAATCTGGTCACGACCTGGGTTGTGTTGGGAACGTGGGCGCTGGTCGAGCGCCAAGTGTTCACAGCGGCACGGATGATCATCAGCGCGGGCGCGGTGACGAGCGTCGTGCTGGGCTATTTTGCATATCACCATGCGCTGGGCGACCTGTGGAGCGCCCTGTTGGTTTATAACGTGGCGTATTCCAACAGCGCGACCTGGATCACCCGGATCATGTCACCGATGCATGGCCTGGGCCTGCTGGCTCCAAGTGGCATCGCGCTGGGGGGTGCCATAGGGTGGGGTATGGCGCGACGCAAGCAAACGCCTGCTGTAGTCCGCGCGGCGCTGTGGATATTGCCGGTTGAGGTCATCGCATCCAGCATATCGGGACACGCTTACCCCCAATACTTCCTGGCCTGGTTGCCAGCACTGACCCTTCTGGCCGCCTACGCGGCATCTCTTGTGTCGATGCCCTGGGTGCTGTGGGTACTGGTAGGCGTCGCCGCCTCGCAAAGCGTGCTGCCCTGGATGCACGCGCAGACGACCAGCATACGGACCGATGTAGTGACGCCTTTTATTCAGGCACACACTGGTGACGGCGAGACGGTCCTTCTGTGGGGCGCGGAGACGCGCTACAACTTCACGTCGGGACGGCCCGCGCCGTCGCGGTTTAGCTACTTGTACCCGCTGATGGCGCGCGGCTATGGCGAAGCGCTGAGCGACGAATTTGCGCACAGCCTCACCGACCAGCCACCCGCACTGGTGATCGACGCTTCACGAGATGTCAATGTGCAACCGTTTCGTGTGTGGCTTCGGGGGAGGCGCAGCGTTCTGGAGGGGCGCTATCACTACACGGGTACGGTGGGTGAGGGATGGTTAGTGTTCGAGTACCACTAACCCGCCGCGTTGGAGCATCCTGGTGACGCTGATCAAACCCCAGGTGGGGGGCGGGCTGGTGGTGTATTGGACCGTGCTGGGAATTTTATACGTGACCTGAAGGATGGAAATACCGATGATTCTAGCGCAAGACGATCTGACCTGGTTGACCCATATCGGTGACGGCGGCATCGCCATAGCGATCATCATCATGCTGGTGATCGTCTCCGGTGCCGCTGTTCTCATCACCCGGTCAAACAACGAAGTCAAAAAGCGTCAACTGACGCTCGAAGCAGCGGACCGCAAAGAACGGCACGAGATGGACAAAGATGCCCAAAACGAGCGGCTGCGCATCGAGCGCGACGAAAGTAAGGCGCGGATCGAAATCGAACGCACCCGCGCGCTAGCCGAACAGGATCAGGCCGACGCGCTCAAGCGGCTCCGTACAACGCTGGATGGCGCGGAGAAAACCATCGGGCATATGTTGGACCTGTTCAACACCATGCCGGCCCGCGCCGATCTCCAGGCCGCCGCGTTCTGGATGAAATACTTTGAGCCAGCCTGCCTCTCGCTAGTGCGTGTGCCGGAAAACCCGGGACGCAGCTAGACGTCACCGGCAGCACAGGGGGCGTTTCAGAGCCGCCCGCAGGCGGCGGCTTGCCAAAAACACGATTCCCGCTACGATGGGGCTTAAGCGGGAGATGGCACGATGACTCGCAAAGTGTTGCACCTGGACCTGGACGCGTTTTTCTGCGCGGTCGAAGAGCAGCGCGATCCGTCGCTGGCGGGCAAGGCGTTTGCCGTCGGCGGCCAGCCGGACCAGCGCGGAGTCGTGGCATCCTGTTCGTATGAAGCGCGGCGCTTCGGCGTGCGCTCGGCTATGCCGATGGCAGTCGCGCGGCGGTTGTGCCCCCACCTGGCGATCATCCCCCATCATTTTCAGGATTACCGCGATGCCTCGCACGCCGTCATGGAGCGCCTGCAAGACCTGACGCCGCTGGTCGAGCAGTTGTCGATTGACGAAGCGTTTCTGGACGTGACGCTGCTGCCCGACCCTGCCACCGCCATCGCGCGCCGCTTGCAGCAGCAGATCAACGACGACCTCGCGCTGCCGTGTTCGTTGGGCGTGGCGTCCAATAAACTGGTGGCGAAGATCGCCAACAACGTCGGCAAAGCGGGCGCGCGCACCGGCAGCCCGCCCAACGCGATCACGGTCGTGCCGCCGGGCGACGAAGCGGCTTTTCTGGCCCCACTGCCGATCCAGGAGCTGTGGGGCGTCGGGCCGAAAACCGCCGACCAGCTTCAACGCCTCGGCCTGCGCACGATTGGCGACGTGGCCCGCTGGCCCGCCGACGACCTCGAACGGCGGTTCGGCAAACTGGGCGTGGACCTGGCCCGCCGCGCGTGCGGCGTCGACGAGCGCCCGGTCGAAACCGAGCACGAAGTCAAGTCGATCAGCAGCGAAACCACGTTCAGCCGCGACGAACGGGATGCCGCCGTGCTGGCCCGCGTGCTGCGCCAGTTGTCGGACGACGTCGGGCGGCGGGTGCGCCGCGCCGGGTTGAGCGGCACCACGATCAAGATCAAACTGCGCTGGGAGGATTTCACCACGCTGACGCGCCAGACCACGCTCGATCACACGACCGACCAGGATGACGAGATTTATGTGGCGGCGATGGTCTTGTTCGAGCAGTATTGGCCCGCCCGCACCCCGGTCAGGCTGATCGGCGTGGGCCTGAGCGGATTCCAGACGCCGCACCGGCAGTTGGGGCTATGGGACGATCAGGCCGCGCTCGAAGAAAACCGCCGCCTGCAAGCCACGCTCGACGCGCTGCGCGAGCGGTTCGGTGACGATGCGATCCGCCGGGGCAGCACGCTCGATCCGGACGACTGACCCCGGTGACCGGCGGGCCTACCTGCCCCCCCAAAAACGCCTTTTCGACCGCGATTCGAAAAGAATGATAAACTTAGGTGGTAAGCACGGACTGACTCGCGGGAGATTCACGGCACAAAGGATGGCGCATGACGGATTCCACGCCAGAACACGACATGATCGAGCATATTCGCCAGATCATCGATTCGACGCTCAGCGAAACGTTTGACGTGCCGGTCTCGCTGGCCGGCTGTCTGCCCGACGGCGGCGAACGCCTGCTGGCCCACGTGGCGCAGCACATCGTGACCCAAATGCTCCAGCCGGAACCGGGCCATACCCGCACCCCCAACGGCCAGCGGCCTGATTCCGGCGACCAGCACCCGCGCAACCGTCTGAACGACCTGACCGGGGCCGAATGGCTGTGGTTTACCAAGTCCGTGCTGCGCACCACCTACCCGTCGATCCTGGGCCACGATCTGCGCAAGCGCCAGGGCGGCAACAAGCCCCCCCAGTTGATGCAGGAACTGATCGAGTTTTTCACCAAACGCGGCGAGCGCGTGCTCGATCCCTTTGGCGGCGCGGGCGGGACCGCGTTGGGCGCGCACCTGGCCGGACGTGACTCGCTCAGCATCGAGCTGAACCCCGAATCGGTCGCCATCTACCAGGCCGTGTGCGAGCAGGAAGCCATCCCACCGCACGCATTCAGGTTGGGCGACTGCCGCGAGATTTTGCCGACGCTGCCCGCCGAATCGGTTGATTTTATCGCCACCGATCCGCCGTACAGCCCGGAGCTTGAAAAAACGATGTCCGGCACGCCGGGCAGCGCCTTATATGACCGCGCCAACCGCCGCAGCAGTTATATTCCCTACAGCGACGACCCGCGCGATCTGAGCAAATGCGGCAGCTTCGACGCATTTTTTGCCGCGCTGGAGGATGTCGGGCGGGAGCTGCTGCGCGTGCTGCGACCGCGCCGTTATTTCGTCATGATTCTGCGTGACGCCTATCAAGACGGCGCGTACATTCACACCTCGGCCATCGTCGCCCGGCGTTACCAGGCGCTCGGCTGGACGTTCAAGGGCGAAAAAATCTGGTATAGCACCGGGTCGCGCATCCGTCCGTATGGCTATCCCAGCGCGTTTGTACCGAACATCATCCACCAGAATATTCTAATCTTCCGGAAGGAATGAACGGTGACCACACAACCTGTTTCGCGTCATTTTCACCTCGAACCCCTGACAGACGGGGTGTATGCCGCCATCAGCCGGGACGGGGGCGCGGCCCGCTCCAACGCCGGCATCATCGACCTGGGCGACCGCACGTTGATTTTCGATACCGGCATGTCGCCCACTTCCGCGCGTGATCTGGTGGCGGCTGCCGAACAGGTCACGGGCCGCGCCCCGGCCCTCGCCGTGAACAGTCACTGGCACCCGGATCACGTGCTCGGCAACCCGGCGCTGCCCGACGAAACCGCGATCATCAGCACGCACCGCACCCACGCGATCATGATCGAGCGCATCCCGGCGGTGGTCGCCAACCTGCGCGAGAACATCACGCGTGCCCTGCGGGACCACGAAAATCAGCCGGACGCACCGCTCACCGAAGAGATCGAGCTGTACCGGCTGGTGGAGCCGGACCTGCCCCGGCTGGCGCTGCGCACGCCGACGACCACGTTTGAGCGGCGGCTCGTGCTGCACAACCTGGCGCGCACCGTCGAGATCATCACGTTTGGCGGCGGGCACACCGAAAGTGACGCGATCCTCTACCTGCCGGGCGATCAAATCGCGTTTGTGGGCGACCTGCTGTTCAACGAGATTCATCCCTGGATGGGAGATGGTAATCCCGACGAAAACGTGCGCATCACCGGGGAGATTGAAGCGCTGGCTCCGGCGGTAGACGTGGTCGTGCCGGGGCATGGCGCGGTCTGCACGCCTGACGCGTTCGCCGGTCTGCGGCGCTACGTGGCGGCGCTGCGCCAGACGATCACGCAGGTCGCCGCCAGCGGTGGCACGGCGGACGACGCCGCCGGGACTCCGGTCCCCGCCGCGTTCAGCACCTGGCGCGATCCAGAGCGATTCGGGCGCAACGTGCAGGCGTTGTACGCCTATTTCACGGCGGGGTAGACGAGTCGGGGGCGCTGCCCTACTGCCCCGGCACGCGGTACCAGTAGTGGTAGAGGGTTTCAAAGCCGAAGGTG
>CAYMTN010000177.1:0-11291 GCA_964393335.1 uncultured Anaerolineaceae bacterium
GCACGTACCCGATCTGGCGGGCGCGGCCCATCATGACCACGTCCCACACCGTCGCCGGGAACCGCCAATCGATCGCTTCGTGCTGCGGCACGTACCCGACTTTCGCGTGACTGTCTTTGCACGACGCGCCCCGGATCGAGATCGAACCCTGGTGCGGCAGCAGGCCGACAATCGCCTTGAACAGCGTCGATTTTCCCGCGCCGTTCGGCCCGACAATACCCACGCGTTCGCCCTCGTACACCTCAAACGAGACGCTGTCCAGGCTGCGGTCGCCGTTATAGCCCGCCGACAGGGCGTCGGCCAGCATGACGCGCTGTGGGTCATCACAGCCGGTGTCAGTAACCCCGGTGTCGCGGTGGATTAGCGAGTGGATCGATAGTTCAACCATGATGGTTCCCCTGGGGACGGTTATTGGTTATCAGTTATCCGTAAACCGTGAACCGTAAAAAGAGCGCCGCGCACGGTCTACGGCCAACGGTCTGCGGTTCACGGTCAACAGTCAACGGTCAACAGTCAACGGTACGCGCCCTCAACGCAGCGCGTCCGCGATGGCTGACGCGTCATACTGCATGTAGTCGATATAGGTCGCGGCAGGGCCACCCGTCTCGCTCAACGATCCGGTGTACAGCGGCACGACCACCGCGCCGGATTCGCCCGCGATCTGCTGCGCGAGGTTTTCACTGACGGTCGTATCGGTGAAAATCGCCGGGACGTGATGGTCTTTGATGGTCTGGATCAGTTTCAGCACGTCCTGTACGGACGGCTCCGACGCCGTGCCGCCGCCCGGCAGGATCACCCCGGCCACCGCCAACCCGTAACGCGCCGCAAAATAGTTCAGCGCCTGGTGGTTGGTCACGATGGTGCGGTGAGCGTCCGGTATGGCGTCGATCTGGGTCTGGATGGCCGCGCTCAGCGCGGCGAGCTGGCTCAGGTACGCGTCCGTGTTGGCGGCGTAGCTGTCCGCGTTGGCCGGATCGAGGCCGCTCAGCGTATCGCGGATCATCAGCGCCCACAGGCCCGCGTTAACCGGGTCGGTCCATACGTGCGGGTCGCAGCCCGATGCCGCAGTAGATTGGGAATGCCCGGCATCCCCACACACACCCGTGTACACCACGCCCAGCGTATCGCCCGCCGCGACGTGATCCAGGCCAAACGCGGCCTCTAGCGCGGCATGGTGCGTCTCGCAGGTGGTGGCCATGTCGCCGCTCGCCGTGCCAGTTGGCGTGGCCGTGCCCGCTCCGGTCGGCGTGCCGGAATCAGCCGGGCCGGACGCGCCCGGCAGCGCGCGGACCGGCACGCACTGCGACACGATCACCACGCGGTCGCCGCCTACTTGTTGCAGCACGGATGTCAGGCTTTCCTCGAAGTTGATGCCGACGATCAACACGGCTCCCGCGTTGCTGAGCGTGACCACGTCCTGCGCGGACGGTTCGTAGGCGTGCGGGTTGGTGCCGCGCGGCATCAACGAATCGACGACCGCCGCATCTCCCGCGACGTTTTGCGCGATATCCGCCAGAATGCTGAAACTGGCGACGACATGCAGCCGGGATTGCGCGTGCGCGCGGTCCGGCAGGGCTGGCAGCGCCAGCGCGAACACGAGTAGACCGATCAAACCTGCCAGGCAGGCGCGTTTGTGAACCATCAGACTCAAGCTGCTCCTTGGCGCGAATCATCGCCGGTCGTTTGTTGGCATGCTTCGCACAGGCCGGAGATTTCCAGCCAGTGGCCGGTGATCGCGTACCCGGTGCGCTGCGCGACCCGGTCCAAAAAACCGCCCAACTCGCAGCCCGCCACCTCGACCACCGCGTGACACTGCTCGCAGACGACGTGATGCGTGTGGCCCGGCGTGGCGAGCGCGTACCCGTGACAGCCGTCTGCCAGGTGAACCGGACGCACAGCCCCCATCGTTTCCATCAGTTCGAGCATCCGGTACACCGTGACCAGGCCCAACTCGGCGCAAAACGCCTGCCCGCGCGCCTGGATTTCGGCAGGCGAGAGGGGTTTGGGGGCGGCGATCAACACGCGCAGAATCGCGCAGCGCGGCTGGGTCAGCCGGTGCCCTTGCGTGCGGAGTTGCTCGGCGAGCGTCTCAAAACGGGTGATCATGATCAGGACCTCTGGCGATTTTTACGGCGCATAATTGAAAAATGTTTTCAATAAGGGATTCTATCGACTGACTGCGGCGCTGTCAAGGTTGGGTTTTGCAGTGGGGCGGATTCACGCCAGCGGGTCGCCCCGGACGCGATGCGCAATCCTGGCCAATACAGAACGCATGTGCTATCATTCAGAGGCGCGTATGTCCAAAAGGAGGAAATCACGATGGAGTGCCAGTTGGAGACGATCACGATCCAGTACGAGCTGCGTGGCGAGGGCAGGCCGCTTCTTATGTTACATGGCATGCCGCTCGACCGGCGGCACATGATCCGCGAGATGGAGCCGCTTTTCGCAGAGCGTGACGGGTGGCAGCGCATTTACCTGGACCTGCCCGGCATGGGTCAGACGCCCGCGCCGGATTGGCTCGTATGCCAGGATCAGGTGCTTGACGTGCTGCTGCAATTCATCGACCGTGTGGCACCGGGGCGGTTTGTCGTGGCGGGGTTGTCGTATGGCGGCTATCTGGCGCGGGGTGTTGTCTATCGCCGGGCGGCGCGGCTGGACGGCCTGTTGCTGACGGTCCCGGCTATTCCGGGTGAGGCCGCCGAGCGTCATCTGCCGCCGCGTACGACGCTGGTGTTTGACGGGCCACTGCTGCGCAGCCTGCCGCCGGACCTGCGCCAGTCGATTGACGGGATGGCCGTCGTGCAGGGCGCGGCGCTGGTCGAGGGCTGGCAGGCGGTGATCGCGCCCGCCGTTGCCGCCGCCGATCACGGGTATCTGGCGCGGCTGCGGCAGCGGCCCGCGCTGTCGTTCGATCCCGACGCGCTGTCCGCGCCCTGCCCGGTCCCGGCTTTGATCCTCACCGGGCGGCAGGACGACGTATGCGGCTACCGTGACGCATGGGGCATTCTGGAAAATTACCCGCGCGCGACGTTCGCCGTTCTGGACCGCGCCGGGCACTGCCTGACGATGGAGCAGGAGGGATTGTTCCGCGCCTTAGTCGGCGAATGGTTGGACCGGGTCGAGGAGTACGCCGGGGCGCGTTGATCCGCGTCTCAGCCTGCGATCAGCGGGATGGCGATCAGCGCGGCGGTGACGCCCGCTGCCTGCACGCGCGAAACGTGCTCGTCCAGCACAAAACGCGCCAGCAGCACCGTCACCGCCGGGTAGAGCGACGACAGCACCGACGCCACGTCGAGCCGCCCGGCCTGCGACGCCAGCAGAAAAAACGTATTGCCGCCCACGTCCAGCACGCCCGCCAGCAGCACGACCGGCAGCGCGCGCCGCGTGGGCAGCCACGCGCGGCGGCTGCTCAGCGCCAGGATCAGCATGATCACCAGCGAACAGCCCCGCGCCGACACCAGCGGCCAGAAAACCGCGCCGTCGCTGACCTGATCCATCAGCACGAAAAACAGCCCGAATCCGAAGCCCGCTACCAGCGCCAACCCCAGCCCATCCGGATGCCCGCCCAGGCTGGACGGGCGCGAGATCAGCCACACGCCGAGGATCGCCAGCGCAAATCCGCCAAGCTGCATCGGGCCGGGCAGTCCTTCGGCGGCGGCGCTGAAGACGACCGGGATCGCAGCGCCCAGCACGGCGGCGACCGGCGCGGCGATGCCCATCCGGCCTACGGCCAGCGCCCGGTACTGCGCGGCCAGCCCCAACCCGCCGGAGACTCCCGCCGCTGCCGCCCAGGTCAGGTCCGCCAGTCTGCCGACCGGCTCCGCGCGGACCAGCGCCAGCGCCACCAACAGCACCAGCCCGACGCCGTACGATACGGCCATCACGCCAAAGACCGGCGTGCGTTTGGTGGCCAGCCCGCCGCTAAAATCGCTGGTGCCCCACGACAGTGACGCCGCCAGCCCAAAGCCGACCGCCGCCAGCCCGTTTCCCATGATTAAGACGCGTCCAACAGATCGAGGTAGGTCGCTACGTCGTGATCGTGCAGCGCCCCAACGTGGCGGAAGCGCACGATTCCGGCGCGGTCGATGATGTACGTCGTCGGAATCTGCGCGACGGCCCACGCCTGGAAAAACGCCAAGTCCGTGCTGAGCGCGACCGGCAGCGTCAGGTCGAAGCGCTGCATGAAGGTGCGGATTCCGCCTTCGTCTTGCCCATCGGCCGGATCGGTGATCGTGATCACGGCGATTCCTTCATCGCCGCGCGTGTCGTACACCGATTGCAGCAGCGGCATTTCTTCCTGGCAGGGGACGCACCACGTCGCCCAGAAGGACAAAAACACGATCTGCCCGGCGAAATCGTCCAGGCGCAGCGTGCCGCCGTCCAGGGTCGGCAGCGTGACGTCCGGCGCGGGCTGGCCGACCGGCGTTTCTTCGGTGGGCGGTGGCGTGACCGGCAGCGGCGTCGGCGGGATGAACGTCACCGGGGCCGGAGTCGGGTACCCGGTGAACGGGTTCGCGGCGGCCTGCGTGGCGTCCGAATCGCGGTTTTGCGCCTGCGTGATTGCCAGCGCCGCGCCTGCCGCCATCAGCACCAGCAGCAGCACTGGCAGCACGCGTCTGCGCCGTGACGCGTCACGCCGCATGACCCGCCGTGTCTGCCACACCACGCGGAAAAAGTGGATCATCTGTTGCAGCGGTTTGATGTGGCTTGTTTCGTCACCGTAAATCGTGCGGATCGGAGTGCCTTCCAGCGTGTAGCCGCGCTGCACGCACGTCACGATCATCTCGACTTCAAATTCAAAGCCCTGCTCGCGGCTGGCGAGTGTCGCTTCCATCAGGCGGCGGCTGATCAGCCGGTAGCCGGACTGGTTATCGGTCACGCGCTGGCCGAGCGCCCACGAAAACAACCAGCGCCCAATCGTGTTGGAGATGTTGCGCGGAAACGGCATGTGCTTGAACGCGCGTTCCCCGATGATCAGGTCCGGCTGGCGCGCGGCGTAGGCGTCGAGAAATGCCGGAATCTCGGCGGGATCGTGCTGGTTGTCGGCGTCGAGCGTGATCACGGCGTCGTAACCCGCCTCCAGCGCGCGCCGGAATCCCGCCCGCAGCGCCGCGCCTTTGCCCTGGTTGGGGCGCTGGTACAGCACCTCGGCCCCGGCGGACTCGGCGTGTGACGCAGTGTCGTCGGTCGAGCCGTCGTCCACGACCAGCACCGGCAGGTGCGCCCGCGCGCCGTCGATCACGGCGGCCACGCGCGCCCCTTCGTTATAAGCCGGGATCAGCGCCAGCACGCGCCCGGCGGAAGAAGCAGCGGTATCACTCACGTCCTGTTATCCTGTGCACGTTACCCGGATGGGGTGCCGCGCTGGGGCCGCATGCCGATGATCCGCTCGACGTCCAGCACAAACGCCACGCCGGACCCCTCCTGATCCAGCGATTCGGTTCCCAACACGCGGCAGGCCGCGTCGATCAGGGTATCGACCAGATGATCGTCGACGACCGAAAAAATCGTCTGGTTGGTTTCTTCGATCTGGCGCATGACGCGCGCCATCGAGACAAACAGGGGAATCTCCAGCGACTTACTTTTTTCGCGCAGGTGGTGCAGGCCGAAACTTTCGACCAGCGTCACGCCCGGTGCTCCGGCGGCCTCCCATGCCTCGGCAACGGTCAGGCCCTTGTCGATGTGCGTGGTAATCAGGATCACAAGTTTAGACATGGCGACCTCCTTATGCAGCCGTATCGGTTGAGAACGCGAGCGAGGACGAAGTACGGCCCCGGAACGCGAGGCGTACCAGCGGCGGCGTCATGACCGTCGTCAGCAAGATGACCAGGAACACCGGCTGGAACAGGTCGCGGTCCAGCAGCCCGTTCGACAGCCCCAGCGTGGCGATGATCAGGCCGACTTCACCGCGTGAGATCATAGCCACGCCCAGCCGCACCGATTCGCCGGTATCAAAGCCGCCCAACCGCGCGCCGATGCCACTGCCGGCCACTTTTGAAACGGCGGCTACCGCCACCAGCAGCGCCGCCAGCGGCAGCAGGTCCAGGCCGATCTCGGTCAGATCGGTATGCAGCCCGACGTTGACGAAAAAGACCGGCACCAGGAACGAATAGGACAGGCGGTGCACGGTTTCCTCGATCTCGTCCTTGACCTTCGGGTTCGTCTGGCTGAGGCCCATCCCGGCGATGAACGCCCCGGTAATGGCCGCGACCCCGCCCAGCACGTCCGCCGACCAGCCAAATACGAGCGCCATGATCAGCGCATACGACGCGATGCCGGTTGAAAACAGCCGGGAATGGTGCAGCCAGTGGATCATGCGCGGCAGCGCAAACCACGCGACCGCCAGCGCACCGCCGAGATACAGCACCATGCGCACGAAAATCCAGATCAGGGCACCGGCAGACGAGCCGCCGTCCGACCCCAGGGTGGCGATCACGACCGACAGCAGCAGGATCGCCAGAATGTCGTCCACGACGGCGGTTGCCAGCAGGCCGATGCCTTCCCGCGTGCGCAGCACGCCCAGTTCCAGCATGGTTTGAGCGGAGATGCTGACCGATGTTGCCGCCAGGATCACGCCGACAAACAGCGCCGCTTCGACCGAATACCCGAAGATCATCACGCTCGGCAGGGCCATCACGACCGGCAGCGCCGCGCCCGCGACACCGCCCCAGATCGCCACCTTACCGACCGACAACAGCTCGCGCAGGTGGACTTCCAGCCCGACGATGAACATCAAAAACAAAACGCCCAGCTCGGCAAATTCCTCGATGGTGCTGCCGAGCAGCTCCGGGTTATGGAAGGTGCCCCAGTGCAGCATGTCGAGGACGGTCGGGCCGAGCAAGACCCCGGCCAGCAGCTCGCCGAACACGCGCGGCTGCCCGGCGGCCCGCGCCAGCGATCCGGCCAGTTGCGCGCCCGCGATGATCAAGGCGAGCGTCAAAAAAAGCTCGACGACAACGGTGCTCTCCACGATCCCTCCTTCGTGGTTCACGACAGGGACCAAATACCTGATTCACATCACGCACAGAAGGGCATCCTGTGCCCCTCGACGCGCGATACGTGTCTTTCAGGGGGATTTCTGGCTGGTATTCCGGGTGTGCCCTGTCTGCTTCCGGCAGGTTACCCTCATAGTATAGCGGTTGGCGGTGGAATCGTGCCACGATCACGCCGGGGTCTGCGGTGGTTTTGCCCCTGGCCTATTCCGAATCGTCTATCTCAGTCTCAGACGGAACAAGCGAATATTCCTGTTTGTAGCCGAAACGCCGCGCGTTATCCAGCCAGCGTATCCAGCACGGGCGCAGGGTGTAGACCATACTTTCTTCGATCAGCTCAGCGAATTTGTCGCTGACAAAGGGGAACTTGGCCCGGTAGACGGCCAGGGCGTGCTGGCGTTCGTCTTCGCCGGTAACCGGCATGGCGTCCCCTTCAAGCTGCACGCCCTTGATGCCGGACCATTCCCAGGTGTCGGCGTAGATCGCAACGGCCACGTCGTTCCAGTCCGCGATGTTGGCGCTGTGACGGCTTTCCGGGTCAGAAATCCAGTACAGGTTCAAATCCTCGTCGCTGGCGAAGAACAACGGCGCAACCTGCGGGCGTCCGTCAGTCAACCCGGCGGTCGCCAGCGCCATCGTCGATTGGGCCGCCAGAAAATCGCGCAGCAGCGGGCGCATTTCGTCGGGCAGCACGGGCAGGTCAAACATCACGTTTTGCCTTTCAAACCGAGCCATTCCAGGTACAGATCGTTGTCGATCCCCAGTCGCAGCAGAATCCGGCCTACGGTGCCGTTAACTATATCATCAACCGTTTGCGGATGGCTATAGAAGGCCGGGATGGGTGGCAGGATCACCGCGCCGATTTCGGCAGCCTGCACCATCAAGCGCAGGTGTCCCAGGTGCAGCGGAGTCTCCCGCACGACCAGCAGCAGCGGGCGGCCCTCTTTTAACTGCACGTCGGCGGCGCGGGCCAGCAGGTCCGCCGTGTTGCTGTGCGCGACGTTGGACAGGCTCTTGACGCTGCACGGCACGATGACCATACCGCGCGTTTTGAACGATCCGCTGGCGATGCTCGCGCCGATATTGGCCGGTTTGTGGACCACGTCCGCCAGCGCCTCGACGTCGCTGATCTTCCAGCCGGTTTCCTGCGCGATCGTGATCTTGGCCGCATCGCTCAAGACCAGGTGCGTTTCAATCGCTGTGTCCTGGCGCAGCACTTCCAGCAGGCGAATGCCCAGGATAGCACCGCTTGCGCCGGAAATGCCGACGATCAGGCGTTGGGAATCAGCGATCATGACAGATTGGGCAGGTGAGTGTGGCGAAGCGGCTCAGTCGTCAACGCTGACCATCACGTTCGACGCTTTGATCACGGCGTAGGCGGTTTTGCCAACCGCCAGACCCAGGTTTTCTGCCGACGTTTTGGTGATGATCGACACGACCTCGATCCCGCCGGGCAGTTCGATCACGACTTCGGTATTGACCGCGCCGGGCGTGATCTGTTTGACCGTGCCCTTGAGTGCGTTTCGTGCGCTGATTTTCATGGGTTAACTGCTCCTTCGGATGCAAACCAGACTCCACTATTGAGTATAACAGAATCGCGCCGCCGTGTCCCGGTCCGCCGCGCCCTCGGTAGTGGGCTTTGGAGTTCGTGCGTGGATCACACCTGCGCCGGTTTGCGGCCCCAATGCACGGCCATCGTCTTGAACATGAACCGCCGGTAGCCCACGTCGACCAGCCCCGCCGCCCGCATCAACGCGGCGAGTTCGTCGGCGGTCTTGAAGCCGAGCGTGCTTTTGGGCAGGTAGGTGTAGGCGTCGGCCTGCCCGGTGACCAGGCGGCCCAGCGTGGGGATCACGCACGTAAGGTGAAACTGGATAAACGGGCGCAGCAGGTTACGCGGCGGCGGCGTCGTATCCAGCGTGACCAGGGTCCCGCCGGGCTTGAGCACGCGCACCTGTTCGGCCAGCGCGCCGGGGATGTCGGTCACGTTACGGAACAGGTAACCGCTGGTCACGCCGTCAAACATCCGGTCACGGTAGGGCAGGCGCAGCGTATCGGCGGCCTGCCACATGACGGCGTCCGCGCCGGGGCGCTGCTGCCCGACGCACATCATCGGCAGCGCGAAATCCGCGCCGACGACGTGTAGATCGGGCACGCGCCGCCGCGCCTCAAACGCGATGTCGCCCGTGCCGGTGGCGATATCCAGCAGCCAGCCGCCCGGTGGCAGCGCCGCCTGCTGCACGACGAACCGCCGCCAGCGCCCGTCTTGCCCGAACGTCATCAGGCGGTTCATCAGGTTATAGCGCCGCGCGATGCGCCCGAACATATCCTGAACATACGTGGCGTGGTCGGACATGACAGCCTAATGGCCAGGCGGCCACGTGCCGACGATCTGCCGCAAAATCGCGAATTCGCCAATGTGATAGGCGTTGTGGTCGGCCACCAGCAGCAGCTCACGCAGCACGGTGTAATCGGGCGCGTGGGCCAGCGGCGCGGTCAGATTGACTTCGGGATTGTCGGCCATCGTTTGAAGCGCCTGCATATCCGCGTGAAACGAGTGGATCGTTTTGTCCCACGCGGCCTGATCGGCTTGCGCGTCGGGGTGCGGCCAATAGCCCTGCGGCCAGCGCGGTGACGCGTGCTCCGGGCGGCGGACGAATTCGAGAATGTCCCACTGCGCGATGCGGATATGTTCCAGCAGGTGCCAGAACGAGTACGACACGTTGGGCGGTCTGGTGTTGAAGTGCTCCGGCGGAAAATCGGCGACCGCCTGGTCAAACGTCATGTGCGCGTTGCCGCCGCGCAGCAGGTGCAGCAGTTGGTTACGTAACACAGAATCTTCGTTCATGGGCTGAGTCCTCGCATCACTCCATCAAATAGCTTGCATGGTTTCTTGCGAGCCTCACCCCCTGGCCTCGCCTGCGCTTGGCCTTTCCCCCTCTCCATTTGAATGGAGAGGGGGAGTCGAGGTCCTCGCAGAGGAACGAGACGGGGGTGAGGCCAATACAGTAAAAACAGTGTTTATCTTGTCCTGGGCGCGGCAAGCAGCGCCCCTACCAAAACAATCCTCAGATAGATACTTATTGCTGTAAGCTGAAAGCTTATCGCTGGTGTTTGCCTTTTTCCTCTGTTGAAACTTATTGCTGTAAGCTGCTCACGTCTCCCCCGCCCGCCGCCAGCGCCCGACGATGCGCTCCAGCACGTCCACCACCACGTACAGCGTCAGCCCCAGCAGGCTCATCGCCAGGATACCCGCGTACATGCGCTCGAAGCGCAGCCGCTGCCACGTCAGCGTGACGATGTAGTAGCCGAGTCCCTCGCGCGTCGAATACTGCTCCGCGATGAACAGCACCGCAATCGCCGTGCCGACCGATACGCGCAGCGCCGTCAACACGGCGGGCAAGGACGCGGGCAGGTACACGTAACGGAACAGCGCGCGCCGCCCTGCGCCCAACGAGCGCACCGACTGGATCAGCTCCGGGCGCAGGCTGGCCGCTTCGTCCCGCACCACGACCAGAATCTGGAAGAACAGGATCAGCGCGATCAAAAACACCTTGGACGCCTCGCCCACGCCCATCACGACCAGGATCACGGGCAGAAACACGATCTTCGGGATCGGGTGCACCAGCCCGATCAGCGGCGAAAAAATGCGGTTGAGCACGCGAATCTGCCCCAGACCCATGCCGACCGGCGTGGCGACCAGCACCGCCAGCCCGATCGCCTTGAGCACGCGCTGCGCGCTGGCGACGGTATGCGTCCACAGCTCGCCCTGAATCTGCTCGACAAAGACCGGCCACACCTGCCAGGGGTAGGGCATGATGTCGCGGTGCAGGTAGGCGGCCAGTGCCGTCCAGCACACGATAAAAATTACGAGCGCCAGCGCCAGGTTGAGCAGCCGTGCCGCAGCGATGCGCAGCCCGTCGCGCAGCAGGTCGCTGTGAGGGGTGGTGCCGGTCGTGGTTAACTGCTCAGACCCAGCAGCAGGCGTAGTTCGTTGCATTTCTCCAAAAAACCCTTCGTACTGCGATACCCCGGCGTGCCCGCATCGGGATTCGATACGATCACCGGGGCGCTGTTCGGCGGCTCGCCCAGGACGAGAATTTTCCGGCCCAGGATCGCCGCCTCTTCGATGGCGTGCGTGACGATCACGCTCGTCAGGTGCATTTCGGCCTGCAGCTTGAGGATCAGGTTTTGCAGGTCCTCGCGCGTCGGGGCGTCCAGGCTGCTGAACGGCTCATCCATCAGCAGCAGGTCCGGCTGCAAGGCCAGCGTGCGCGCGATGGCGGTCCGCTGGCGCTG
>CAYMTN010000178.1:0-11232 GCA_964393335.1 uncultured Anaerolineaceae bacterium
TACCAGCCCGCGCCGATGTTCGTCCGCGAGCGGATCGACACGCTGCGTAACCTGGGCCGCGCCTATGCCCAGATGGAGCGTTACGCCGAGGCGCGCGACGCCTGGACCGAGGCGCTCGATTTGTCTGCCGACCTGCCGGATCAGTCGCCGGTTGAGATCGGCCTGACGCATCACGCCATTGCCGAAGCGTACCGCAGCCAGGAACAGTACGATGAGGCCGAGCGGTCGTTCCGCGAGGCGCTGCGCCACCACAAGCCCAAGACCGTCGCCATTGCCGAAACGTGGCGGGCATTGGGCCAGGCGCTGCACGCTGCCGGGCGGCCCGCCGACGCTATCGAGCCGCTGCGCAGCGCGCTGGAAGCCGAAAAAGCCCAACCGCAGCAGGCGAACGCGCGCCTGGTCGAAACGTTGTACCTGCTGGCCGAAGCGCAGGAAGACTGCGGCGACCTGAACGGCGCGATCGCGCGTTATCACGAGGCGCTGGTCTATATGGACCGCGATTTACAGCCGGTGGCCTACACCAACACGCTGCGGATTCTGGGCGGGCTATACGCCGAAAACGAGAATTATACGCAGGCGTTTGTCGCGCTGGAAGAGGCGCTGGCGATTGAAGGCGCGGTCGCACCGCGCAGCGACGAGCGCATCAGCGCTACGCTGCAAGCCATCGCGGATACGTACCGCACGCAGGGCGATCTCCAAAAGGCCGCCGAGTATTACCAGAAGGTCACGGTGTATGCCAACCTGGCGCGCCGCGCGTCTGAAGACCTGCGCGAGACACTCAATGAGTTGGAGCGGCGGCGGGCTACGCTCCAGGCGGCGCAGCAGTCGCTGGCGCTGCTGGATCGCAACGAAAAGGCCGACGTGAAGGATTTGGCGTTCATTTACGCGCTGATCGCCAATTCATACGCCGGGCTGAACCAGCCGCAGCAGAGCGTGGACACGATCACGACGCTGCTGGATGTGCTGGCCGGGCGGCGCGACGATCTCAGCACGGATGCCCCGCAGGGTGATTACCGGGCGCTGGCGTGGTTAGTGGCCGCGTATGAAGCCGATCAAAAAGGCGAGTTGGCCGCCGCCCAAACCGCCTGCGAGTCCGCGTTGGAAGTGGTTGGTAACGCGAATCTACGCTGGGTGATCCGGCAGGTGGCGCGATCGGTGGTTGGTTAGCGCGCAGGCCCATTTACCCGTGTTTTTTGTCCGAGCACCGAACACGCTACCAGGAAAGCAGCTATGTTATCCGACGAACAAGTCATCGACATCCTCAAGGCTCTGGCCGATCCGAACCGTCTGCGTTTATTTGAGCTGCTGCTGGCCAGCGATCGCACCAACTCGGAATTGATGGACGAAACCGGGCTGCGCCAAAACCTGCTCTCGCACCATCTGACCATCCTGACCGACTGCGCGCTGGTCAACGCGCATAAAAGCATCGGGGACGCGCGCCGTCACTATTACAGCGCCAACCTGCTTACCACGCGGGACTTTCACCACTGGTGGGAGCTGCGCAGCCCGCCGGATCATCTGCCGTTTGCCAGCTTGAAACAACCCAAACACGTGCTGTTTTTGTGCCGCCGCAACAGCGTGCGCTCGTTGATCGCGGAGGCGCTGGCGCGTTACCTGGCCGCCGGTGCGCTGATTCCTGCCAGCGCCGGGATGGAAGGGCCCGAAGACCCGATCCCGGCGATGGCGCTGCGCGTGTTGGACGAGCATGGTGTGCCGCATGATTCGCTGTCCATGCAGCTTTACACCGACGTCATCGACATCCCGTTCGATTATGTGATCACGGTTTGCGACATCGTCCACGAAGGCGAGATTCCCCCTGAATTTGCCACCGCGCACTATATTCACTGGTCGCTGGTCGATCCGTCGGACGTGGCCGACGACGAAGCCGGGCGGTTGGCGGCGACGCGCGAGTTATTCGACGATATCCGGCTGCGGCTGGCCTATTTTGTGCGGCGTCTGATCGAAGATGAAGTGAATGCCGGGAACTCGTAGGGCGCTCCTGCTGCTGGACAGGGCGCGCGTAGGGGAGTCGCGTTTCGGGCGTATGCCATCACCCCGCTGAATCTGGTAGAATACACATAACTGCGTGGGCCGGGCGGCGCATGATTCCCTGGCCCGTGCCGTGATCCTGATTTCGTCCGAAGATGAGTGCCCGGAGGATGACTCGTGCCACATCGTCGCTTCTTCATCATTCCCGTGTTATTTGTGCTGAGTGTCTCCCTGGTCGTTCCGGCGGGGCTGGCGCATGCGACCGGGCCGGACCAGTCGATCTGCCTGTCCGATCCGTTTGGAGCCGGGTGTACGTCCGGCCTGCCGAGCGTGGAGTACCAACTGCTGTTGGATGAAATGCTGCTGCACCCGCATCCGAACGTGCGCCCGCTGGCACCCAACATGGACGAGATCGCCCGGTTTGCGTTCCGGAAAATTGTCGGCGGCGCGGCAACGATCTACGATGCGCCCGGCGGCAACCCGATTGGCTCGATTGACGAGGGGTTTAACTACGTATCGGTCACCGGCGCGCAGGGCGATTGGATTCAGATCAACGACGGGCAGTGGATGCCGGCCAGCCAGCTTGCGATTGTGCGGCCCAGTGAGTTTACGGGCGTATACCTGGATGGTGATCTGACGTACCCGATGGCGTGGATGCTGGTGCCGACCTATCCCAGCCAGTACCCCGGCGCGGCAGGCGACCAGTCCCGCCCGATCCTGGCCCGTTACACGCGCGTCAACATTTTCTCCGCTGTCGAGCTGGACGGCTGGCAGTGGTACCTGGTCGGCCCGGAGCAGTGGGTCCGGCAGACGAGCCTGGCCCGCGTGCTGTTGGTGGACCGTCCCCCGCAGGTCAAGGGGCGCTGGTTCGCGGTGGACCTGTACGAGCAGGTGCTGGTTGCCTACGAGGAAGATACGCCGGTCTTCGCCACGTTGATCTCGTCCGGCCTGGAAGACTGGGCGACCAACGAGGGCCTGTTTCAGGTGTGGTCCCGCCAGCGCAACGGCCACATGAGCGGCGCGGAAGGACAGGCCGATTTTTACTCGCTGGAAAACGTGCCCTGGGTGATGTATTATGACAACGCGATTTCGCTGCATGGCACTTACTGGCACGATGGCTTTGGGTACCGGCACAGTCACGGCTGCGTCAACATGACGATCACCGATGCCTATTGGGCGTTCAATTGGAGCCTGGACGGCGGGTTCGACACGCCGTATGTGTACGTCTACAGCACGGGCGAATATCGCTGACGGCGCTGCGTGAGGGTGCAACCAGACACGTCGAAAAGTCCCGCGATTCGTGGGTGAAACTACGGGCGTAAGCCCATCAGCAGCCAAAGGGCGCATCGTCGCGACACGATGCGCCCTTCAGTTTGGGGGGAGAGGTGATTGGGAGTCAAACGCGTTGGGTGTCCGCGTATCGTCGCTGATTTTCTACGGCTGCCAGCTAATCAATCGTCCCACACAAGCTGGCGATGCTGCTGGCGCAGGGCACGCTGCCGCCTGCCGGGCAGCCGGTCGTATTTTTCATAGGTCAACGTCAGCCCGTCTGCCAGGCGGGTGCAGGTGCCATCCCCGTTATCACGCCAGAATTCAAGATGTCCCGCCCGCCCGGACCGCAGCGCAAGCTGAAAATTGACTAGCCGTAGTTGTGTCGCCATGCTCGATACTCCTTGCGAATAACGTTCAGCAGGCCGGTGAGGGCGCTGGTTTGATCGCGCTTCGATGATTAGGTCGGCGGCGTGCGGCGGAACGGTCTGCGCCCTTCGCCGGTTTTTACCAGCTTTTTGCAGGTGGCGGCGCGCACCGTTTCACAGGTCGCGCGCGATTTCCCCCAAAACGCGTTCCGCATTATCATTGAGGAGTGACCGGCCATTCAGGGATGGTAAACGCTGTGCACTCTATTGGGGATCACGTAACGCGCATTGGCGACTTGAAGACCGCCATCGACGCTTTTAACACCGAGCGCAACTGGCGGCGTTTTTTCTCGCCCAAAAATCTGGCGATGTCGATTGCCATCGAAGCCGCCGAACTGATGGAGCTGTTCCAGTGGGTGGATAATGAGGCGGCAGCGGTGCAGGCGGCTGCCGGGCCGCACCGCGATCAGATGGCCGAGGAACTGGCCGACGTGCTGATCTACTGCCTGACTCTCGCCAGCGTGATGGACCTGGACGTCAGCACGATTGTCACGCAGAAGATCGCCGCCAATGGGCGTAAATACCCGCCAGACCACAGCGACCCGTTGGACCGTTACCCGCCGCGTACCACGCCGGCAGAGCAGAGCCTGTAATCGGAATCGCATCACAAAGGGACTAAGGGATAAAAAGGCAAAAGACACATGTTAACGCCCGGACAGATCCGCCCCACAATTGAACTGGCACTCAAGTCACTGAACCTGCCCGGCCTGACTCCTGAACGCGGCCAGGTACGTGATAACTACGTGCTCCCCGATGGGCGGCGCGTGCTGATCGCTACCGATCGTTTCAGTGTCTTCAACCAGCATGTAGGGCAGGTGCCCTATAAAGGCCAGGTGCTGAACCAGCTCACGAACTGGTGGTTTGAACACACCGCCGACATTTTGCCGAATCACGTGATCGACGTGCCCGATCCAAACGTAACGGTGGCGCTGACCGCCAACCCGCTGCCGATTGCGGTCGTGGTACGCGGCTTCATCAGCGGCATCACGCCCTCCAGCCTGTGGGCGCAGTACGAAGCGGGCCTGCGCACGATCTACGGCATCGAGTTCCCCGACGGGCTGCGCAAAAACCAGGAGCTTGAACACCCGATCGTCACCGCGACGTCTAAGGAGTTTGGCCGGGCGCACGGCCAGCCGCTGACGCACGCCGAAGTCATCGAGATGGGCGTGCATCCCGCGCTGTGGGAGCGCATTCAAGAGATGGCGCTCAAGCTGTTCATTCGCGGGCGGCAGTTGTGCATTCTGGCCGACCTGATCCTGGTCGATAGTAAATACGAGTTCGGCCTGGACCTGAACGGCGATCTGGTGTTGATCGACGAACTGCACACGCCGGATAGCAGCCGCTTCTGGCGCTCGGATACTTACGACGAGCTGTTTGAAGAGGGCCAGGAGCCGGAAAACTTCGACAAGGAGTTCGTGCGGCTGTGGTACCAGGCCCAGGGTCACGGCGAAAAGGACGATCTGCCCCCGCTGACGGACGACATGATCATCACCATCAGCCAGCGTTACCAGCGCGTATATGAAATGCTGACCGGCAAGCCCTTTCAACCGGCGAGTTACCCGGCCCAGAAGCGCATCATGGTGGCGCTGCACTACTCACACATCGTCGGCTAAAATCGCCCGCTGGAGGGAATCATGACCCATGTCCTGGTAGTCGGCGGCAGCGGGCGCGCGCACGCCATCGCCTGGAAGCTCGCCCAATCGCCGCGCGTGAAGCGGATCAGTGTTGCGCCGGGCAACGCCGGGACTGCCGCGACACCCATGACCCAGAACATCGACATCGACTCGACTGACATCGTGACCTTGTTGGATTTTGCCGAGTCGAATGACGTCGATCTGACCGTCGTCGGGCCGGAAGAACCGCTGGCGGGCGGGCTGGTGGACCAGTTCGAGGCGGCGGGCAAACGCATCTTTGGCCCGCGCCGCGAAGCCGCCATGATCGAAACGTCCAAGAGTTTCGCCAAAGAGTTGATGATCGATTTTGGCGTCCCGACCGCGCCCTACGAGTTGTTCACCGAACTCGATCCGGCGCTGGATTACGTGATGAGCACGCCCGTCGACCGCATCGTGATCAAGGCGAACGGGCTGGCACGCGGCAAGGGTGTCTTTTTGCCGAAGGGCGAGTCGGATGCCGAAGGGATTCTGCGCTCGCTGCTGGAGCGTGACGCGCTCGGCAACGCGGGCCGCAAGGTGGTCATCGAGCAGAAGCTGATCGGCACGGAGGTGTCGGTGATGGCCTTCACTGATGGCGAATCAATCGCCATGATGCCCGCCGTCTCCGATCACAAGCGGTTGTTTGATAACGACTTCGGCCCGAATACGGGCGGCATGGGCGCGTTTGCGCCTGCGCCCGCGTTGACGCCGGAATTAGCCGAACAGGTGCGGGCGCGCATCATCCTGCCCGCGTTGGCCGGGCTGCAAGAACGGGCGGGCTGCTGCTTTCGGGGCGTGTTGAATGTCGGCGTCGTGCTGACGCCCGATGGCCCGATGGCGCTCGAACTCAACGCCCGGCTCGGCGATCCGTCCGCGCAGGCGGTGCTGCCGCTGCTGGAAACCGATTTTCTCGACGTGGTCGACGCGTGCGTGGATGGCAGCCTGGACCAACTCGACGTACGCTGGCGCGATCTCGCCGCCGTGACAGTCGTGCTGGTTACGTCCGGGTACCCGGAGCGCAGCGATCCCGGCATCCCGATCATTCTGTCCTCGAACATCCCCGATGGCGTGATCATCTTTCACGCGGGCACGCGAATTGCCGAAGATTCGACGCTGGTGACGACCGGCGGGCGCGTCTTGGACCTGACCGGCGTCGGGCCGGACATGGCGACGGCTATTACGCTGGCGTATGATGCCGGGCGGCGCGTGCACTTCGACGGCATCCATTACCGGACGGACATCGGCGCGCGGGCGTTATGGCGGCGCTGAACCGCGCGCTGGATCGCGCGTTTTTTGCCCGGCCCGCGACGGACGTCGCGCGGGCGCTGTTGGGGGCGCGGCTGGTGCGCATCGCCGGGCAGCGGCTGAGCGGCACAATCGTCGAGACGGAAGCGTACCGCTTGCAGGCGGACGCCGCTTCGCACAGCCACCGGGGCCGGACTCCGCGAAACGCCCCGATGTGGGAAGCGCCGGGCCACGCCTACGTCTATTTCACTTATGGCATGTACTGGCTGTTAAACGTGGTGTGCGAACCGGTCGATCACCCGGCAGCCGTGTTGATTCGCGCCGCCGAGCCGCTCGAAGGGCTGGACGTGATCGCCGCCAACCGTCCAGGTCGCCCGTTCACGGAGTGGGCCAGCGGGCCGGGCCGCCTGACGATGGCGTTTGCGATCACCGGCCAGGCAAATCGCGCCGACATGACCGACCCGGCTTCCGCCTTGTGGATCGAGCCGGGCGAGCCAGTGCCGGATGAACAGGTGCGAACAGGGCCGCGTATCGGGTTGGGGAAACACGTCACCGAACCCTGGCGTTCGATAGCGTGGCGCTGGTGGGTAGACGGCAATCCACACGTATCGCGCTAAAATCTGAGTGAGACTCGCGTTACATGCAAGCGGGTGATAGACGGCGATCCGCCTATCCGTAGAGGGTTACATGGTCGCACTGCTGCGCAGATTTCGGATCGAGATCAAATACACCATCATCACGCTGCTGATCCTGGGTGGCATGGCTGGGCTGGGATCGGTCGGCGCGTTTAGCGGCATCCAGACGCAGGTCAACAGCTTCATGGAAAAGCTGACCAATTACGGGTATATCGGCCTGTTTTTCATCGGGCTGGTGTCGAACATGACGCTGGTATTTTTGATCCCGTATGCGCTGCCGCTGTTCACGCTGTCGATTTACGCGGATACGATCCTCCAGGTGGTCGCGCTCGGCACGTCCGCCGGGACCGGCGCGGGGCTTGGCGAGCTCACGTCGTATGCGGTCGCGCATACCATCGTGGCAAACGTGGACGACCTGGAAAAAAGCGCGTTGTTTCGCTGGACGCGGCGCACCATCGAGCGCCGCCCTGCCGTGATCCCGCTCTTCGTATGGCTGGCGTCGGCTACTCCCGCGCCCGACCTGATGATCATCGTGCCGCTGGCGATGATCCAGTATCCCTGGCAGAAAATGATCGTGCCGATGATCACGGGCAAAGTCTTTCAGAATGTGGTGATGGCACTGGTTTACCGCTACGCCGCGAATTTCGCGGAGTCGCTGGTCTCCAGGGACATTAATTTTGACATGACGGCCAGCATCACCATTATTTTTGTGATGTTCATCCTCTACCAGATCGAAAAAACCAACGTGCTGCAAAACCGCCGCTCAAAAAACAAGCCGGACTCGTGTGCCTCGCAAGAGGCCGAACAGGTGCATCCTTCCTGAGGGAGCGATCAACTCGATACGGCGGGGGACAATACGCGGCCAGACACTAACAACCAACCACCACCAACTAACAACTAATCACCAACAACCGCTTGACCGTTACAACTCCGCAAAACTCCGCGCGACGCGCGCCGCCGTCAGGTTTGGCGTGTGGAAGGCGGATGCGTCCAGCCGGGCGTACACGTCCTGGCCGGGCGGGAAGCGCCGCACGGCAATCGCCAGCGTTTGCCCCGCCGTGACGTAATACAGGGCGATGGTCGCGCCGTCCTCCTGCGGCCACTCCTGCGAGACGATTTGCAGCGCCGGGCTGATCTTGTGATGCAGTCCCCCGATGGCACGCTGCCACAGGATCGGCGGCAGCCACAGCCGCCGGTCGCCCAATCGAAAGACGTGAGTCAGCCCGCCGAGGTTGTCAAGCGACCCGTAGATGTTGTACGGCGGGCGGCTGACGGCGTCAGCCAGCAAGCGGCGCAGTTCGTGCGGATCGGTGACGGTGCCCGTTTCGGCAGCGGTTTTTTGCGTATCGCACACCCCGCCGTAGATGCGCGACCCGGCCAGCAGCCCCGCCAGGTCTTGCAGATCGTCGTGGTGCGCGGTGACGTCGATCACGATCGCCATGATCGCGTGTTGGGAATACGTGAGCAGCATATCCGGTGTGGGCCGGGTCAGCAGCACCGTCGCCCGCACCCGCTGGTCCCGATCCAGCAGCGCGATATCCGATTCGATCTCGTCGTGGTAGTACGCTTCTTCTACTGTGCCGATGCTGCGCAGCAGGTCGGCGGTGTGCTGTTGGTGGCACACCGGGCAGGGCCACGTCATCATCAGCGACTGGCGCGCCTGTAAACAATGCCGCAAGTTGATCAGAATCCAGCGCCCGGCAGCCGCCCGCGCGACGTTGGCCGGGGTACAGGTTTTGATCTGGTCGTGGGCGAAGTGATGCTGTTTGATCGCGCCCAGCTTGGCGACCATCCGACCGTAACACAACGGGCAGGTGTACGTATCGCCGCGTGCGGCCTGCGAAATATGCACCGGCTGTCCGCTGGCCTCTAGCGCCCATTCATACTGCGGATACCCGGTATCGCCATCCCCATCGTCGTGCCTGCGCATCGTAAGCCCTCGTCCCTATCACCCCCGTTTGAGTATAACATGATTCTCATTTCTCTCGCCCCCTCGTTTTGGCGGGGGCGGAGCCGTCGTTTGAACGCCCTCACGCGCGCAGAGCCGCGTACAACGAGTCCAGGAATCCGGCGCGGGAGACCTCGGTCACGAGCGCGACGTTGGGCATGTGCGGTGTAAAGATGGTGAGTATACTCTGTAAAAACGAGATAAAAAAACGCGCGGCGCGGCAGGTGGTCACGCTGTGGTCACGCCGGGATGGCATAGTGAGGATACCACCGCGCGAAAACACCGACGAACGCCTGAGGCGTTCATATTGCGCTTAGCGGCTGCCTCACTATAATGAGTAGCAGGGTGGTAAATCTGACAGCAAGCTCAGTTTATTGGGAGGAAAATGACAATGTCTTCGTATCGGCTCTATCGGTGGATAGCTCTGGCTATTGTTCTTGTGCTGGTCGCGGCGTTGGTGCCGGCGTTCCCCTCGGCGGAAGCTGCCGGGGGTGGCGCGATTGCGTACGGCGATACCGTCAGCGGACAGATCAGCGCCAAGAATTACTACGAACTGTGGCAGTTCGACGGCAGAAAAGGCGACCGCGTGCAAATCCTGATGGATGGGCAGGGCGGGTTGGATGCCTACTTAGGCCTGATCGACCAGGCCAGCGAACAGGTGCTCGCCGAAGATGACGACTCCGGCGGCGATAGTGATGCATACATCGAGATGACGCTGCCTGCGACCGGCACGTTCATCATCGTAGCCACGCGTTACGATCTGGACACGGGTACCAGCCAGGGCCAGTACCAATTGGCGCTGGCGGCCAGCAACACCCCGACGAATGTTTCCAACCCGGTCGCGTCTACCCAGCCGGTCGAAGTCAGCCCCGGCGTCTTCTACATGGGCGAGATGGCGATGGCTCAGCCCGTGCCCGGCACTATCGACGCGAATTCCTACGCGCAAATTTACGCGCTCCAGGTTGAGGCCGGTACGAACCTGATCGTCGGCATGTTTGCCGACAGCAGCAACCTCGACCCGTACCTGATGTTTGCGACGGAAGATGGCACGATCCTGGCCGAAGATGACGACAGCGGCGCGCAGGTCGGCGGCGCGAAGACCGATGCCTTTTTGCAGGTGACGGTCAAAGAAGCTGGGACGTACCTGATCGGCGCGACCCGGTCCGGCATCGAAAACGGCAAATCGACCGGCGCTTATGTCCTGGTGGCCGGTGTGCCGGACGATCAAGGCCCGATTGTGCAGGAAGAACCGGTGAATAATCCCGCACAGAACGAGCTGCCGCCCGGAATGGAAGCAATGGGCATGATCACCGTCGGGGACTCGTCCAGCGCCACCATCACCAACGACAGTTACTTCCACATCTACGGGTTCGACGGGCAGGCCGGCCAGCAGGTGACGATCACCATGACCGGTTCGGGCGGGCTGGATGCCTACCTGGGGCTGCTCGATCCCAATGACGAAGTGATCGCGGAAGATGACGACAGCGCGGGCGGCACGGACGCACAGATTTCGATCAGCCTGCCGGAGAGCGGCACCTATATCATCGTCGCCACGCGCAACGGCATCGACGCCGGGTCCACGACAGGTGGGTATACGCTGGAAGTGACCAGCGGCACGCCGCCTGCGCCAACCGGCCAGACGGGTGTCGGCGGGTTCGGCGGGCTGCCGGGCCGGGCGCTGGCGGTCGAAGGCGGAGCGCTCTACCTGCGCGGTTTCGGCGCAACCAACGACCTGGCGAAGGCTCCCCCGGTTGAAGCGTTCATCCAGACCGAAAGCCTGCCAGGACGCGGTGGTATCGACGTGGTGCGCCCGCACATCTCGCTGAATTTCGAGGAGATCAAGGTCACCGGCAACTAACACTATCAGAGAGCGGCACACGCCGGGTAATACGCGAGCCGGGGACCAGTTCCCCGGCTTTTTCGATTCAAACCACCCGGTACATGCCTGCCCTAGTACACGCGGGCGTGAGTTCTGCGAGGGTTTCACCCTCGCGCACCCACTAGGGGTCATTGACCCCTGGACCCCGCCTTCCGGCGCGCCGCGCCGGAAGGCCAGTCAAAGTTTT
>CAYMTN010000179.1:0-11186 GCA_964393335.1 uncultured Anaerolineaceae bacterium
GCTGACCGGCGATGCCTGGCGCGGTTCCATCACGCCGTTGTAGATCAGGTCGTTGATCTCTTCGCGGTTGATGGCTACCGACATCGCGTGGCGGAACTCTGCCGTGTCGAAGAGCCCCCGCAGCTTCTGATTGGGGACGGAGATGTTCGGATGGAACGCGTGCGTCGAAGCCGCCTTCCACAACAGCACCTTGTAACCGCCCGCGTCCTCATTCTCCTTGAAGAATGTGAAATCAGCCGTTGACAGGTGGCGGTTCTGCATGTCGATCAAGCCCTGCGCGATCCACAGGTTGAGAGTCTGGTTATCCTGGAACAGGGCGTGTGAGATCGTGTCGATGTAGGGAAGCTGCTGCCCCTCGGTATCGACGGCGTGATAGTACGGATTGCGCACCATGATGTGCGGGTCTTCGAGCGGGGAGTTCTTCGAACGCCACGCATTGGCCACCGGCAGATCCGGGTTGCGGAACCAGAAGTTGATCGGCCCGCGTCCATCACCCGGCGCGGATTCGTAGTGCAGTTCTTCCCACGTGCTCACCCCGTACTCTTCCATGGCTGCGTCGATCAGCGACTGATCGGTGGTCAGGTGCGGGAGATACTGGCTCAGGTAGGCCTTGGGGGCCGCCATTGTCGGGCCGCCCGTCATGCCGCCCGTGCTCTTCGCGATACGGATCGGCAGCAGCGGGTTGGGCGCTTCAAACGTGACCTTCCAGCTCAAGCCATCGATCACTTCAAGCCCCATATCCGCGCCATGAGCCTGGTAGAAATCCGGCTTGTTGAGCAGTTGAGTCAGGAAGATTTCGTCATAGAAGAACTGGACGTCTTCCGTGGTCCACGGCGAGCCATCGGACCACTTGAGGCCATCGCGGAGGGTGAACGTGAATTCCGTCGCGTTGTCGTTCTGGGACCACTCGGAGATGAAATTCGCTACCAGGTTGGTTGTATCCGGGTCCGGGGCGTCCCACTCAATCGCCATCTCTTCATTGAGTTTGGTTGGGCCCCAACGGTCGGACAACCCCTTAAACGCACGGCGCCAGGTGCCGCCGTATTCACCGACTTCGTTGTATGGAGTGATGACACGGGGGTTGCTTGGCAGGCGTTCTTCCACCGGCGGCAGATCGCCAGACGCGACCAGCTCGGCCAACATCGGGGCTTCTTTGTATGCCCCTTGCCGGGTTGGCGCAGCCGATGCCAGTGGCACAACACGCGCCGTGGCTGCCGTTGCCGCCGCCGCTGCCATTGCTTTCAAAAAATCACGGCGTGAAAGTCCATTTGTGTTCATAGATGATGTTTTTCCCTTTCTGTACTTAATCGGAAACTCTGAACTTCTGGCATCGCTGTGTGCGGGGTATCACCTCCTTTTTGCGAAAGATCGCCTCGGAACCGTACCCGATCAACCAAAAAACTCAAGGTCAGGCTTTTGGTTATGAACCCTGGCAGTCATCATGGATTCGAAGAACATCGGCACCCAATAGTCGTATTTTTCGGGCGAAGCGCCCTGGGCGGTCATGGTCACCTGGCGCGTCTCATGATAAAACACGCGCACCCAGCATTTGCGAGTTTCGCCCTCGTCGCGGCTGGTATATTTGGCTTCCAACAACAGCAGATTGCCGCTAACCTCTTGGCTGCGAGTCTCGATATGAACGTCTGGCAGGTTTTCGATTGTCTCGAAAAAACCTTCGGCCAGATCATCAAGATCATCGGGGGTGACCACTGTGCCCAGGTCTTGGACCACAACACCAAACACAGTCAACGGATCGTCAGGATCAGGGCCGTAGATTTCGCCATGACGGTCATCTGGCCATACGAAGCGGTGCCAATCTATCGGAGCAAAAAATGAATAATACTGGTCACGATGCCACGTCAAACCTCTGATTGCGGGATATTGCTTCTGCGTTTTGCCCGCCATGTATCCCTCCAAAACTAATACCACCAATAGTTTTAATTTGCACACGTGTCGTCTGCGCCGGTTTCGCGTTTGCAAGCGCCTGCAATGCCCGTCCTGAGATCGATCCATGTTCCGGGACGTTGTTCACTTCGCAAGCGCTTGCAATTGTCGTCAAAAAACGAATCCTCCTCAGGAGAAAAATATCACTTTGACCATCCCGGTTGAGATTTTGTACGATTCACTGCCGCAGATTTTCAGGCGAATTCCACAGTTAATCGATTACATCTACACATAATAATATTCGAAAACGGGAATTTCGCAACCACTAAGCCAGCGGGAAAACGGACCTTTCGCCCCCTCAACGCCGCGAGAAAACCACAACGCGCACCGTTCGACGCGTTCACTTATCCCCATCATACCATGAAGTGCGCGCTTTCCGAAAACCGGAATAGCAGCAGTGGTTGAGCGCTGCCAACCTCAAGTACAATACGCTCTCTGCCGCACGGATCGAAGAAGGGCGCATGACGGAAAATCCCCCACGACTCGCGGGACCTGGCCCGCGTGGTTACCCCTTTACCGCCGCCCGGCGCGGCGCAGTCGCGCTCGGCCTATGTGGTGCGGTGATGCTCGTCTGTTTCGCCCTGATGACCCGGCTCGACCATTTCACGCGCGAAGGTCACGCTTATCTGGGGTATTTCTATGGCGCATTTGCCTTATACGGCCTCGCCCTGCTGATTCTTGCCCGGCTGGCGGCCCGCACCGGGCGAGTGCTGCTGCTGATCGGCGTTTTTGCCGTGCTGTTTCGCACCGTATTATGGCTGGCAGAACCCAGCCTCTCGACCGACGTCTGGCGTTACATCTGGGATGGGCGGCTGATCGACCACGGCGTCAACCCGTATGTGTACCGCGTCGACGCGCCGCAACTGGATTGGCTGGCAACGCCGCTGCGCCAGCGGATCGACCATGCCTGGATGGCGACCCCGTACCCACCGGCGGCTGAACTGGTGTTCGCCGGGGCGGGCCGCGTATGGCCCGATCACCCGGCCACATTGCAGATCGTGTTCACGCTGTTTGATCTGGGCGCGGCGGTGGTGATTGTCGCGCTGCTGCGGGAATACGACCGCCCTGATACCTGGGTGCTGCTGTACCTCTGGAATCCGCTAGTAGTGGTCGAGTCTGCGCACGGGGCGCACGTCGATTCGATGATGGCGTTTTTTTCGCTGCTGGCCCTGTACTGGCTGGTCCGGGGGCAAAAAACGGCCAGCGCCGCCGCGCTGGCCCTGGCAACGCTCACCAAGCTCATCCCCGCGCTGCTGCTCCCGGTTTTTGTGGTGCGCTGGGGCCTCAAACGCACGCTGTTGTATGGGCTGCTGGTGGCGTTGTGTTTCGTACCGTTTTTAGGGGCGGGCCTGGGGGTATCCGGGGCGTCAGACGGAACCGGGCTGTTCGGCGCGGTGCGTATTTATACCACGCAGTGGAAAACAAACGACGGGCTGTTTTATTGGCTGGTCCAGGCCGTGACGCCCTATACTGCCGATCCCATCGGATTGAGCAGGCGCATCGCGCAGGCGGCGGTGGGGCTGGCCGGGGGTGTGGTCCTGCTGCGATCGTTTCGCCACCGGACGCCGCCGGTCATCGCGCAGGCGGCTGGTTTGATCAGCGTGTATCTGCTGCTCTCTGCCGCGATGTTTCCCTGGTATCTCGTCTGGTTGATCGCGCTGCTGCCGCTGCTGCCCTGGGACCAGGACAAACCCACCGCGCTGTTTGTCGCCGGCTGGCTGTATTTTTCAGCCGCCGTGAACCTCTCGTACCTGTTCTATCTCGATCCGGCGCATCCTGGCGAAATCATGTGGGTTCGTTACGTCGAATACGTGCCGCTGCTGGCGCTGCTCAGCGCCGCGCTGGGCCTGCGCCTAGCGCCCGATCTCCGAACGCGGTTCGACCGGCGGCAGGCCCCGTAACGGTGCCCACTGCATGCGGATCAGTGCGGCCTCTTGCAGGATCGTAATCGCCAGCGTGAACAACATCCCCAGCGCGAAGATCGCCGCGTAAAACGCAATCGACAGATACTGCCGGTCCAGCGCCATGCGGACGGTATTCAGGTTAAACACCAGCATCCCCAGCTCGAACAACACGCCCGGTTTCATCCTGACATGGTACGATTGCTGCTGCCAGCCCTGGCTGTTTTTGCCGGTGATCCCGAACTTGGGCGTGCGTTCAAACGCCGCCGCTTCCCGGCTGAACAGCCCGGCGAACACCGCGTAGGCGTTATGATACATCATCCCGGCACCCAACACGGTCAGCCACAGGATCAACGGCAACTGGCGCACCCAGGGGCGTTTCATTTCGCGCTGCCCGACGATCAAGTAGATCGTCGGCGTCAGAGCCGCCAGGGTAAACAAGACCGACAGGTGAATCAGGCGTGTCACGCCGGGCTGCCAGCGCAGACTCAGCAGCACCAGCGGGTACAGAAAGGCGACCATGCCCATCAGCACTTGAACCCAGTAGCCGATCAGATGCATCACGCCCTGAAATTTGACCATGAGCGGCAGCGGTTCGCGCAGCAGCAGCGGGATCAGTTTGATCGCGCATTCGGTGCTGCCGCGCGCCCACCGGTACTGCTGCCGCCGGAATGCAGAGAGAGTGACAGGCAGTTCTGCCGGGGTGGTCAGGTCGCGCAGGTAACAGCCGCGCCACCCGGCTAGCTGCGCCCGGTAGCTCAGGTCCAGGTCTTCGGTCAGGGTATCGGCGCGCCATCCCCCGGCGCTCTCAATCGCCTGCCTGCGCCAGACGCCCGCCGTGCCGTTAAAATTCATCAGGAAACCGGCGCGCTGCCGGGCAAACTGTTCAATGGTGAAGTGTGCGTCAATCGCAATCGACTGCAAGCGCGTCAACAGGGAATAATGTGCGTTGAGGTGCCCCCAGCGCGTCTGCACGAATCCGACACGCGGGTCGGCAAAATGCGGGATAGTCTTCAGCAAAAAATCCGCCGGAGGCAGAAAATCGGCGTCAAAAATGGCGATAAACTCACCTTTGGCCTGTTTCATGCCCTCCGCCAACGCACCGGCTTTGTAACCGGCCCGATCGGTACGGTGCAGGTGAACGATATCGAAGCCGCGCAGCCGGTAGTGAGCGACCAGGGACGCCACAATCCCCAGTGTGTCATCCGTCGAATCGTCCAGGACCTGAATCTCTAAGCGATCCTGCGGCCAATCCAGGCGGCTCACGGCTTCAATCACGCGCCCAGCGACGTACCGCTCGTTGTACAGGGGAATCTGCACGCTGATCAGCGGGTAATCAGCCAGCGGCGGCGCGTTGGGGTCCGGGCCGCGATACTTAATCGTCAGGCGTGACAGGTACAGGCTGTTCGCTGCAAAAACGAACAGCAGCAGCAGCACGATGCTATACACGATCGTTACCAGGTAACCAGCCATGTATCCGTCTCAAGAAACTATGGGGCAGGCACCCAAAGGCCCGCCCGTGTGCCTATCTGCGTGATCTATTTCACGGTGACGGCAACCGTATCGGTCGCCGTGTGATCCTTGTCGTCACGCACTTCCAACTGGATGACCCACCGGCCCGTATCATCGACCGTCATCGCGTCTTCGAGCGTGAACGAACAGTCGCTCTCGACATCGCGGATCATTTTGCCGGTATCACCCGCTATAGTTTTTAGCCATCAGCTTTCAGCGATCAGCCAAAAACGAGGACCCGCAGGGGCGCTGCCGCCGAACCCCAGGTTCGCCTGCGCCCTGGTTTTTCATCCCTTTGATGGGCCGCCGCTGGCGGCGACGTGGGAAACTCCTCTGGTGGTGTTACCATGGCGACAGCCTGGATTCGCCAAGCCGTTTCAATAACAGGACATCCAGCCCGATGCTGCGTCCTGCCCCGGTGACAAACAACACGCCCAGGATGCCGATGATGCTCAGGTAGCTCCAGGGCCAATCCACACCATACGTAGCCAGGAACGTGTTCAGGATAAAAAACGCGGCTCCCACGCTAACCCATCGCGTAAAAAACCCGGTGAGCAGCGCCAGCCCCATCAAAAACTCCGTGACGAGCTGGAACGGTGCAAACACGCTGCGCGCAGGCAGGATCACGTGATTGATGAAATCCGCGTACCACGTCAGCGGGTTGGCGGACTGCGGAAACACGTTGGTGAAAAAGTCGTGAAGGCCGTCCGGCGTGTAGAACCCTTTATCCAGGTTGCTGGCCCATGTGGTCAAGAACAACAACCCGACCATGATCCGCAGCAGGGCGATCCAGAACAGCGACGTGCGTGGGCTGTTTTTGACCAGACTCACATGGTCGAGGCGGTCCATGATGGTCATCGGTTGTCCTCCTGGGGTGTGGCCAGGTGCGGGTGATGGTCGAGCGCGACGTGCTCTAAAAAGGCGGCGCTGGCGCGGGCTGTGGCGGCTCCACCCGCCGCCAGATCGGCAGCCAGCCGTTTCAGGTCGGACGGTCTATCGACATCGTACCATTCGGGCAACAGATCGACGCGCAGACCCGCCTGGCTGGCCTGGGCAAGTGTATCGCGCAGGACGTGCGGCGTGCTCATCGTGACGTCGAACAACGCCGGGATCAATCGTTTGGTGCCAATGGCGTAATAACCGCCGTCCTCGCACGGCCCCAACGTCACGTCAACCAGCGGGTTATCCAATCCCTGAAACGCCTGCTGCAAATACGCGGATGGCAGCGTGACGGTATCGCTGTCAATCGCCACGACCTGCCGGTAACCTTGCTCAAAGGCGGCTGCGCAGACCGATAGCAGCCGCTGCGAAAGATCGGCCCCGGCCTGCGGGATCAGGTCAACATCGGGCGCGAAGTCAGCGAAATAGGCGCGGGCCGCCGCCGGATGAAACGCAACCGCGCGGCACACGTCGCGCACGGCGCGCATCTGATCCAGTTTGTCCAGCAAAAAACAGCGATAGAGGTCCGCCGCCTGGACCGGCGACAGGGCCGGGATCAAGCGGGTTTTCGTGCGGCCCGGTTCGGGCTGTTTTGCCATCAGGATGAGAAGTCGCTTCATGACCCGGTCTCATACGGCAGATCGGAACGGTTGCCCCATTCTTCCCACGACCCATCGTACACGGCGACGTTATCATACCCCAGCAGGCGCAGCGCAAAATAATCGACGGAGGCGCGGTGCCCGGTCTGGCAGTAGGTCACGATGGTCGTAGCGCTGTCCAGGTTGAGATCGGCATACAGCGCTTGCAGGTCCGCCGCCGGTTTGAAGTAACCGTCTTGCAGGTTATTTGTCCACTGGATGTTGATCGCGCCGGGGATGTGCCCGCCGTGATCGGAATACACACGCGTCCCGGCGTATTCCTCCGGCGTGCGGGCGTCGATCAGGATGACGTTGGGGTCGTCGAGATGGGCCAACACCCAGTCGGCATCGACGCGTAAATCCACCTGCGCGTCGGGTGTGGGATAGTCAACCGGCGTGATCGCGGGCGTATCGGTGCTGATAGACTGCCCGGAATTGCCCCAGGCGGACCAGCCGCCATCCAGAATATGGACATCGCTGTGCCCGTAGTATTGCAGCGTCCAGAGCAGGCGGGCGGCATCCAGGCTGCTGGCATCGTCGTAGGCCACGACCGTCGAGTCGGGCGCGATTCCCAGGTTGCTGAGCACCGTCGCCACCGTTTTGGCATCCGCGACCTGCGACTGTACGCCATCGACCGTCGCGCGCACGGCGTTGAGATCAAGCTGCACCGCGCCGGGAATGTGGCCCGTGTCATACTGCGACTGGGGGCGCAGATCGATGAACGCGGTGTGAGTGTCGTCCAGGTGCGCCGTTACCCAATTCACATCCACCAGCAATTGGGGATTGCCATACGCAACCGCTGTCGGTTGCGCGGTAACCGTCGGGGTAACGGTCGAATCGACCTGCGAGGCCACCGCCGGTGAACAGGCCGCGATCAGCAGCATCGTCACGATCAGGAATGGGAAAAACCATCGTTTCGTCATCATGTTCTCCTTGCATGTTTCAACGTTGTTCCCAGGATGTAGTACCCTGCCAGGATGGTCCCGCGCAGCGTGCCTGAGATTTTTGATTTTCCCCCCGTCCGGCGGCGATAGCTGACCGGTCGTTCGACGACCGTGTAGCCTTGTTTGGCCGCTTTGACCATCATTTCGGTCGGCCACCCGTAGGTCATTTCCTGCATATCCAGCGCGGACAGCACCGGCTGTCGAATGGCGCGAAATGGCCCCAGATCGGTCACCTCCAGCCCGTAGAGCATCCGCATCAGCCAGGCTGCCAGCCAGTTTCCAAACCGGGCGTGAAACAGCAGCGCGCCCGGTTCGGACTCGCCGCGCGTCCGCGACCCTACCACGAGATCCGCCTCGCCCTGGCGAATCGGATCGAGCAGGGTCACGATCTCGCATGGATCGTCGGCCCCGTCGCCGTCGAGAAAGACGAGCACGTCCGCGTCGGGCGCGGCCTGCGCGCCCGCGTGACAGGCAGCACCGTATCCGCGACGCGGTTCGGATACGACGCACGCCCCGGCGGTTTGCGCCATCCGCGCTGTTTCATCCGTCGAGCCGTTATCGACCACGATCACGCGCTGGACGACGTCGCGCGGGACTGCCGCGATCACGCTGGCGATGGTCGCCGCTTCGTTGAGCGCCGGAATGATGACGGTAATGTTCACAGCCAGATTCTCCACCATAATTATTACGTTAAGCTTACAGGTGTTGGGGAAAATCCGGCAATTTTCCGCACAAATGTTTGGATAATGTGTTGGGATTACGCGGCAACACATCAGCCCCGAAAAAACACCCTTCGGGGCTGATCGTTACGGCTGAGCCGCTCGCAGGTGGCGTGCGTTGAGCTATTCGCCGCGCGGCGCGTCGGGGCCAATCGCCCACAGGCGGATCGTGCTGTCGTTGTGATCGCCGCCCGACGCCAGGACAGTCCCATCCGGGCTGAAAGCCAGCGCCAGGACCGTATCCGTGTGGCGGCGCAGGGAAATGAGTTCCTGCCCGAACGTGGGCGAGCCGGGCGCGACATCCCAGATATGGATCAAGTTGCCGCCGCCGCCGGTCGCCAACAGCGTGCTGTCGGGGCTAAATGCGACGCTGCACGTCCCGCTTTCCGGTTCGCGCGTGGACTGGCCCAGGGTCAGCACCCGCTCAAACGACTGCGCGTCCCACACAAACCACTGCGCATCCCATTCCGCGCCCGCGACCATCAGACGCCCATCCGGGCTGAAGGCCACGCACGCCAGCGACTGATCGGTGCGCAGCATGGGGAGTTCCTCGAACGTCTGCGTATCCCAGAGCCGCACGCCCTGCTCGGGGTGATGCTGGCCCACGCCCGCGAGAATCTGCGCATCGGGCCTGAAGGCGACCGCGTATCCAAAGTCGGTGAAGCCGTCGAAAAACGCGAGTTCTTTGCCGGTTTCCACGTCCCAGATACGCACGGTGGTGTCCCAGCTTGTCGACGCCAACCGGCTGCCATCCGCGCTGAAAGCCAGCCCCTGGACCGAGTTGGTGTGGCCGCGCAAGATCGTTTCGGCGTCGGTACGCATGTTCCACAACACGATGTTGGCGTCGCCGTCCCCGTAGGCAACAGTGACACCGTCCGGGCTGACGGCCACCGCGTTCACGAACCCGAACGTATCTTTTTGGCGGAAAGGTTCCGCTTGCAGATCCGCCGGATCGAACAGCGCCACCAGGAACCCGGTTGAGGTAACCAGCGTGCTCCCATCTACCGACCACTGGATTTCTTCGGGATCACCGAAAATTTTCACCCACGCTTTTTCCTCCAGCCACTGAATGTTCTCGGCGCTGATTTTCTGCGGCGGGATGGGCGTAGCGGTCGGCGTCGGCAAGGGGGTGCTGGTTGGCGCGGGGGTGCTGGTCCAGCTTGACGCCGTGACCGTCGCCAGGGCATCCGCCATCAGCCGCTCATAGGTCGCCGTCATGTTAGGTGTGGGCGGCTCGGTCGGAACCGGGGCCGTTGTCTCGCTGACCCACTCGGCGGACCAGTCGTGCACGCCGAAGCCCTCCATGTACAAAAACAGTTGATCCTCGCACACGTTGATCCGGTAGGTGCCCTCGATGGTGGTCGCGCTGGTGAACGTCCCGACGATGTTGATCGCTTTGATCATGTAACCATCGTCCGTTTCGACGGTTTCCGGCCACGACGCGCCCTGCTCGGCAGCCTGGGCCAATCGTTCCTCGTGTGTGCTGAGTTCGCCGTACCAGTAGCCGCTCTCCGGGTAGAGCATGACATACTCCAGCCCTCCGTCCGGCTGGTCGGAGAGTTCGTCGGCTTCGATCTGGCACCAACTGGTCGTCAGGTTGGCGCGCATCGAAAAATCCTGGATCGAACCATTGGGATTGACGAAAAACGACACGGATGGTCCCTGCCACAGCCCGGACCTGGGTTTCACCTGTTGGTAGCGGGATTCAGTGCTGGCAAATGCGCCCGATCCAACACTCATAACGACGAGCACGGCTGCGAGCACTGCCAGCGCGTAAAATTTGACTTTGCCCGATTTCATGACCAACTCCCTCCTGTTTCGCATCATGGCTAACCTTTCACGCTCGATCTGACCAGTTCCTTACAGTATAGTCAAAGGCGCGGAAAGCGTACATAGCATCCGGGTGGGACGCCGGTTGAATTCCAGTTGAATCCACTGGCCTTCTTCCGACGCAATAGAAGGCCATCCCAGCGAAAACGTGCTAGAGTTGTTGGGGGAAATCTTCCAGGTGGCTCAGGATTATGCAGGAAACAAACCGAAGTCGCACAATAGAGGTTGGGTGCTGGTTTTTGGTGATTAGTGGTTGGTCAAACCAACGGTGTGCGTACGCGCTTTTACCAACACCCAACAACTAACAGCCCCTTTTCCCATGATGAGAGTTCTACATGGTTTGTCCATTAGTGTCCTGATGAGAAACAGCGAGGAGTGAGCGATGAGACAGGCAGTGATGACCGCCCCCGGCGAGATCGACTTTCGAGACGTGGACCGGCCCGCACCCGGCGAGCGCGAAGTGTTGATGCAAACCAAACGCATCGGCGTGTGTGGCTCGGATATTCACGTTTATCACGGGCTGCATCCCTATACGGGGTATCCGGTCGTGCAAGGACACGAGGTGTCGGGCGTGGTGGCCGCCGTCGGCGCAGGCGTCACAGGTATCCCCATCGGCGCAAAAATGACGTTCATGCCGCAGGTTACGTGCGGCGAGTGTTATCCCTGCCGGCACGGCATGTACCACATCTGCGAGTCGCTCAAGGTGATGGGCTTCCAGACCGGCGGCGCAGGGCAGGACTACTTCCCCGTGCCGGTCGA
>CAYMTN010000180.1:0-11058 GCA_964393335.1 uncultured Anaerolineaceae bacterium
GTGAGCTGATGTTGCGTGCAAAGTACAGCGCGATGCCGGTAACGACAACGCCTACCAGCACCAGCGCGAAGAGCAGCGTGTTCTGCTGCTGGTGCACCGGCGACAACACGGCAGACAGCGGGCGCAGCGAGAATAACACCCAGTAGCGGTCTTGCTGGCCGGGGGGATAGATCGGTTGGTATACGGCGATCTCGTTTTTCAACTCGGCGGTATCCGCACGGGGATTGAGCAGCGCCGTTTCCAGGCCCGGCTGGTCGCTCTGGAGCTGGAAGCCGGTTTCCAGGTCACGCCCAAAGAGGCGGCTGGAGTCTGGATGAGACAGGTAATAACCGTCGCTGTCAACCAGAAAGGCGGTTGTCTCCGGCGGCAGATCGGTCTGCACCAGGTCGAGAAATTCCTGGGCCTGGATGTCGGTGACCATCACGCCGACGAACGTGCCGTCGAAGTAGACCGGTGTGCTGTATTGCAGCACCGGATTCAGAGGGCGCTGAATCTGCCCGTATTCATCGAACAGGTTGATCGCCGTGACATAAATCTGGCCTTCGGGCAGGTCGCGGGCCTGCGTGAAATAGTCCTCGTTGCTGCGGAAGTTCAGATTTGTGACGCTGACTGCTTGCCCGTCGATGTAATCGACGCGTACAAACTCGAAGCCATCGCCGTCCAGAAAACGGATACGCGCGTATACGGGCTGATCATTGATGCTGCGCTGTAGCACAAAGTTCTGAAAATCAGTCGCTACAGCTTGGCGCGTGGTTTGCAGGCCCATCGTATCGCGTTCGGCAATGGCTTGCACCATCGCCTGAACGGTGACCGATTGGCTCAACAGGCGGATGTCATCTGTTGTGGTGCCTAAAAACCGTTCAATTTCGCTGGCCTTACGCTGTAAACTGGCCTGCTCGTCGTCAATCACCCGGTCGCGCAGCGTATTGCTGGTCAGCACGATGTTGACGACACCAGTCACAATGAGCGGCAACAAACCGATCATCAGAAAAACCAGCAGAAGTTTGAGTCCCAGACTCAGCCGGATTCTACTCGTTCGCATTTTCGCCAGTGTCCTCAAATGGATCAGGGAGTGGTTGGGTGAAGTCGTTGGTTTCCCAGGCCTGGATCATGGCATCCACATTCAGTTGTGTCACGATATCCATGCCGGAGTTGGTGAAATCTTCAAATTCACGGCCATACAGCACGTGTTCATAGAGCATCTGGACGGTGTCGTAGCCCCAGCCCCAATACTTTTGCCCGACCAACCCCTGCACCAGGCCATCTTTGACCAGGTCGAGTTCGAGCGGCAACGTATCGAAGGTGACCGTCACCAGGCCGTTATCTTCGGCGGCTGCTTTCCACTGCGGCATGGCGTCACGCCCGGAGAAAAATGCCCACAGGCCGACCATGAACCATCCGTTCAATTCGGGATACTCGGTCATCGTATTCTCGATGACTTCCACGGCTTTTGGCGCGAGATCGTCGCAGTAGACGGTAGTCACGACCTCGATGTCAGGGTAGTCGGCCACGTAATCCATGAATCCTGCGATGCGCTGGTTCAAATTGGCCGAGGTTTCGACCCCGCTGAGCACGGCGACCTGGCCGCTCTCGCCCATCGCGCGGATCAGCAGTTCGGCGGCAGCCTGCCCGCCTTCGTAGTTGTCGATGCCGAGATAGGTCAGGCGGTCGCTGTCCGGCGCGTCCGAGTCCCAGGTCATGACCGCTTTACCTTCAGCGACGGCTTGATTGATCGGTTCGATACAGATCTCCGGATCGATGCACGATACGCCAATGGCGTCGATGTTGTCAAGCTGGGCCACGTCAGAGATCAGTCCGGCTTGTTCTTCGGCGGTTGAACTCATGGGAGCGGCGTAAAATACCTCGACTTTGCAGGGGCCTTCTTCTGTCAACTCGTCGGCGCGTGTTTCGGCAGCGATGCGTCCCAGCTCAAACACGGGGTTGTTTAACGCCTTGGGGATCCATGCGACCGTGAAGACGCCATCATCGAGCGGGCAACTTTCTAATGTTGGGTAGGGGGTCGAATCCTGTGCGAAAGTCGGGGCTGAGTATGAAACCGCTCCAGCGACCACGACCAGTAGGACTACCAGGGTCACGAATACGTTGGTTTTCATGGCACATCCTCAAGAGCACTAGTTTGAGTCGGACAAATGAACAACAATTATGAACTCACGAAGGACGCCGAATCGCTATGCCATCCCGGTCACGCTATGCCGTCACAAAACCTGCATTTCTGCGTCAGGGGTGACGGATTCTTCTTCGAATTTCCTTATATAGGCCAACACTTTGGGCAGGTTGAACGGTTTCACGATATACGCGCTGGCACCTACCAGGCGGGCCTGCTGGAGGCGGTCCACGTTATCATTGGCCGACAACATGATCACGACCGCTGCCGGTTGTTTTTCATGAAACTGCGCGGCCAGTTTCAGCCCATCAACGTCGGGAAGTTCGACGTCAAGCAGAGCCATGTCAAACTGGTTATTTTCAAGCAGATCAGGCACGTCCTGGCCTGACTCGGCCTGGTGAATCTCATAATCGCCGGTCATCAGTGCAAAGAATAGGAGTTTTCGATTGTCTTCGTTATCGTCTACAATCAGGACACGCTTTGTCATGTTTTCCTTCGCTCTGGATCGAAAAAAGTGGCTGGCGCGCGCCTTTCGTGTTTTGCTGTTAATCCGCGTACCCGATCAATGCGTGTAGGACAGCGGCCCAACGGATTTTCATGCAACGGGTTTGGCATTAACGTACCCATCAACTTACTATCTATACAGGCAAATATCACGTTGCGTCCGTATGAAACGGCTGTCTTCTATAGCCAACTGTGCTGTCGGATGGAATGCAGGGACAGGGTCCTGCCATTTCAAGCGCCAGGCCGTTTGTGTCTACATGGTGCTGCGTCCACAAGTCCAATTCTACATCGCTCGAATGTCCATCACCTTAATCTTACACTAGAGCCGACAGGCTGTGCGCCTTTATTCTGAAAAGTTTGTGAAATTAACGTTTGGTTCCGGTTAGTAAAAATGGGCCATTGTGTTTCTTGCGACATGGTGATACAGTAACTTTTGCAACAACGCGTTTTGATGTATTATAGGCGTATCGTACCTTTTTACCGTTACAGAAGTCACTGTTTCCCGTCTATGATCCCGACTATGCTAATCACCGTCGGCGATGTAGAGTGGCGCGTTGACACACTTGATTTATGATAGTGAGCATGTGTACCCAGAAAGTTATGTGTAAAAAAACCCATTGTTTGGCTCTGGTGGTGGGTATCATAATGGTGCTGGCTGCTGGCGTGTGGTTTGTTCAAACGGCCCACGCGAAGCGTACAGACACCTATCAACGCTTGCGCATACAACAGGCTGTGGCCCAACTCGAAGGCTGCTTGACTTGCCACACGATCACAAATGCGGAACCCCAGTCGTACAACCATGCCATATTGGCAATGGCTTCCCACACCGAGATTCATCTGCCTGATGCGGTTTCACCTTCTTCTCCTTTGAAGTCCCAGGTAGACACGCGCCTGCTGGCCCTGGGGCAGCGCATTCTTGAGGTTCCGGAGAGCGATGATGACCTGTATCAGGCGGTTGCCAGCGATTTTTTGCAGGTCTATGACCAGTCTATCAGCGCAACAGATCCGGTTGTGCTCGGTAATGCTCTGCACGCGTTAGACGGCGTTGAGCAACTGCTGCGCCAGTTGGAAAACCAGGCTCAGACCGAAAAATGGGGTACAACACCCGGTCATGCGGCGCAAGACAGCCCGGTTATGGTGCAATCGTCTCCCCCGCTGCCGTTGCCCGGCGTGGCCCATCAGTTTTCCATAGCCCCTGTCCCAGACATTCAGACATCATCCCTGGCACTCACTGCACAGGTGGTTGTACCGGTTTTGTTTGCGGATGATGCCAGCCGTCGCGGGCCGCCTGCGGTGGTTGTTATGGAGTCTGATCTGTTTTCGAAAGGAAGATTGCCGCTAGCTGGCGCGCAGTCTTCTTTTTTGTTTTGGGGTACAGCAAGTCACTGCTAAGGCTGCTTGGCGGGTGATTTTGTACACTATTTGTTTTTGGTTTGTGGAACTATAGAGAGAGGAGCAATATATGTCACGTAAACTTCTTGTGATCGTCGGCATCGTCTTGCTGTCATTGGCCGTTGGTGTCTGGACTGCTAACGGCCAGGACGGCGGCGGTAAGGATCAGTTCACGGAAGTGCCGATCGTCACAACGGCAACCGATTCGGTTGGCCTCGGTACCTATGTTGCCGCCGAAGCGTATGCCGTTGCGGCGGGTGAAGACCCTGAGACGCAGCCCGTACAGGCCCTGATCCTGCCCTATGGTATCACCCCCGATATGGAGGTTGAGACGATCGAAGACTTCCAGCAGCCGGACCCGCCAGTAACAGGCTTTACGTTTGAGTGGAGCCTGGAAGCGCCTGAGGGATCGGCAGCCGAACTGATCACCGGCACAGTTGCCATCTTCATGGCCGATGTGGAAGGTCGTTATGACCTGACGCTGACGGCGACGGATGAAAGCGGCAACAGCGGCAGCACTACCTGGGCGATCTACGCGACGACGTATGTCGGCGTGGGCGGTATGACCGGGGCGGCGCCGGAGTTCCCGCAGTGCGGTTTGTGCCACGCTGACAAGGGGCGTGCCTGGTACCAGACCGGTCACGCGAGCATGTTCACGCGGGCGATTGACGGCCAGGTGAGCAGTCACTATGGCCCCGACTGCGTGCGGTGCCACACAACCGGCTTCAACAACCGGCCTGAGGCCGTCAACGGCGGGTTCGACGACGTCGCGCTCGATGCGGGCTGGGTATTCCCCGACGAACTCGTGGCGGGCAACTGGGACGCGCTGGTTGATCAGTTCCCAGAAGTGGCCGCAAAAGCCAACATCCAATGCGAAAGCTGTCACGGCCCCGGCAACCTGCACGTAACCGACTCCACACCCGACGAGCGTAAGATCGGCCTGGGTCTGGACGCTGGAACCTGCGCGCAGTGCCACGCTGAAGCTCCGCAACACGTCAACCCACAGGAATGGGAACTGAGCGCACACGCGGACAAGAATGCCCGTGCGTTCTGGTATCCGATTGGCGAGAGCCGCACCGCGTGTGTGGGCTGCCACAGTGGTGCCGGGTACATCGACGCGGCCAACGGCGTCCCGCAGGACGAACGCCGCACCGACTATCAGGTGATCACCTGCGCGGTGTGCCACGATCCACACGATGCATCCAACCCGAACCAACTGCGTGTTTTCGACGAAGTGATCCTGCCTGACGGTACGGACGTAACCGGCGCTGGCCCGGCTGCGACCTGCATGACCTGCCATAACGACCGCGTCGATCCGGTTGCGTCGGTGACGGGTCCCGCCAATGGTGGGAGCTTCACGCTGCCACACTACTCGACGGCGGCTGAGTTGATGAATAAGACGGGCGGTTATACCTGGGGCGAGACGCTGCCCAGCAGCCCGCATGGTACGATCATCGAGAATGCCTGCATCGGCTGCCACATGGCCCCGTCGCCCGGCATGGATAACATGGGCACGCCGGATGACAGCAGCGACGACCAGCCGCTGCCCGGTCACGAAACGGTCGGTGAGCACACGTTTGCGATGATCAGCCCGGTCGACGGCACAGAAAACGTGGCCGTATGCCAGCAGTGCCATGATGGCGCGACCAGCTTCGCATTTGATGCCTTCCGCGACTACGATGGCGACGGTCAGATCGAAACCAACCAGGACGAAGTTGCCGGTTTGCAGGCACTGCTGCTGGCGGCCCTGGAAGAAAAAGGCGTTGTAGCCCTGGATAGCCATCCCTACTACGAAGTGCCCGAAGGTGCGTCCGAGGACATTTACGGTGGTGTGTATAACCTTAAATTCTCCAGTGACGCCGCCGCTCCGGTTCACAACCTGCGTTACACCGTGTCGCTGCTCCAGCTTTCCTACGAGAAGGTGATGGGCAGCCCGATCGAGGGTGCGTACATTTTGTCACCCAAGTAAATAACGTGCGTGTGTTGAGGCAGTGGGCGCTGGCTCGCTGCCTCTTCCTGTGAAGACCTTGCCCGCAGGCCGTTAAGCCTGCGGGTTGTGTTGGCCTCAAGGTTATGGTATATGATGGGTATTGGCGGAATAGAGTTTTTATGTCTGGAAGAGTTTTACCGGTTGAGCCAGATGTCACACGCAAGAGGGTAACTTTATGAGACGACGACTCCGTAACTTTTTCTTTCCCCCGCCCGAAAGTTCAGCCATGCGCCGCTATTCTCCGCTGGTGCTGGTCGTGGCGGTGCCGGTATTCATTTTGTTGGCGCTGCCGCCGGCCTGGGAATACAGCAATTCGTCGAGCTTTTGTGGCACGACCTGTCACACCATGCCGCCGGAATACAATACGTATCTGGTTTCGCCACATGCGCGTGTTCTGTGTGTGGACTGTCACATCGGGCGCGATCTGTTGATCAAACAATTTTTCCGCAAATCGGGTCACATGCGCTTGTTATGGGCAACGATTACCGGGGACTACGAGTACCCGATCCGTGTGAGTAAAATGCGCCCGGCACGCGAAACCTGCGAACAATGTCATTTTCCTGAGAAATTCTCGGATGACAGTCTCCGCGTGGTGCACCGCTATGCCGATGACGAAGAAAACACGCCCTATGACCTGTATTTGTTGATGCATACGGGCGGTGGCAGCCAGCGTGAGGGCCTGGGGCGGGGTATCCACTGGCATATTGAGAACAAAATCGAATATATTGCGCTCGATGCAGAAGAACAGAACATTCCCTGGGTGCGTGTCAACAAAGTGGATGGCACCACCGAGGTTTACATGTCCACCGACAATCCAATTGACACGGCTAATTTGGGCCAGTACAAATTGAAGGAGATGGACTGCATCACATGTCACAATCGCATTTCGCACCTCATCCCGACCCCGCGTAATGTGGTTGACACTGCTCTGTACCAGGGTGATCTGCCGACGGACATTCCGTATATCCGCGACCAGGCAGTGGCCCTGCTATCTGAGGGGTACCAATCTGACGAAGAAGCCGAAGTGGCGATAGCCGACCTCAATGCATACTATCAGGCGAACTACCCTGATTTTTACGCCAACCACAGTGATGAAGTCAGCCAGGCGTCCGACCTGCTGCTTGAGCTGTACAACCAGAATACATATCCAGACCAGGAACTGGATTGGGAAACGCATCCCGATAACATCGGACACCGCGACGCGCCGGGCTGTTTCCGCTGCCATGATGGGAAACACGTGAATGCCGATGACGTGGCGGTGCGCCTGGAATGCAACCTGTGCCATTCGATTCCGCAGATTGTGCGCCCCGGCGAGATCGAGCCAATGCTGCCGCTGACGACGGGTATCGAGCCTGAGTCGCACCTGGATTCAACGTGGATCACGCGCCACCACAACGAATTTGACGAAACATGCTCAAACTGCCATACGACCACGAATCCGGGCGGCACGACAGATACCAGTTTCTGCTCGAACAGCGGCTGTCATGGGGTTGACTGGCAATATGGCGGTTTTGACGCCCCGGCGCTGGCGATTAGTTTGGGGCTTGAACAAAATGCGGAAGAGCAACAGCCCCTGCTGCAGAATGTCGAAGGTCCGGTGACCTACCAGGACCTGCAGCCGGTGTTTCAACAGCAGTGCAGCCGGTGTCACGGCGAAAACCCGACCAGGGGACTGCGCGTGACCGAGTATGCCACGCTGATGGCGGGTGCCGATGATGGCCCGGTCATCGTGCCCGGTTTGCCGGACGACAGCAAGATCATCCGGGTGCTGGAAGCCGGGCACTTCGCGCAGCTCACGGATGAGCAGATGGCCCTGCTGCGGCAGTGGATCGCTGATGGTGCGCCTGAAGGCGAGGCTGTGCCTGCTACTGAAACCCCCGCGCCGGAAGGTGCATCTGGCACCGAAGCGACTCCGTCAGAGGCCGGGCAAGAGTCGTTCTGGGGCAGCGACGGTGGCGAGGCTGCCACGCCGACACCTGCCGCCGAGGGTGGCTTCTGGGGTGGCGGCGAAGCCACCGGGGAACCGACACAAGCGCCGCCCGCGACTACCGAACCGGCCCCGACCGCTACCGAAGAAACGGAAGGATTTTGGGGCGGCCCGGAGGCTACGCCAACCGAAGCCGGAAGCGAGTCTTTTTGGGGCGGATAACCTGACGCGTTGATCCGCACGAAAGAAAACCCGCCGGGTATGCTAACCGGCGGGTATGTTTTTTGTAGGATGGAATGAGTCTCTGGCGGATTAACTGCCGGACGAAACAAATCCGCGCTTCTGGATGGCCTTCGCCACACGGTCCACCGCCAGCAGGTACACGCCGGAACGCAGGTCCACGCCGCGTGTTTCCGACATGGCCCAGGCTTCTTCAAAGCTCTGGCTCATCTTCTTGTGCAGCCGCGCCCGTACCTCGTCGATTTCCCAGAAGAAGAACTGAAGGTCTTGCACCCACTCGAAGTAGGACACGATCACGCCGCCCGCATTGGCGAGGATGTCAGGCACGACTACGATGCCGTTATCTCGCAGGATGGTGTCAGCCTCAAACGTTGTTGGGCCGTTCGCTCCCTCGACAATAACCGGGGCCTTGATCTGTGCGGCATTCTTCGCGGTGATCTGGTTCTCGATGGCCGCCGGGATCAATACGTCCGCTTCCAGCGTGAGCAGTTCGGCGTTGGTGATGTGATCGACGTCGCCATTGTGCCCGTACCCTTGCAGCAGGTGACCGGGGCTGCGCAGCACGTGTTCGTTAATGGATGGCAGATCGAGGCCGTTCGGGTTATAGAACGCATCCGACACGTCGCTGACGGCCAGAATCTGGCAGCCGTACTCGCTCGCCAGGATGTTAGCCGCATAGTAGGCCACGTTGCCGTAACCCTGGATCACAACGCGCGCGCCTTCCGGATCGCGGCCTCGTTTGCGCAGCGTCTCAACGGTGGCAATCGCCACACCGCGCCCGGTGGCTTCGGTCCGGCCTTCGCTGCCACCCAGGATGATCGGTTTGCCGGTCGTGATTTCCGGGCTGTAGTACCCCTGGCGCGAGGAGATTTCGTCCATGAACCAGGCCATCGTCTGCTCGTTGGTGTTCATGTCAGGCGCGGGGATGTCACGCTTGCCGCCCAGGATCGGGGCAATCATTTTGGCGAAGCGCCGGGTCAGGCGTTCCAGTTCGTGCATCGAGAGTTGGGCCGGGTTGACCGAAATGCCGCCTTTTGCGCCGCCAAACGGCAGGTTCACCGCCGCGCATTTCAGCGTCATCAGCATGGCGAGCGCGCGCACTTCTTCGATATCCACGTCCGGGTGATAACGAATGCCACCTTTGCTCGGCCCGCGTGCGGTCGAGTGCTGGATGCGGTATCCCTTAAACGTCATGATCTTACCGTCATCACCGACAATCGGGATGGTTACGGCCATCTCGGTTTCAGTTTGCCGCATGATGGCGGCGATGCCTTCGTCCAGCTCCAGGCGCTCGAATGCGGTATCAAACAGCGCCAGAGTGGTAGCCAACATACTGTTTTGAGTTTCGGCCAAAGGTTTTTCTTGGGTCGGAGTTGCCATAAAATTTTTTCCTCTATCTCCAGTTAACTTTTTTGCCGCCGGTCGATTCTGGTTGGCCAGCGACCTGATAGGATACTATGCTTGCATCGTAACACTTGACCTGTACAAAGATCAATCCCCAACTTGTCACCAGTTAGGCGTGATTTTGTGCGGTATTCACCCGCTGCGATATACTTTAAATGTTGGGGAATTTGCTCAGAATGGCGGGTGATGCCTGAGCAGGTTCGGAAGCGCCCATATCGCCTTCCCACAGCCGCTGCATTTCCTCGCTGCGCGCCAGCAAGTCTTCGAGTCTGCCTTCATCTTCGATACGCCCATCTTTGAGCAGGATAATGTGATCGGCACGGCGCAGCGCCGCTTTGCGGTGGGATACAACCAGGCAGGTCGCGGTTGATTCCGCGAACACGCGATCCCACAGGATCGCTTCTGTTTCGACGTCCAACGCGCTGGAGAGATCATCAAACACCAGCAGTTCCGGCTCGCGGATGAACATCCGCGCGGCAGCCGTGCGCTGCATCTGTCCGCCGGAGAGTTTGACGCCTTTTGGCCCCAACATCGTTTCCAACCCGTTTTCCAGCTCGTCGAGATCGTATTCCAGGACGGCAGCGCGGATCGCGGCCAGGATCGCGGTATCGTCTTTGGCCATGCCCATCAAAATGTTGTTGCGCAGCGTATCGCTGAACAGGCGTGGCACCTGCGCCGTGTAGGCGCTGCGCGGCGGCACGAAAAACGCACCCGGATCGCTGACTGGTTCGCCGTTCCAGTGAATTTCACCCGCGTCTTTGGAGAGCAAGCCCAGCAGCACGCGCAGCAGCGTTGTTTTGCCGGACCCAATACGCCCGGTGATAATCGTGAACTGGTTTCGCTCCAGGTGCAGCGATATGTCCTCGATGCCGTTGGTTGTGCCGGGGTAGTGGAACGTTAATCCTGTAGCATCCAGCACTTGCAGCCGGTCGGCACCCGATTTGGCCGCATATGGCACGTCCGGCAGTGTGCCATCCAGGAAAATGGGGCTGAACTCGACCAGCGCCTCCGGCGGCGCGCCTTCCATCAGGCGATACATACGCTCAACTGACACGCCGATCTGTTTGTACCGTGCAGCCAGCAGCCCTGAAAACGCGGTCAGTTCGCTGACACCCTGCAAGTAAAACACGAACAGCGCAAAGTCCCCCACTGTAAACGACCCGTTCTGCATGGCCTGTCCGGCTACGATCAAGATCACGCCGGTGCCCAGGTTCACCGTGTTCATGAACAGCGAGCGCAGCACTTCGTTAAACAACCGGTCTTTGAGCGATACTTTGCGGCGCTCGTCGTTCAGTTCCTTAAAATAGTCGATCACGCCATCTTCAGCAGTCGCCACTTTGACTGCCTGAACTGACCCAAAAATCTCGCCAATAAAACCCGTGACAATCCCGGTCCATTTGCGGCTGGCGCGGCGATATTTTTCAATGCGCGTTGTCGCCGCATTAGCGACCACACCCACCACAAAAAAGGGTAGAA
>CAYMTN010000181.1:0-11024 GCA_964393335.1 uncultured Anaerolineaceae bacterium
ATGGTAGTGGCCCGATGGTCGTCATCTGCAACAGTGACGGTCCCGGCGTAATGCCCACGTTTATTATGGGGGCTTCAGGCGTTGGCATCGGCGAGGACGTGCTTTTATTCTTCTGTCCCGGTGGCTCCAACGTTTTGCTCAAGGGCGAGCTTGAGAAATTCCAGGGCAAGAAAGGTCTACCCGACCCGGTCGAACTCTTCAACACGATTCTTGACGAAGGCGGGCGGATCATCTTGTGTGAGCTGGCGCTTGAAAACAAGGGGATCAAAAAAGAGGATCTGCGCGACGAGCGGATCGAGATTATGAACGCGTCGTCTTTCCTGCTGGCGGCGCAGGGGGCGGGGATAACCTTCACGTTTTAAGCCGCATAGCGGCAGCACAACCCCTTATGCTTTGAGGGCAGTGTCACTCCTGATGGAAACGACATTGCCCGTTTTTTTGCCACTGAGACGAGATTACTGGCAGACCGGCGGGTTAAGATCGCCATTTGGTTACTATGCCGTTCATGAAATAGACATGCTTCTCACTGCTCTCCGACCTGCCGTAAACCCAACGCTGTGTCTGTACACCATTCTCTATGACTTCTTGTTGGTCAATGGTATGTGGTTCACCCCACGACAATTCAACTTGTTCGGTAGTGAGGCCAATTCGGATTTTCTTCATCAAGATAGTCCTGCATGTCGCGGCACCCCATTCCGGTATTTTGGTCTGTATAGCCTTCCTGCGTGCTCGCTCGGAACGCTGATTGACATGCCAAGTGGCGCCAGCAAGGCCAAAAAACACACCCACTATCGCGATCCAGAACCCAATGTCATCCATCGTTTTTCTCTTAAATGTTTATTTAGTCTCTAGGCCCCGATGCATTGCAAAGCAATTAGAACAATATTGGTGGCTTGACTCACAAAGAATTGACCCTTTCAACAGGTTATAAAAAGAGGACCTAGCTGCATGGCTGTTCGTATCTGTCACGTGTCATCCCGTTTGCGAGTAGTAGCCAGAAGACGAATCGCTATTTCATCACTTTTCAGCCAGGCGCAGCAGGTCAGCATTGGAGGGATCATGCACAAAGCCCCAAAACGCATCAACAGCACGATGAGGCTCATGGACCTCAGACCGGATCAAGTAGACCTTACGGTGCAGATCAAAATCTGCCACCGGCACTTCAACTGCTGTCCCCTTGTCCAGTGCCCAATCTGCAGCTAACCGCGAAACAAATGACACGCCGAAATCCGCTTCGACGGCTTTTACGATGGCTTCAGAATTGCCAACTTCCAGGCAGATGTTCATATCAGCTAGGGTGATGCTGTGTTTACCCAATTCGGCGAGCATGGCACGGTATGTGCCTGATGTCGGTTCGCGGACGATCACCGGGGTTTCCAGCAACTCTGACGGATCGATAGACTGGCGCGACGCCCAGGGGTGATTGGCTGGCACAATGAGGATAATGTGGTCGTTGAAAAACTCCTGGCATTCCATTCCATCACCGCACGCGTCGTAACTGACGACACCCAGATCAGCTTCTTCCCTAAGGAGTTGTGGCACAACAAGCGGTGATGTACATCTCAATATGGATATGTTCACCCCCGGATGTTGGTCATGAAAGCGCGCAGCGAATTGTGGCAAGACGTATTTTCCCGTGGTCGTGCTGCACGCGATGCGAAGCTGACCCACAATCCGATCCTCTAATGACTCCATCATCTGCTGGATCTCAAAGATTTCACGCATGAGTTTGCGCGCGCGTGGAAACAGCAGGCTGCCCGCTTCAGTGAGCCGAAGCCCGCCGCTGGATCGGTCAAACAACTCGACGCCCAGGTCGCGCTCAAGCGTTTTAATGTGGTGGCTGATCGTGGGTTGGGTGAGGTGCAGTTGTGTCGCCGCCTCGGAAAAACTCATGCTCTGCGCAACATGCAGAAACGTTTGAAGCTTTGCCAGATCAATCATCCATTCTCATCCCGTGTCTAAAGCCATCGCCTTACCCTCTGTTTGTATTCCAACCAGCTATCGCCAAACAGTGCTTCGAGCATGGCTTCTTCGGCCCGTACAAAGCGCATGTCCATCAGGAAGGGAAAAACAGCGACTACGATCCAGGGAGTGAGGGAACCCAGGAGCATGGCGATTCCGGCTAGCAGCAGTACGAAACCCAGATACATCGGGTTCCTGCTGAGTCGGAAGACGCCGTCCGTTACCAGGTAGGTTGATTCCTCGAACGGTTTCACGGTCGTCCCAAATCGTTTGAACGCCTGATCGGCCAGGACGCTAAACGCACTCCCCAGGCTCAACGGAATGACGCCCACATAGCGCCACGGTGACGAAAAGACCTGTGGTCCGGGTACCAGCACATGCAGCACAATGATCAGCACGATGGCGACATAAAAATAGGTGGGCGGAAGCGGTTTTCGGGTTTGCATACGGTCCTCACGGTGAACTATTCTATCTACCCATAAATACGTATTCGCGCCCGTCTTGTTTTACCAATCCGGTTGGCTGTGCCGGGCTGACCGTCGTGTCAGCTTGTCGACCAGGCGGTTAACGGCGGTCCATCCTGCCGGTGCTTGCAGGCAGAGGATCAAGATCATCAGCATGGCCGACGTCAGACACCAGGCGCAGGTTGCCCCGATGACGAACGGCTCAAGAAAGGTCAGGTAGATCGAGAACACGGTCCCGAACAATGCTGCACCCAACACTATCGCTTGTGCGGCGTCGTCAACCCAATCGGTGGTGTAACGGCTGATCAACCACACCGCCAGGATCATCACGTACCCGAATACCCCAAGCAATCCTATCGGAACGAGGCCGAATAATTCTGCATACTCGCTCTGCTGAACGGTATTGCAGTCCCCTACAGCGCCGCATACTGCTTCGTTTTCGCCGACTTCGACGTAGGCTAGATAACCTGCTACCACGAGTCCCAGGCAGGCCACCACCGGCAGCAGCCAGCCGGGAAAGGTATAACCTGTCTGCGCGGATGAACGATCCACGTGTCCAATCGCCCATACAACCAGCACCATGCCAAGGGTAACACTCGCTGCCAGCAGAGCGGGTAGTGAGAAACGACTGCTTTCGAGAGCCAGCGTACCTGCAATAACTGTGGCCATCATGGCCACTCCCAGGATGAGCAGCCCGCCCATGCGGCCTATTGTCCATTGCTGTTTCTCATCCTCGATGAGCACTCGTGCGCCGTAGCCCAGTTGAACGGCCAGCCCAATGATCAGGACACCCAGCACACCAATAGCAAGGCTGTTCCCCAGCCGGTCCTGACTCAAGCGATCTTGCCATGTTGTTTCATGAAAGGTCGTGCTAACGGGCACTGATTCATGGGAGGTATCCTGGGTACCACTTGCCTGTTCGCTGCCTACAGAAACTTCATACGCCTCGTGCAAACCTGGAATGGGCGGAATATCGACTCCGCCCGCTGCCAGTCCGTCCCGGACCAGGGCGGGCATTTGCTCCGGAATAGCCTGGCTGCCCACCAAAACCGTTGTGCCGATGACCAGGGTGGGCACATAACCGCAGTGATCGCCAGGAACATCAAGCGTATCACATGCAGCGTAAAATAATGTGCTGCCCCCCGGCTGCGATACGTCGATATACAACACTTGAAGCTGTTCGCCATACTCGTCTTGCAGGGGAGGCAGGAATTGAGTGATCACATAGTGGCAGTGGCCGCACGATGGTGAGAAAAACAGCACGGCATAGACCATAGGCTGCTGTGCCTGTGCGCCATTCGTCTGGATACCGAGCAGGCACGAGAAGATCAGCAGGCCCAGTAAACACGTTTGTTTCATACACACCCCTCCCCAAAATGTGAATTCTCTTTATCCTTCCCGGCTCATGGTGACCAGCCGTACACCGGCCTGGTGAACTTGCCGGAAATTCGCGCCCTGTTTGGTCGCAGTCAGCACGCGATCAATGTCGGTAACGACCGCCCCGGACAGCAGATCGATACCCTGCTCAAACAAAATGGGGCTTAAGGGCGTACTTGGTCCTAAGAGGAGAACCGTCGCCACCGGTTTGCGCAATTCAAGTAGATTTTCCAGCGAGTGATTGACCAGTGTCATGCTTGTGATGGCTATCACGTCGGCTTGCGGGAGTATATCCGGCGCGGCTTCTGCGGGCAGTTCGTCAACACTAGGATTCAGTTCCAAGACAAACAATTCGCCAACGCGGGATCGAAGGCGCGAAACAAACGGGAAACTGCCGATGAGCGCAACTGTCTTGCCTGCGCCGTGCGTGGCAATCACCTCTTCGGCATTCAGATCGCGCCATAATTCGGGTTTGGGTGGCAGCAGCGCGTTGATCGCTGCAATCCCGATGCCAGTCAAGGGCGACTGTCCGGTACAGGCGAGGTGAGCCAGTTCCAACGCAGAGAGAGTATGCAACTGACCAGCTTGTGGAATATCCGGTTCAGCCGAGTGGTTATGTGGCGCAGCCAGGGTCGAAGCCAACCCGCAGCGCGTCTGGTCGCTGACCCGGACAACGACCGCTGTCCAGTGCAGACCGACACACACATCGAGCACTTCACCATCAGGAAGCGCCACCAGCAGCTTATCCAGAAGTTTCATATTGCCTCGATTGCGGGTAAGTCAGTCCTACAGCCCCTTCACGAGGCGGCGCAGCTCACGCGCATGACCCGCTTCGTCGGCAGCCATCTCCTCCAGTTTGATCTGGAGTTCGACCATCCCTAATTCTTCAGCCAGGGCGGCGTGCGCCCGATAATGCTCAATGTCCTGTTTTTCCATCTCCAGATCGAGTTCGAGCATCGCCTTGAGACCTTCAGGCTTGTCGAACGGTTTGGGGGTGGTGGTCGGTTCGCCGCCCAGGTCCACGATGACATCCATCAGGAAAGCCGCGTGGCCCAACTCATCCGCGATCTCATCCTCCAGGATTTCGCGGAGTTCAGCTCCTACGAACCCCATAGCTTTGCTGGATTGGTAGGTGTAGCGAATGACGGTTCCCAGTTCGGCTGCGAGGTCTTCATTCAAACCCTTGATCAAATCCTCTTTCGACATACGTGTATCTCCTTTTCAAAAACAAACTATGTTAGTGAAGCTGCTCGGTATGATCGGTCAGCGTGCCATCCAGATAGGCTTTCACCGCTTCCTCGGCGTCTGCGAGTTCGGTCACGAAAGGACGGATGTTGGCTTGTTCCATGGCGAGATACGCGCCGTGCCCCATGCCGCGCACGATGATGGCCTCGCAGTCTTGGATCGACTCGATCATGCGCGTATGTTTGGCATCCGAGTGCGCGCCAAAGCCATGCCCGCGTGGATCGTTCTCCGATGCGTGGTCATGGTCTTCCTGCGCAAACTGCCGGTGCCCGACCTTGTCGCGCAGTTCTTTGCCCACGATCTCGTTGTCTTCTACTGTGAAGACCAGATAGTAGGGGGCACGGCCAAAATGCTGGCTGATGGTCTGACCATCTTCGGTGATGACTGCAATTTTCATGTTTAGGCTCTTTTCTGTGTGTACTGGTTCCTGATTAGCACGAGTGGCATACCACCCGGTATGCACGTCGGTCCTGATGTCAAAGTCAGGGACATATGGTTTGATGTCGATCAGCGGTGTTCCGTCCAACACGTCAATGCCTTCCACGACCAGCGTGTTCTCATGTCGTTCGAGCAGGCGCACAATGGACAATCCGATGGGGTTAGGTCGAGACGGGTAACGGGTGGCGAACAAACCGCGCTGCTGATCGTCCAGAAACGGTTTGACGGAGAGCGTATAGCTCGACGAACGGTGAAATACATACAGCAGAACGATATGCGAAAAGCCGTCAATGTCCTGTAATCCGTCCGCAAATTCAGGATAGACCTCGACTCTGCCGATTGTCTTTGAACGTGAGGGTTGGATTGGGGTTTTTTCTTTGTCCGTGAAGGGCGTATGGATGATTCCAATCGGACGTATCGTAAATTCCATTTTTTGCTCTCAGCTTGTTTGGCGGCTAGCCGGATGGGGACTCGACCGGCGACTCAATTTCGATGATTTTCCCCGTGCCTATCTGCACGAAATCATCACCGTATTCCTCAGCGAAGGCGGCTATGGCCTGCTCGCCGGTACAGTGGCAGGGGCCGACGCGTTCAACCCCCAGGCGGCGGAATGCTTGTACGATGGCCGTGATCTCGGCGCGAGTCTTGTCTTTCAGATGAAAGCCGCCCAGAACAAGATAAACCGGTTGGCCGGAGGTCGCTTTGACGTGCTCGATCATGGCGACGATGCCGGGATGCGCACAGCCGGTCAGCATGACAAGACCTTGATCGACTTCAATCGCGATAGCTTGTTCTGGTATATCCCCGCCCATCTCGCCAGTGGTGAATATCCCCTTGAGGATAGCCTGATCGGAAGTCGTTTCGATCACGGTGGCCATCTGGCTGATGGTCTGTTTGAACGAAGCCGGGAATGACGGCAAAAGATACACATTTGGCTGAACACCCGTTGCCAGCAGCGCATTCAGCCCGCCGGTGTGATCCCAGTGGTTATGCGACAGGACGACGCTTTCAATGTCCAGCGGGTTAATGTGCAACGCGGCCATATTGCTGAGCAATGCTTGCCCATCCGCCCCGGTGTCGAACAAAAGTGTATGACCCCCATACTCGATGAGGGCCGAAAAGCCCCAGCCTGCTGTCAACCCAGGTGTATGGAGGGTGTTGTCATATACAATCGTGATCTTTAGTTCGGTATGGCTGTCTTGATGTGGCATCGGAACTCCTTCGTTGCCTGTAGCCGCTATAGGCAGAAGCATTGTCATGAAAAACAGCGGCACAGTGACTATCGCTCGTATGATCATAACCGCACCTTGTATGGGATGATCCAACTTCAGCCTCGCGCCTCCTTTTCAACCCGCTTCTGCCCCGGACCAGTGGTGGTGCTCTGCTTCCGATGGATAGTGCGATGGGGCCGCACTCCAGAAGCGGGTACTGTAGCGTTCCACCACCTGGGCGCGTCCACTGCGCTCAAGCTCGACCAGCACGTCACTTACCTGGCCCGGAGCGGCCTGTTCCAGAGTCCGCTCCAGTTCTTCCTGGCGCATCGGGTGGCGCGTGATAATGCTGATCACGGCGTCGGCCAGGTTCTCATAACCACCCAGGTCAAAGCTGCCCACAGCAGGGTGCAGGACGCGTGCTACTTCCCCCAGGATTGCCAGCGCGCGCATCACACCTTCTTCATCAGCAGGCTGCACCCAGGTCTCAGCTGGCGGGCGCGTAGGCAGGCTGATGTGGATTTCATCCGGCTCGACACGGTGCAAGATGCTGGCAATATCCTGCAAAGCCTGTTCCGTGTCATTCATGCCGCGCACGAGCATCACCTCAACCCACAACCCACCGATGTATTCCCGCCGGAAGTCGATCAGGCCGGTGACTAACCGCCGGAAAGTGGCGGACGGGTGTGGGCGGTTGATCCGCCGGTACAGCGTTGATGTGCCCGCGTCCAGGGTAGGCAGGACGGCGTCGGCGGCTGCCAGCTCATATTGAACTTGGGGATCGTAGAGCATCGACCCGTTAGTGATCACGGCAACCGGTATGTCCGTGAGGGTTTTGACCTGCTCGATCAGCCAGCCGATGCTGGCGTGCAGCGTCGGTTCACCGGAACCGACAAAGGTTATCCAGTCGATTTCGCCCGGCTGATGGTCCTCGAGTGCCTGCTGGACCTCGGCCAGAATGTCGGACGGGGGGAAGTAATCCGCGCGTTTGTAAATGACCGGCTGGGTACGACCCAACTGGCAGTACACGCAGTTCCAGTTGCACGTCTTGAGCGGGATCGTGTCGATTCCCAATGACTGCCCTAGCCGACGTGAAGGCACAGGGCCAAAGACGTACTTCATGGGTGCTGCGCCTCTTTTTTGAGAATAGCCCGTACGGGTATGCGTTCAGGTTTACCATCCGCTCCTTGGCCGACCACGTACAGGTCATCCAATTGTTCGATGCGGTCGATAAACAGCACGCCATCCAGGTGATCGATTTCATGGTGGACCAGAATGGCATCAAAGTCCTCGAACACACGTTCAAACTGCCGCCCTGTTTCATCCAAGGCCTTAACCTTCAGATAGTGAGGACGCCGCGTGGTGCCGTAGAGACCGGGAAAGCTAAGGCACCCATCAAAGTCTCTGCGTGCGTCGCGCGCTTCCAGGATTTCCGGGTTGATTAGGGCAGTCGGACTCACGGCTGTTGGATCATCTTCATCGCGCAGTCCCAGACGTACCACAACAACGCGTTCAGGCACATTGATCTGTGGCGCAGCTAACCCGGCTCCGTGCGGACAGGATGTTAAGGTATCTTTGAGGTCCTGAATCAGGGCTCGCACACGCGGATTTGCTTTCTGTACCGGCTTGCTTTTCCGGCGTAGAGCGACCTCATCTTCAGAATAGAGGAGAATTTTTCGAACTACCATTGAGAGTTATCTTTCAACTCGTGGCCCGTGATGATTTTTCGCACCCTGCCACTTTGCTCTGCAATCGTCGTTAGGACACGAGAGCATTCGCCCATTGACGGGCGGTTCAAATTTCAGTCCAGCGAGAGGTGTATTCATGGCTTCTTGAACACAATTTCGGGCAGGTTCCCACAATATCTATTGCACCCATTTTACAATTATTGTGTACGACCGTCAATTTTTGTAGTACAATCGGGACAATAATCTGGAGTGGAAGGCAGGATTATCATGGAAGAAATCGCTCCGAATGTCGGACCACGCATCCGCGCCATGCGCGAGCAGCGCGGTCTTTCGCTGCGTGCACTTGCGGAACGATGCAACCTATCCATCAATGCCATTAGTCTGATCGAGCGTGGGGAAAACTCGCCCACCGTCTCTTCACTGCATATGCTGGCCACAGCGCTTGGGGTGAAGATCACAGACTTCTTTGAAGATCCACACGAACATGCAGTGGTTTATGTCAAACATGACCAACGTCTCGCCACACAAGGAAACGGGTTGCTGATGGAAAGCCTGGGGATCGGTTTACGCAACCAGCAGTTGGAACCTTTCATGGTCACAGTTGAACCGGGCGCAGGAGACGATGGCGAATCAATCGTGCATCCCGGACAGGAGTTTGTTTACTGCTTGGCGGGTGAGATCCAGTATCAGATCGGCGGACAGGTCTATTGTTTGAAATCAGGTGACAGCCTGTTGTTTGAGGCCACCCAGCCTCACTGCTTTTGGAATATTGGTGAAACTCCTACCCAGGTTCTGCTGATTCTTCAGGCCATTGATGGAGGATATTTGGCCCGGCAGCGTCATCTAGAAGGGTAGGAGTTATCGGTTACGATGAGCCGGGTACAGCTCGAGTAAAGTGTGGGCAATTCGACAAGGCTTGGAAAAGGCCTCAAACTTAGGCGAAAAAGTGGCTGGAATAACCCGTCTGGCATATGGCGGAACTTGCTCACATGTTTCGAGCGACCAGCGCGAGGCGTTACCTGTGATTTGCATGTCTGCGCCTGGGAGATTCAATTACCCATACCTTCCGCCGGGGACGACCGATCGGGATGTATCGCAAAATAGCGAGGGCAGTATTCATGCTTACCCTTGCCATTCTGTCTGAATGCTGTTAGCACAAGCAGGTTGATCAATCTTTGTGATTTGGATCACGATCTAGGACTAAGAACAGTCCAATCCCTGCTCATTTTCAACACGCTAGACGGGAAGCGCCCGGTTGGCGCAGGCGTAAACTAAACCGTGCGAGCAACGCCGGGCGTGATTATCCCGCAAGATTGACGAACTGCCGCGCATGCAGCTGGCGATAAACCCCATCGCGCGCCATCAATGCCTGGTGCGTGCCACGTTCGACAATCCGGCCATCATCCACCACCACGATCAGGTCGGCGTTTTCGATGGTGGTCAGGCGGTGAGCAATCACAATCGCGGTGCGGTCCCGCAATAGGCGTTGCAGCGCGTCTTGAATCAAGGTTTCGGTGACCACATCCACGCTGGATGTGGCCTCGTCCAAAATCAGGATGCGCGGGTCGGCCAACACCGCGCGCGCGATGGAGATCAACTGCCGCTGGCCCACCGAGAGATTCGCGGCGTCTTCAAAAATCGCGGAGGCGTAACCATCGGGCAGCGCGCTGATGAATTCGTGGATGTTTGCCAGACGCGCCGCTTCTTCAACTGCTGCTGCGCCCGCGTGAGGGTTGCCAAAACGAATGTTGTCGGCAATTGTGCCCGCGAACAAGAACGGGTCTTGCGGCACGATCGCCGTTTGCTCGCGCAGTGACCGCTGGATGACACCGCGCACGTCACGCCCATCAATCAACACCGCGCCGTCCGATACGTCATAGAAGCGCGCGACGAGATTGGCTATCGACGTTTTGCCCGCGCCAGTCGGTCCCACCAACGCCACGGTTTGCCCCGGCTCGATCACCAAATTGATGCTGTCCAGCACGGGCACGCCATCGCGATACGCAAACGATACGTCGCGCAGTTCCACACGCCCGGCGATGGGCGGCATAGGTTCCGCGTTTTCCCGATCAATTACCATTGGCGGCGTATCGAGCAGCCCCAACACGCGCTCACCGCCCGCCATAGCCGCCTGCATCGTCGTGTAGAGTTGGCTCAGTTCCTGAATCGGTTGGAAGAAACGCGACACATACGCCAAAAACGCGACGACCACGCCCAGCGTCAGATCATTACGATCCACCAATAACCCGCCTGACCACAACACGATCCCGGTTGCCAACATGCCCAAAAATTCGACCGATGGCAGGAACACGAACGAGAGCGACATCGCGCCGATGTTGGCGTCACGGTTGGCGCGGTTGACGTCGTCGAAGCGTTCCAGCGACGTTTCCTCCTGGGCAAACGCCTGAATCACGCGCATACCCGATAAATCCTCGGCCAGATCACCAATCACTGCCGCGATCCGTGCGCGCGTTCGCCGGTAGGCGACTTTCGCGCGGCGCGCAAAGACCATCGTCGCCAGCGCCATCAACGGGAGCACGCTAAACGCCAGCAGCGCCAACTGTGGACTCATCGAGATCATGACGACGACAATGCCCACCAGCAGTAAGGTATCCCCGATCAGCGTGACGAGTCCCTCC
>CAYMTN010000182.1:0-11009 GCA_964393335.1 uncultured Anaerolineaceae bacterium
ACCGGATGCACCAGGGAACCAAACGTCAGCACCATCACAATGTATACAATCAGGATGGCAATACCCATCGAGACAAAGGTCTGCTGGAAGCCTTCAGTCTGCTGCTTCGACTCAAAACCTTCACCGATCGTCAGGTTATCCGGCAGGTCCAATTTCTGGACGGCAGCAATCGCCATACGGGTCAGCCCAAGCGTATCGTCAGTCTCCAGCTCCGCCGTATAACGCGCTGCCGGGATGCCATCGATCCGTATGTATGTCTGTGACGCCGTACTCGTCACCTCTGCCAGGCTGCTCTCGACGTTCGTGATCCCGCCAACACCCTGCAATGTACTGACGATCAGATCATCGTATTGCTTCAACTCAGCGAGAGTAGGGAGATTCACCCGACTGCCGCTGACAACGACGGCAAACCCACCGAAACCCTGTTCGCTCAGAGAGGCACCGGAAACGGTGACATTATCCTGCCCTTCATCAACGACGCCGTTGCGGTCCAGATCATTGAAAATCAACTCTGCCTGCTGGCGGACCATCGGCGTCAAGCGTTCCAGGTCTGACTGACTTCTGACAGACAGAGTAATGACGGCTTCGTTCTCAGAGATCGTGTCAGAGCCAGCAAGGCTGTTTTGTCCACCTCCTCCGACCGATGTCTGAATCGCGTTGATACCATCCAGACCCTGCAAGTACTGTTCAAGACGGCGTACTTTAGCATCCGTCATAGCAATCGTGGTTGGGCTGCCGCCGATATCACCCGGCAGACCGACGTCGATCGTGATAGTTGGCTCGCCAAAGTCCGGCAAAAACGCCGTCGGAAGTTGCGACAGAATCATCACGCCTGCAATAAACGCCACCGTGGCAATACCCATTACTGCCCAACGGTGTTCGAGCGCCCACCGGATAACCCGGCGATACCCGTGTTCCAGACGGCTTTCATGCTCCTCCGGCAGAGACTTCTTGTCAATGAACAGAAATGCAAACAACGGCACGACCGTGATTGCCACCACAAACGACGCCAGGAGAGCATAGGTGACGGCCAAGCCAAACGGCAGAAAAAACGCCCCGATAATGCCACCAAAGAGACCAATCGGCAGAAACACGATCACGGTCGTCACGGTAGCGGCGAAAATCGCTACGGATACATCACGCGTACCATAGAGAACCGCTTCGAGTTGATCCTCACCTTTCTGAATGTTTCGGTAAATGTTCTCCAGGACGACTATCGCGTCATCGACGACGCGGCCAATGGCTACGGTCAACCCGGACAATGTCATGATATTCAGGCTGATACTCTTCGGGAACAGCCTCAAGACAAAATCGATCAAATCCTTGTATGTCCCCGACGCGTTTTCAGAGAGTGGAAACAGCAGACTATGCACGTTTCCCGGCACCCATTTCATGAAGATGAACGCCAGCGCAACAGAAGTCGGGATGCTGACAGCCGTCACTAACGTGCTGCGCATGCTAAAATTCAAGAAGATCAAAATCACGATCACGGCCATTACCGCACCCAGGCCGCCTTCGCGTGCCACGCCGCTGATCGATTCCTCGATATAACTGGCCTGCTCGAAGGTGACCGAAAAATCGAGCTCCGGATGTTTGCGCTCCAGGTCCTTCAATACATCGTCGACTTCGGCCCATGCGGTTACAGTATTCGCGTCGCTGACTTTCCGGATGTTCAGAATCAGGCTGTTCCTGCCGTTGGTACGCGTGACTATCGATTCCGGCACATACACACCCAGCAGCGCACCCTTGCGCCGGGCCTGAACATCGTCAGGAAGCTGGGCGGCAGTTTCGTCGGATAACAGCGTCAGCAGCTTATCCGACAGTTTGCCGAAGAAATCTTCTTCACACAGTTGGCCCTGATCACAATCGGCTATGTACAGCAGAACGTCCGCCGGCAATTCTCTGATGTAACGCTGTCCGTCCGGACGTGTGAAGGTATTGAGACGTTGTGACGGCAGCAAGGTGTCACCGTTTTCGACCGTGTAGAACAAGTCGTCAGCAGTATCCAGCTCACGCGCGCCGACAAATCCGGCGATACCCGACCAGGACGGCGGCAGGGCAGGGGCCGCGGGGTCATGAATGCGCTGCGAGGTTTCAGCACCGATCAGACTCTGGGCCGCCGAGTTGGCGCTACCAGCGGCGACATCGGCCAGCGAGGCCGTCTGTCCGTCCGGCCAGGTGCACTGCCAGTCCTGATCGGACCAGCGCGCTTGTATGTCTGGCATGTTCAACACGTCAGGCGAGAAATAGCAGATTGTCCGCGGTTGCAGCATGTCGATAAACCCGTCTTCGTTGGCGACCAGATAAGTCACCGCGGCGGGCGACAGGTCATCCACCAACTGAATCGCGTAGAATTGCAGCGATTCGGGTGTTTCCAACACAAGCCGGTTGAGCGTTTCCGCTGCGCCATCCCCGAATGCGGCCAGGTCCGCCGCTGTGATCAAAGGCGTAGCGGCCATTTCAGGTTCTGAGGCCAGCCGCTGCCACGATTCACCCAGGGACGGCACAACCGTCGCCCGCGCCTGGACGTCTTCCGGAAGTGCGCTCAACGTCTCCGGCGAGAATAGCTGGATCACGGCATCCGACAGATTGCTGTAGAAACCGTCTTCGTAGGTTGCGAGGAAGTCCAAAACATCTGGCGTCAGGGCGGCCAGTGCCTGGTTGACAAACTGCGCCGCGGTCGGGTTATCGACGGCCATCGCGGCAGCTTGATTGAACAGGGTAGATGGCACCGTGTCGGGTATACGCAGCAGGTCGTCGGCTGTGTTCAACTCGCCAACACCGGGCAGTTGTGAGGCAAAAACCGCCCATATGGCAGGCAACGGGGGACCCTCAGGAATCGCGGCAGCGGCAGGAGAACTCGTGTTAGCAGCCGCCTGTGACGACGCTGCCGAGTTGTCCGCGCCATTGGCGGGTTCGTTTGCCGAAGCCGCCGGAGTCTGATCCTCGGCAACGAGCTGATCATCGAGTCCTTCCGCCTTCAGCGCTTCATTCAGCAGGTCGGCGCGGATGTTCTCGCCGCCTTCAACCGACACGTCTGCCACTGCGTCCAGGGCTTCCAGGCGCGGCACGATCTCGTTTTCGACCAGGCGCTGAAGCTCGTCGCGTGAAATGTCAGCGTTCACACTCAGCATCGCCAGGGGAATGTCACTCAGGCTGAATGTGATCAGGCGTGGCTCTTCCAAGCGCAGTTCGTCCGGCAGCGGCACCTCGCGGCTAACATTCATGCCGCTGAGTGACTGCGCGATCAGGGCCGACGCGATCAGTGAGCGATCCTCCTGGTCCAGATTCGTGAAAAAACCGTCTGGCAGGGAAACAGTGCCCGTCAACACGCCGTCCGTCCCCGCGTCATATTCCGTGAGCAGTGCGGCCAGCGCTTCGCCATCCAGGTACGAAAACAGGTGGCAGTCTTCTGAACTCAGCGCATTGTCTGCGCTCTTGGCCGCGTAATTCTGGCAGCGAGTCTCCAGGTCGATCAGGATAGTGAGCGCTTCCGGCGTCAGATCGGCGGTTGTCCCCAGCGGCCCCGTGATGGTGCCATCTGTCAGGAAATCGTTGAAGATGTCTGCCAGGTTTCTGATGCCGGTCAGTTCAGTCAGGTCCTGTGCCGTCTCGAACCGGTCCATTTGCCAGATGTCAGGCAGGGCAGGGGCCGGAGTCTGGTCCAGGCGGGGCAGCTCGCGCGGCTGTCCGGTTCGGGCGGTTCGCAGGCTGGCAGCCAAAGCGGGATCAAGATCATCGAAGGCGGCATCCGGCAGGGCGCTGATGACGTCCGGCGAGAAATGTTGCCATACTTCCGGGTCCAGTTGGGGCAGAAAACCGGTGTTTTCTTCCAGGCTGTAAACATATAGGTACAATACGACGTCAGGTGTCAACGTTTCGATCATCTGGCCTGGACTGCTGCCGTTAGGAGGCGTAATCGTGCGCAGCGGCAGGTCTAGCCCTGCCAGGACGCCCCGTAGATCGTCGCGGATCCGGCCCTGGTCCAGCCCAAACTGGTTACGAATCTCAAGAAAGGTGAACCCGTTTGACGTGTTGGATTCACGGTTGACGACGCCGTCGATGGTAGCTGCGCCGTCTTCAATGGGGATGGTGTATGCCTGAAGCAGTATGTCCCCGCTGGTGCTGCCGTGACTGCGGGCCAGCACGTAGGTCGAGGGAATGTCGATCGGCGGTAACAATTCGATGTTCAATCCGAGAGCCGCATACACGCCCAGGGCCATCAGCGCTACCGTAAGCGTTATCGTAATCCAGCGGAAGCGAATTGATGAGCGAGTTATGATGTCGAACAGAGACCTCATGCGTACCTTCCTGCGCGTAAGTGAGAAAAACGAAACTCGACTGACTGTCAAAGTATATGTGGAGAAGGGCGCTTCGCCAAGTAGTTTTTGACCGGAAAACGCGAAAGCTGGATCGTAATATGTAGATAATATTTTCTCAACTAGACTAGATTGTAATCCAAATTACAATCATGCCTATTACATCAAGAATCTATCTCCTTAATCAGCACTTTTGGCTGGCAAGCGCCTGGAATACGGCCCGCAGGGCACGTCAACGCACGGCTTTTTCTGACGCTGCCCGGAATCTCACGGATCGAGACCGAAAGCTGAAGAAAACGCTTCAAAAAGGTTACAAAATGGTTTCTTTGTGAAATTATTCTCAGGTAGGCGTCCGTATCCGTGATTCGGTGCACATCGGCACTTGCGACGATGGGTCACGGCAGTCGATAACGATCAGCAGCAGACAAATGACTGTTTTGTCGCACGCATGGCGCTGCATTCCGCGCCGGTTGGTCATTCCGGGGCGCAGGATTGGGAGCCACTCCCCCCGGTGTAGGGCGCACAACCGCGTCCGAGGTGGGATTTGGCCCGCATAGTCCGGTCTCTGTGGAACGAATGGGTTGTTTTATCCTAGACATCGTTGTAACATAATCAAAGAAGTGTCACGGCATAATCTTATGTTGCACATATGAGGGAAACGATCATGCCTAGAATGCTGTTCCTAAGCTACACACGGGAAGATCATGATATCGCACGCTGGCTCAAAGCAGAATTGCAGTCGGAAGACTTCGACGTCTTTCTAGACACGGACAGTATCTCGATTGGCGCAGAGTGGGAAAAGGAAATTGAAGAAGCCATTCAACGATCATCGGCTATGATCGTTTTGGTCAGTCCCGATAGCCGTGATTCCGCATACGTGCTCCAGGAGGTCAATATCGCCAAGCGGCATGAGCGCCCCGTTTTCCCGATCCTGGTGCGAGAGACCGATCCGCTGCCCTGGTATTTGCGAGATGTGCAACTCGCCGATTTCACAACGAACCGTGGCAGAGCGCTGCGCCTGCTGATCAGCCGGGAACTAAAAAAGCACAGCCAGGGGGGCCTTACCTTCGGCGAAGCGCGAGATGCCTACCTCAACCGGGCGACGCTGCGATCACAGCACACTGTTGATTCCTATTCCAGGGCTATCGGTCTGTTTTTCGATTTCCTGTCGGATCGCTCGATTGCCCGCCCGCTGCCCGTGCTGAGAGCCGGTTATGTCACGCCACAGGATATTCCACTCGCCGCGCTGACAGAAGACGACGCCCCGCTCTTTCTCCATTTCGTACAGTGGCTACTCGCGCCGGGGTCCGACAGGCAAGGCGACCACCGCCCGTACAAAGCCTCGACAGTCGAGTTACGGCTGGCCGGCGTACAGAACTGGTTTCAGTTTCTCGACGACTACGGCTGGCTGCCGGGTCCATTCCCGCTTGCACGCGCCAAGCGCATCGTGCGCGACGAACTGCGCACCCGTCCCCAGCGCAGCGGACCACCACAACCACCCGAACACCTGGAAGAAGTCATCTACTACTACGACACGCTCCAAAAACCGCGCCACCTGCTGAAAAACAACGTTGACCCGGAGCGCCTGCAGCGCTGGGAGCTAACTCGCCTGCGCAATCGCGCCCTGCTGCATAGCCTGGCCGAAACTGGCGGGCGGATCAGCGAAGTGCTGAGCCTCAACCTGTCGGATTTTCCTGCACGCTACCTGGCAAAAAACGAAGTCCTGCGCGTAGAAGTGCTTGGCAAAGGCGGCCACAACTATTATTTGCGTTTCTTTGATTCGCTACCGGCCATTCGGGGTTATATTGAAGCGCGTGGGGCAAACCTGCGAGCCTCGCTGCAGGGCAACATTCCCTTGTTTGTCAGCCACGACCAACGGTATGACGGCAGCCGGATGAGCCGCGTCGTCGCATGGCGCGTGGTCCAGCGCGCAGCGCGCGCCCTGGGACTAAAAAGCATCACGCCACACGATTTCCGTCACTGGCGAGCAACACAGCTCATCAATGCCGGGCATCCCCTCGACGTGGTGCAAGACTACCTGGGGCATCGCTCAGTCGAAACGACGCGGGCGTATTATGCGCACACCGATCCGCTGCGCGTCGATGACGCGGCCAAACGCACTGGTTTGCCCGATCCGGATGAATTCGATGAATAACGCGCACCCGTGCAATATTGATTTATTGATTATCTCTGTAGCCCTGTCCGAGCGGCGTAGCCAGCATCGCGCCGGTGAAACCGACCAATATCCCGATGTGCAGCAGCGCAGCAGGCAAACACAGCCAATACAGGCTGCGGTCGAAACTCTCCGTCGAAACCAACAGCATGATCACAACGCCGTGCGTGACCAGGCTGACGATCAGAATGCCAGTGCCGATCATCAGCAGCAGTCCGCGCTGGCTTGCCATCGATGACGAAAAGCTGTTCAGAAGATTGCTCAAATCGTCCGACGAATCGATGCGGGAGGCAAACGGAGCCAATGCCTTACCGGCGATGCGGCCAAGTATGCGCCCCAGCCAGCGCAGGATCATCACCGGCAGCAAAATCAACCTCAGCACTATTCCTGTCACGGCCCCACCTCTTCTCCCTGGTCGAAGTCGGCCAACAACTGTTTTAACTGCCCGGCCAGACGGGGCGGCACCTGTGCCACGACATCAACGCCCTTCCCGGTATGGGTTTCTTCTTTCACAACACCCTGGTCGTGAATGGAGGCCAGCAGCTCACCCTGTGTATACGGGATCGTAGCCGAAATCGTCACCAGGTCATCCGCCAGCACACGGCTGATGGCGGCCAGCAGTTCCTCCAACCCCACATGCTGCGTGGCAGACGTCCGGATCAATTCCCGGTAGCCAAGACCGGCCACATCAATCGGGTCGCCGCGCTCACCCAGGTCGATCTTGTTCAAAACCAACAGTTTCGGAATGCGTGTAGCCTCCAACTCCGCCAGGGTATCTTCGACCACATCCACATGATCCCATGCGCGCGGATGATGCGCGTCCACGACATGCACCAGCAGATCGGCTTCCGTGACCTCCTCAAGCGTGGCACGAAAAGCAGCCACAAGCGTCACCGGCAGTTTCTGGATAAATCCGACCGTGTCCGACAACAGAATCGCCCGCCCGTTCGGCAGCATGACGCGGCGCGTCGTAGGGTCGAGTGTCGCAAATAACTGGTTGGCAACGTACACGTCCGCACCCGATAATGCATTCAACAGGGTGGACTTTCCGGCGTTCGTGTACCCCACCAGGGCGACAGTCGGCATCCCGGCGCGCGCCCGCTGCAAACGATGACGCTGCCGGTGCGCCCGCACGGCTTCCAGTTCCTTTTTGAGTTTTGTGATTTTCCGGCCAATTTCGCGGCGATCCACTTCCAGTTGCGTCTCGCCAGGGCCGCGCAGCCCGACCCCGCCTGCTCCGCCTCGCGCTGTCCCGCCACCTGCCTGCCGCGCGAGATGGCTCCATTGGCGAGTCAGGCGTGGCAAACGGTACTCATACTGCGCCAGCTCCACCTGGAGCGCGCCTTCACGCGTATGGGCATGCTGCGCGAAAATATCAAGGATCAAGGCCGACCGATCAATGACCTTGACGCCGTCACCAAATGCCTTCTCAAGCTCTCGCTGGTGACGCGGTGACAGTTCGTCATCGAAAATCACCATGTTGGCGTCCAACTGCGACGCCTGCTCGATAACCTCTTCCAGCTTGCCGGAACCGATAAACGTTGATGGTAGAATCTGGTCAAGCCGCTGCGTGGCCCGTCCCTGCACGCCAATGCCGGCGGTGCGCGCCAACAAGGCCAACTCATCGAGCGAATCGTCCAGTGTAAACAATGGACGGCTCCCCTTAAGCTCTACACCTATCAGGAGGGCGCGTTCCGGTGGGTGTCCTACTTGCTCGCCTATGACAAGCCTCCTCACACGCTATGCGCGTGTTTTTTTCTGGTCGCTCACCCGACAACGGTGTTTCCGCGTCGAGGGACGACTCCGTTTTTTGAACTGATTGACCGTTTCCGCCGCAATGGATCCGTCATCTGCCGTCTGCTTTCACCTTACACCTCATTATATCGCTTGCCGGGGTTATTTGCTGAGATGCACGTCAGGATTGGCAGCCAAGAACGTTTCGAGGTCGCGCGCGGCACGTTCCGCATACGCTTTTTTCCGCTCGCGCTTGCCTTTCGGCGGTTTATCCAGCGGCGGCAGAATTCCGAAATTTGCCTTCATCGGTTGAAAATGACCCGGCTCTGCATGAGTGACATACTGGCACAAAGCGCCCAGTATCGTTGTCGGTGGCAGCACCCAGAGCGATTGCCCCTGCGCCGAACGCGCGGCGTTGATACCTGCCAGCAGCCCCGTCCCGATATTGCCGACGTATCCTTCGACGCCTGTGATCTGGCCTGCAAACCACAGATCGTCCCGGTGCTTGTACTGCAATGTGGGCTTGAGGAGCGAGGGTGAATTCAGAAACGTGTTGCGGTGCATCATGCCGTAACGCTCAAACTCGGCATTTTCCAGGCCGGGGATCAACCGTAACACGCGCCGCTGTTCGCCCCACCGCAAATTCGTCTGGAACCCAACCAGGCTGTACAACGTTCCGGCCAGGTTGTCCTGCCGCAATTGCAGCACGGCGTAAGGCCGCGTGCCTGTACGCGGGTCTCTCAAGCCAACCGGGCGCATCGGGCCAAACGCCAGGGACTGTTTGCCTCGTGCCGCGATCTGCTCGATGGGCAGGCACCCTTCGAAAAAACGCGGGTCTTCGCGCTCAAATTCACGCAGCTCGATGCGTTCGGCTTCCAGTAGCGCCGTGACAAACCGCTCGTATTCCTCTTTTGTCAGGGGACAATTGATGTAATCGCCTTCATCGTCATCACCGCGATCATACCGGCTGGCGCGGAACGCAACGTCCATGTTGATCGAGCTGGCGCTGACAGTCGGCGCAATGGCATCATAAAAATAGAGGTACTGTTCCCCGACAAGCTGCATGATGTCACTTGCCAGTGCAGGAGCCGTCAACGGGCCGGTAGCGATCACACATGGCCCGGCGGGGATTTGTTTCACTTCTTCACGGACAACAGTGATCAGCGGGTGCTGTTCGAGCGCATCGGTAACCTGCTGCGCGAAAATCGTGCGGTCAACCGCCAACGCGCCGCCTGCCGGCACCGCTGCATGATCGGCGCAGGTCAGCAGCAGCGAACCAAGCCGTCGTAATTCGGCCTTCAGAACCCCTGGTGCGCGGTCCGGCAGAGCGGACCCCAACGAATTGCTGCATACCAGTTCGCCCAGCCGGTCGGTCTGGTGCGCAGGGGTGCTCGTATGCGGGCGCATTTCATACAGCACGACGGGTAACCCGCGTTCCGCGATCTGCCATGCTGCTTCTGATCCGGCGAGTCCGCCGCCGACGACTTGAATGTTTTGACTCTGTATGTTCATCTCGCTCCGTCACCATAACCGCGTTGACTGAATTGTAGTCGGCCACCGGGTCCTTTGTCCACCGATCCCCCTGCTCCTGACAGAATATCATGTGAAATTCTACGACCGGCTTATTGACTCGTACCGTACCTTCTGGTATGCTCTAGAAATCCCGAAGTTGAACATTAGTTCTATCGCCAATCAACCACTATGGCACATCAACGTCAACACTCCCGCGTGCAAACACGCGCTCCTAGAGCCGCTCAACCGATTTTGCAGCACCCGCTATTCCAGCGCACCTGGCTGGCGATTTCCGCGGTCGTGTTGATCATCTGCGGCGTGATAGGATTCGCTGCCACGATTGGGACAGCGCTGCTGTTTCAACCCGATTCCCACGTGGCCTATGAAGTGGTCGAAACGAATCGCCCGTTCTACGCAGAAAGCCCGATCGGGCCGGACGCGGCGGTCTCCCCCTTGTCACCCGCTTTCACGCCTGAGGTCCAATACTGGGCACCCTTAATCAAGGCGTGGGCCGTCATGTACCAGATCGACCCAAACCTGATCGCTACCGTGATCCAGATCGAAAGCTGCGGGGATTCCCAGATTTCCTCGTCCGCCGGGGCGCAGGGGCTGTTTCAGGTCATGCCCTTTCACTTCGAAGCCGGGGAAGACATGCTGGACGTGCAAACCAATGCGCTGCGTGGTTTGAATTATCTGAGCGGCAGCCTGGAACGCGCGGACGGCCATGTCGGGTTAGCGTTGGCTGGTTACAATGGCGGTCATGGAGTGATCAACCGGGGATGGGCTGCCTGGGCAGCCGAGACTCGCCGCTATTATTACTGGGGCGCGCGTATCTATTCGGAAGCCGTGTCTGGCATGACGACCAGTCCCACGCTGCAAGAATGGCTGGGAGGCGGGGGGCAGAGTCTGTGTACGCGTGCCAGCCAGACCCAGCAGCAGATGCAGGAACAAGAACAGGCCAAGACCGCAGTGCTCACGGCTCCCTAGCCGCCGGCTCCCTAGCCGCCTGCAAGTCCTGGCCCGCTTCCCCCATGTGGTCAAGGTTAGCGCCAGATAGCGCGGTCAGACCTCATACCCGGCCAAAGACCACGCTGGCGTTTTGACCCCCAAGACCGAAGTTATTTGACATTGCGTAGTCAACTTTGGCGTCACGCGCTTCGTTCGGCACATAATCCAGGTCACATTCTGGATCGGGCGTTTCATAGTTGATAGTTGGGTGCAGAATCTGCTCGTAGATCGACATCACCGTAGCAATGCCTTCGACTGCGCCC
>CAYMTN010000183.1:0-11000 GCA_964393335.1 uncultured Anaerolineaceae bacterium
CATGGCGGCGACCTCGCCCCGGTACAGCGTGATGTCCGGCACTTCGACCAGCGGATTTTCACGGTGATACCCGGCGACAAGATCGTAGGTCATCAGCACTTTATCACCGCTGCGCAGGTCGGCTTTCAGGTGCAGGTGAATGTTGTGCTCGGACCGCGGCCTGGCGATGAGTTGATCGCGTTTCAGGCGTTCCAGGCGGCGCAAACGGCCTTTGGCCTGTGCCGTGTTCTGACCGGCGATATTGCGGCGGATGTAGTCCTCTTCTTTGGTGATGAATTCCTGCTGCGCCTCGAATTCTTTTATCTGGCGCTGCTGGCGCTGCGTGCGCTGCTGGACGTAATGGCTGTAATTGCCCCGATAGACGTCGATGCCGCCCCATTCCATTTCCCAAATGGTTGTGATCACGTTGTCCATGAAGTAGCGGTCATGACTCACGACCAGCATCGCGCCCGGCCACGATTTGAGGAAATTTTCCAGCCATTCGACGGCGTTGATGTCCAGATGATTAGTCGGTTCGTCCAACACCAGCAGGTCCGGCGACTCCAGCAGCAGGCGGGCCAATAGAGCGCGGGTTTGCTGCCCGCCCGAAAGATGTTGCAGCGGCATCTGAAAATCGTCCGGAGCAAAGCCCAAGCCTTGCAGCACCTGCCGGGTACGCAGTTCATAGGTGTACCCCCCGTCCAGCTCGAATTGGTGCTGCTCGCGCCCGTATCGTTCGATCAGCTCGTCCAGATCGGGATGCTCCGGATCGCTCATCTTCTCGGCCAGCGCGACCAGCCGGATTTCGCGTTCGCGCAGGTCGGTGAAAGCAGTAAGCATCTCGTCCCACAGCGTCCGGTCGGCGGCCAGGTGGGGGCGTTGGGGCAGGTAACCGATGGTCAGGCCCTTCATGTGGTTCACGACGCCCGCCGATGGTTCTTCCTTTTTGATCAACACTTCGAGCAGGGTCGTCTTGCCAATGCCGTTCGACCCGACCAGCGCGATTTTCGCGCCGTGCGGGACCTCGACCGTTACACCCTGAAAAATGTCATGTGCGCCAAATGCTTTGGCGAGATTGACTGCGCTCAGAACTGCCATTGTTTGTCTTTCACCATACGATTTGCGTGTGTTCCGACCTCGCATTATACCATGTGCTGGCGTGACGTTAACGCCCAATTGCCCGCCAATGGAAGCAGATCGTAGCCCAGACGTCAGCCGGTCGGGTGATCTGCTTGGTTATCGCTCACCGGCTGGCTATAATCAGCGCTATGAGCGACTTGAACGATTTTAACTCACCGGACGTATCCCCGGAACAATCCGGGATCATGACCGCCGCTGTCCTCATGGCGGTAGGCGGGTGGGGCGGGCTGTGGCTGCTGGTCTCGACGACGCTGCCGACCGCCTTTCCCCGCTGGCTGTTTTTCGTGTTTTTGTACCTGGCCGTAACCGGAACGGTTCTGCCGTTTGTGCGCTTTTTGAACGCGCGTTTTTCGCGTGAAGGCGTGCCGCCATCCGGGGGTGTGATCCTGCGCCAGAGTATCTGGGTCGGATTATTCGTCGTCGCGTGTGCCTGGTTACAGATTCCGCGCGTACTCAACCCGGTGATCGCGTTTTTCCTGGCGCTCAGCCTGATCGTGATCGAAGTGTTTTTGCACGTGCGCGAACAGGAACAATCCGAATCCTGAAAGGACATGACACTATGAAAGCGGACCTGGACAGGTTGATGCGGGAACGCGGCATTGATGCGTTGGTCACGTTGCCCAGTGAAAATCAAGACCCGTACCGCGCATACCTGGCGAACGGCGCAGATTTTACCGGCCTGGTGGTCAAGCGGCGCGGCGGCCCGCTGGCGCTGATCGCCCACAGCATGGAACGTGACGAAGCGGCCAAAAGCGGCTTGCCCGTCTACACGTACGACGATTTTGGCTGGAGTGAGCTGCTGCGTGAGCATCGCAACGATCAGGATGCAGCTCAAGTCGCCTGGTACCGGCGTGTTTTCGAACGTTTCGGCATCACCGGCAGGGTCGGAGTGTATGGTCTGGGGGACATCCACGCAGCGTATCGCTTGCTGGTGATGCTCAGCCGCGAATTGGGCGAGGAGATCGAGTTTGTGACCGAACCGGATCGCGGCACGATTTTTGACAGTGCCTACGAAACCAAAGACACAGGCGAATTGGCGAAGCTGCGCGAAGTAGCTCACCGGACCAGCGCTGTCATGCGGGCCACGCGCGCCTGGATCGCGCTGCACCGCGCCGAAGATGGCGTGGTCGTCCATACGGACGGCGTGCCGCTGACGATTGGCGCAGTCAAACGGTATGTGCGTTTACAGTTGTTTGAGCAGGACCTCGAAGACCCGGAAGGCATGATCTTTGCGCAGGGGCGTGACGCAGGTGTGCCGCACAGCAAAGGCGACGACGCCGCCCCAATACAACTCGGCCAGACGATTGTGTTTGACTTGTTCCCGCGCGCGCCGGGCGGATACTTCCACGATATGACGCGCACGTGGTGCGTCGGGTACGCGCCGCCGGAAGCGCAAGCCGCCTATGCCGCCGTGATGGAAGCTTTCGAGCGGTCAGTGGAAATGTGCAAGGTGGGCGCGCCGACCAACACCGTGCAGCACATGGTATGCGAGTACTTCGAAGAATCAGGGCATCCCACCGTGTTGAATACACCCGTCACCCAGCAAGGCTACGTACACAGCCTGGCGCACGGCCTCGGCCTCAACGTGCACGAAGCGCCGTATTTCCCGACGTACAGCGAGCGATATCGCCTGCAGCCGGGCAACGTGTTCACGATTGAGCCGGGGTTATATTATCCGGAGCGCGGGTACGGCGTGCGGGTTGAGGATACGGTGTGTCTGAACGAAGATGGGGCGCTGGAAACGCTCACCGACTGCCCCTACGATCTGGTCATTGAACTGAAAGGATGATGGACCGGGGCGGCAGGCTGTTTCGTCGCCCGGCTGGTCCGTGTTATGACAGTCATTCTGGGTATTGAAACGTCGTGTGATGAAACAAGTGTGGCGGTTGTGGTCGATGGCGAGCGTATTCTGTCGAACGTGGTTGCATCTCAGATCGACCTACATGCGCAGTACGGCGGCGTGTTTCCCGAAGTGGCGTCCCGCGCTCATATCGAAGCGATCAGCCACGTCACGCGGGAAGCGTTCGAAGGGTCCGGTACCACGCTGGACGACATCGACGCGATTGCCGTCACGCGCGGGCCAGGTCTGGCCGGATCGCTGCTGGTAGGTGTCAACTATGCAAAAGGGTTGGCCTTGGGGTGCGATCTGCCACTGGTTGGCGTGAATCACCTGGAAGGGCATGTCTACTCGTTGTGGTTGACCGGGCGTGAAACCCCCATCCGGTTCCCGGTAGTATGCCTGATCGTTTCCGGCGGGCACAGCGAGATCGTGTTGATCACCGGGCACGGCGAGTACACGGTGCTGGGCAGCACCATCGATGACGCGGCGGGTGAGGCGTTCGACAAGGTCGCGCGGCTATTGGGGCTGCCGTATCCCGGCGGCCCGGCTATCGAGTGCGCGGCGCAGGATGGCAGCGCCACTGCCTATGACTTTCCGCGCGCGCTGCGTGGCGATGCGTACAACTTCAGTTTTTCCGGCCTGAAAACGGCGGTGCTGCGTGCCGTCCAGCCGCCGCATGAAGGCAAGCGTCTCCCCAGGGGCGAAACCATGACACCCGACCAACTGCGGCCCGACGTGACTATCGCGGACGTGGCAGCGAGTTTTCAAGCAGCCGTAGCCGATGTGCTGGTCGAAAAAACGGTGCAGGCGGCGGGAGAACATGGCGCAACTGAAATCTGGATCGCGGGCGGTGTGAGTGCTAACCAGGCGTTACGCGCCGGGATGGACGCTGCCAGCGACCTGCCCGTACGTTATCCGCCGCTCAAGTTATGCGTAGACAACGCCGCGATGATCGCATCGGCTGGTTATTTCCGCTATAGTCAGGGCTACCGTGATGATCTGGATATGGACATCCGCCCGATGTGGCCGTTGGTGTCGATCAAAGAAACCATGAACAAACTGGGCGATGGTGCGCCAGAGTGACGCCGTAGAAGAAACCCACGCGCGACGGTCAGTTGGCCGCCTCGAATATCTCCGGGTGATCGTCCAGCCAGGCCGCCAGTGTCTCGGCCAGCACTTCGTTTCCGCGCGCGTTGAGGTGAATGTCTGTCGTGTAATATAACTGTTCGCCGGCTGCCGCGTGCTCGCTCAAAATGGGCAGCGGATCGATGCAGACCAGCCCCTCGTCGGTACAGAAATCCTGCATCATCGTGTATGGCTGGTCGAGCAGCGCCAGCTTTTTTGCACCCAGCATCGGCTCGCTCATGCGGCGGTACACCTGCTCTTTGGTGGGCATCAAAATGATCACCAATGTTCCACCATAACTGCCTACCAAATCGCGTGACTCGCGGATCGCCTGCTGGCTGCGCTGCCACCCGTAGCGGTTGTTGGGTTGGGACATATCAAACGCGTTCCACAGGTAGGGCCGCCCGAATGCCAGTTTGATCGCGCCCCGTTCAGCGTATTCAGGATCGTGAAATTGCAGCGATCCCTCGAAGTCGCTCTCAGACCCTAAGTAGAGCTTGAGCAGAACGTAAATCGCAGAGTTTTTGTCCCACCAGTTCAGTTTGGGGACGGGCGGCGGCGGGTTGGCCGACTGGATATCCGTTTCTCCGCGCAGGGCCGCCAGTCCATAGTCCTCGTTCGCATCATTGCCGAACCACTCCCACAGCACCAACGGCGGTTTGAGTGGCATCCCGAAGTCTTCCAACACGCGCTGGTGGCTCACCGATCCCGTGCTGGTGATGCCCAGGTTGATGATGTTCCGGTCAGTAAGCTGGCCCAGGCGCTGGACCCAGCATTGATCCTCGTCGGTGAAGCAGAACGTGAACGAGTCACCGACGGCAACGCCGTCGACATACCGGTCGACCAGTTCCTGACGCGTGCGAAATGCCACGCGTGACCCCCACAGGGTTTCGGTGCTGACGGTGAACCGTACCTCGGCGCTGCCGAACTGCTCACGGTTGTGGACCGGTCGGGTAATGGTCAGGTACGTTGTGTCTGGCTGCCAGATCGGGTCGGGCAGCAGTTTACTGTCGGTAAATGGCGTCTTGTGGACCTGGTCCAGCACCAGTTGCAGGCGCGGGGGCAGCGAGAAAAATAACAAACGCAGCAGGATTTCTACCAGCACCCACGCCAGAATCACCCCAAACGTGATGCCGCCCAGCCGCCCGACCCATACCCGGTACGACGTGTGCGGGGATTTTTCCGGAGCTGTCGATGAGGTTGGTTCCTGCACGGTATTCGACCTAGCCATGACCCAAATGATACTCGGCTATGATGTCCTCGCGCGCGTTGCTCAGCGTGTCGCGCCCCAGGTCGGCGGTGTCGCGCGTGTAGATGGTAAAGGTTATGCGCGTCACGGACAGTGTGAGCGGCTGAACCTCACGGTATGGGACCAGCGCGGCCACCAGCGGCTTTATGCGCTGTTTGCCCCAGTACCCAAGCGTGATATGCGGCAGGTAGGGCACCATTCTGGGAGGGCGTGCCCGCAGCGGCAGCGCCCGCTGAAGTCTGGCGCGCAGCAGGCGCAAGCAGTTATCAGGATCATGCACTTCGGCGAACAAGACGTTAGCGAACGCGTTCAGCGGGCCGATCTCGATGCTGAACGGCGCGAAATCTCGCAGTGCGGCGCGCACGAGTTCGGCCATCCTGGGCAGCGCTGCCTGGTCCCACGAATGGGGCAGCAGTGCCCAGGGACGGTTTCGCAGACCGCCGATATAGTGCAGTGTGAGATGCAGCCGGTTTGCGGGCTGAGGATCGTAATCCATCCAGGCCCTGAACCCATTTTGCCATGCGCCGAGTTGCGCCCGTGCCGCCGGGTTGTCAACCGGGATCAGGAAGGCGAGGTAAGGCAGGCTCAACCAGCGCCGGACTCCGCGATTTTCTAGCGCCAGCGAGTCTTGAGTGGTGTTGAGATGCGTGAAATGCTCCCAAGTGCCTTCAAACGACAATGTGCGTCGTGGCACGGCTGCCTCCTGCTATTGCCCTGGGACGTTTGCGCCTGCTGCCGCTGTGTGATCACACAAAAACACCCGCGCCCTGAGCCGGTTCGACGGCAAACAAATGTCCTGCCCGCTGCGCAGTGCCTTCGTAGTGCGCTGCGGTGGAGACCAGAAAATCGTCTGCGGCGGCAGCATCCACCAGCGCGACCACAGCCCCTGCCTCACCACCTCCACTGTAACGCGCACCGTAGCAGCCAGGGTGCCGGGTAGCTGCCTGCCACATGGCATCCAGCGCGTCGGAACTGCTGCCGTAATCGTCGCGCGCGCTCCAATACGATTCGTTCATCAGGGCACCGAATGCCGCCAGGTCACCCTGTTCAAGCACCTGCAACCCGCGCTCGACGCGTGCGATCTCGGTTACGACATGGCGCGCCCGGTGGAACTGGTTTGGCGTCAGAAGCGGCTCGAACTCTTCCAACTGTGCCAGCGATACATCGCGCAGTGACTTGATCTGCTGGTTGACCAACTGGATCGTGTGAGCGACCTTATGCGCGTCTTTGGCGCGATTCGTGTACCCGGACCCTGCCAGTTCGCGGCGGGTGTTTGTGTCGCAGATCATCACCTTCACCGACGGCGGCAGCAGCGTATGGCGATGCTGTAAGGAGCGGCAGTCCAGCCACAGGACATGGTCCTGGCGGGCGTGCAGGCATGTGAACTGGTCCTGGATGCCGCTGCCGATATTCATATACTCGCGCTCAACTTCATTGCCGATCACGGCCAGATCATTGAGTTCAACGCGCCAGTTTTCGAGCGCCTGCCAGGCGACGGCAAACGCTTCCTCGACGGCAGCGGACGAACTCAATCCCGCGCGCATTTCGACATTGCCCAAAAAAACCGCGTGAATGCCGTTGATCTTCAGCCCACGCCGTTGGAGCGCCCAGGCGACTCCAGCAGGGTAGTGGGCCCAATTCGGCAGGCTTTCCCCGACCACGTCAACGCGTTCATCCAGGCGGCGCAGCGACAGGGTCACCGAAGCATCCAGGTCAGCCGCATGCAGGCGCACGAGATCCGCCGCCCCATAGGCCGCCGCCAGCCAGATTTCACGGTTGATCGCGATGTTGATCACGGGACCGCCGTGCATGTCCACGTGCCCGCCGAGCAGATTTACACGTCCTGGGGCGCGCACAAAAACATCCGGGGTTTGGTCGGGAAAGACTCGCTTAAACGCGGTCAGAAGGGGCCGGGGAAGCGTGGCCGAGACGGACATGGATTCAGTATGAGTGTCTGTATTAGTCATCAAGTTCCACCAGGATACCGTGTTGGTGCAAGGCGGCTGCCAGATCGTCTTCCTGGCCCGCGCGGACGATAACGGCTGTTGGGCCGAGTGTTGCGCCCAGGTAGCGGCGCAGTTCGGGTGTGTCGAGAATGGTTTGCAGCGTTCCGGGTGCGCGCGTGCGCAGGATGGCGGCGTGTGACATCCAGACGTCGGCACTGCCGGTCTGTGCCCATTGATCCAGCATCCGGCTGAGCGCGGCGGGCAAACTCTCGCCGCTGGTCCGGCGCAAAAAGGCCTGGATCGCATCGCCCTGAATGCCTTGCGCACTGGCCTGCTGCAAACTGGCTGCGCTCAGCCGGTAGCTGTACGGGTCACCGGCTGCGCCCCATTCCGTAATACGCGCCAACTGAAACCGCTCGTAGCGACTCACCAGGCGCGGAGCGAGAATTGTACCATCAGATTCGAAAATCAGGTGATCACGTTCTTCGGGTGGGTCCGGCCAGTCTGTTTCACCACACAGCGCACGCCCGTAAATCGTCAGGCGGCAGAACGCGCCCCCATCCGCGATGTCGGACAGTCCGAGCCAGTGCATCGGCCCAGTGAGGATGAAGCCCAGCACCGCCCCATCGACACGATCCCAGCTTTCAAAGCCGCGTAGATAACTGCCCGTCTCGGCATCGCGAATGTACCAGCTATCATAGTCGCTGGCCGGACGCTGAAAATCTGGTTCTTCCACTTTGATCATGCCGACCAGATCGTCCACCGGCCACCAATCCGCCGGAGGGACCATTTCCAGGAATGTTAACACGGTTTGCCGCGCCAGCAGCGGATCGTTGCGCCAGCCGGTGTCTTCTGGCTGTAAGCCGGGCGTATACCACAGATCATTGAACAGGGTGCTGTCGCGCCAGGCTTCGGCCAGCGCGCGCACCTGCCGCGGGCGGGTTTCCTCCAGCCAGCGGCGAGCCTGGGCCGGGACCGGCTTAAAAATCCCTTCTTCGCTGGTTGCCAGCCCCAAACTGCCCGCCAGGGCGACGGCCAGCGCAATCGCAGCGGGCGGGTTGTCGCCCAGCCAATACGGGGCCAGCGCCGCCATGAGCTGGTCGTGCTGCACCACTTGTTCCGATGGGATGCGGTGTGTTTGCAGGTAGGCGAGCAGCGTCGTGAGATCGTCGACCAGTGCCGTTGTCGCCGGAATCACCGCTTGCGGCTCATACGCCTCGGAGGCGCGCCGCTCGTCGGTATCTGCGTCTCCGGCATGCAGCCGGAAACCGGTTTCGTGGGAAGGCAGCACCTCGGCCAGGTCAGGCGGTACGTAGATGAACGGCTGCATGCCAGTTTTGCTCTGATCGACAGCCAGTGCCACCAGCCCCCGGTAATAGAGTGTTTCGGTGACGCTGACCGGGTTCAGATGAGGCTTTTCCCGGTCACGCCGTCCCGGCCCCATCTGGCGAATATCGCCAAACAGGCGGCCAAACTGGACTTCCGGCATTTTGTGATCGGGTGCGGCGAGCAAGGTTTGCAGCGCGCCGCGTTCCGCATCCGTCAACCGGTTCCATTCGGCGGTTGCCCGTTCGGGATCAAGCATGACAGCGGCCAGCGCCTCGGATGCTTCGCGCGGATCTAGCGATTCCAGGTCTGCGTCCCACCGGTGGGCAATAATCGCCAGCATGCCAGGATCGTGTTCTAACAGGGTCGGTACTAAGGTTTGCATGGCACAGTTCAGGGATTAACAGGCTTGTGTGGCCTGTTAGCTTAAATGATCGCTGTGGGTTGGCGCAAATTTTGACTGGAGGGAGAAATAAGCAGGGCGGGGTTAGCCGCCCTGCTGTGTGGATTGTTCAACCACTATGACGGCAGCGCCTGACTATAGGACGGTTCACCTTCAGGCGGACTGAAGTCTTCATCAATTTTTCGGACGCCGTTTAGTTTTCGCCGGTGCTGATACAGCCCGATTTCCACAGTGGCGGCCATTCGCCGTGCGGCATGTGATAATAATCCTCAATGATACGGCGCACAATCGGCGCGGCGACCTCAGAACCTTCGCACGAGTTCTCGACAATCACCGTCACGGCGATCTCCGGGTCATCCTGCGGGGCAAAGGCGACGAACCACGCCTGCGGTTTGGTCGTTTCGCTGCCCGTTTGCGCGGTGCCGGTTTTGCCGCACACAATGACGTCGGTCCCGTGATAATCATACCAGTTCTCGAACATGTAGCGCGCCGTGCCGTTCGGATCGAGGGTGACATTACACATAGCGTTCTGAATAAGCTGAAACACCTCAGGGGCGAAATCCAGCGTGGAGAGCGCGGTCGGTTCCTCGACGTACGCCGGGTCTTCACCGATCAACTGGACTTTGCTGACGAACAGCGGTTTCCACATCGTGCCGTTATTCGCTATGCCGGCAACCATGCGCGTGATTTGCAGCGGCGTGATCTGCATCGGCCCCTGGCCGATGACCATGTTCAACGTGTCGGAAATATTCCAACTGCGCGCATCGAGCTTGAAGATCAGCTCTTGATTCGGTACCTGGCCGATCTCTTCCGGCAGCACGTCCTGGCCGGTTGGCACGCCCAACCCCATCTTGTAGGCGTAATTGGTCAGCAGTTGCGGATCAGCATCGTGCAGGTTCACGCCAAGCTGCCAGAAGTACGGGTCACACGAATAGGTGAGAGCGTGCGAGAAATCGACGTAACCGTGCCCGGTAGTCAGCCAGTCGGTGCGGAACGGACGCCCGTCGCCGTACTGCTCGCCGTACCACGTGCCTGTGCAGTTGATACTCGTGCTCGGCGTGTAGACGCCGCTGTCCAGCCCGGCAGCAGTCGAAACGATCTTGAAGACCGAGCCTGCCGGGAACTTGCCCATCGTCGCGCGGTTCAGCAGCGGAGTTCGCCAACTGGTCTGTAGATCGGTGATGGCCTGCGCGCGATCCCAGATCGGTGAATCCGGATTGAACAGGCTGGGATCAAACCAGGGATAACTGACCATCGCCAGAATCTCCCCTGTTTTGACGTTCATCACGATGGCGGCGGCGCCGGGTGATGTTTGCGCCCAGGTGGGAGTCGCGTCGTTGTAAGCTTCGACGAACGCGTTTTGTACGGCCTCCTGCAAGTCGCGATCGATGGTCAGGTATACGCTTTGCCCAGGTTCGGGTAGGGCTTCGGCAATACGGCGCAGCGTTTCACCAGTCGGCGCGATGATGACCAGCCGCCCGCCGGGTTTGCCAGCCAGGTATGACTCGTACGATTTTTCGATGCCTGTCTGCCCGATCAGCGCTTCCTGCGGATACCCCCTTTTTTGGTATTCGTCTACCTGCTCTGGCTGGATTTGCCCGACATAACCGATGACGTGTGGCGCTAGTTGGCCGAAATAGCGGCGCGTGTTGCGGATGATCGTGTCGTTCGCATCGTCTCCGATCGCGCAGTTATCGCGCAGGGGCACTTCTTCGCGCTGGTAGGTTTCGGGGTCCGTCTCGCCAATCAGGAAGCGGGTTTCGGGGGCGAATTTGAGCAGCGTGTTTTCCAGTTCGCCGTATTCGCGGCGCAGGACGCGGGATAGAGTCTCGATGCAGGCATTCGGGTCGGGGATGTCTTGCTGGACCAGGTAGATATCGACCGAGCGCCCATTTTGATCCACCAGCACTTTGCCGTTACGGTCGTAGATGTTGCCCCGGCCAGGCAGTGTTTGCAGCAGTTCCAGGCGCGCGCCTTCGGCCAGTTCCGCAA
>CAYMTN010000184.1:0-10968 GCA_964393335.1 uncultured Anaerolineaceae bacterium
CTCGGAAAACCGGCTATCACGGCTGACGGCGAACCCGCACGCCGTTGTTGCACCAGACGCTTTCTCCGTGCCAGAACGCGGTGATCTGCAGGTAAAAATCGTCCTCGCCACCATAACCGGGACCGATGGCGGCTGCGCTCAGGTCCAACGTGAGGCTGGTCGCCGGAGCGTTCACTCGCGCTTCCGCCACGCGACTGTCAAATTCGCCGTAGACCCAAAGTGCATACACCACACCCTCTTCGATATCCTCCGGCACCGGGGTCCAGAAAATGGTTTGCAGGCCATTGGCGATCGTTTCGCGCGGCGCTACGATGTCAATTTCACAGTCTTCAGGAGGTTCCCCGCTCAGGTAGTCCACCGCGACGGTTTCTTCACAGAGGGCGTCGTCGGACCCGGCGGCGTAAATGCGCACCACGACAGAATAGGGACCGCTGGGTAAGTCCCAGAGTGTGAAATCGATCGTGGTCTCGGTGATTCCAGCTTCCACACGCTGCCCAACAACAAGCTCACCGGTCGTTTCGTCGTAGGCTGCCACGATCGTATGGTCAACCCCTTCAACTTCCGGCCAATGAACGGTCACCAGCCCCTCTTGATCGGTGAACGGTGCGCCGACGTCAACCGTGACATCGAAGTCACCGCACACGCCGGGGTCTTCTTCCGGTGCACCGGGGCAAGGCGCGCATTCGGGACAGGCGGCGAGAGACTCACCCCCAGTGGATTCCGGCGTGCTGGCACCGGTGTTAAGGCACGCGGCCTGCTGGTCACCACACGTCACCAGCAGCGACAGGGTGCCTGCCACCATCGGATCGTCGGACCACACCTCGACTTCATAGAATCCAGTCAACGCCTCAACCGTCACGCGATCTTCCAGCGTATCCCCACCGCGCAGACGCGCTACATCATGTCCCTGGCTGTCGCGCACTTTGACGATGTACGGGAATGTCGACGGCTCACCCGCTGACGGATCGAGTACGGTGAGAGTGGTGGGACACTGGGACGTATCGAACATAAAGTACTGCGACGGTGCGCCCTGAGGCACTGACACCGGCATCACTTCGCCGTGAACCAGCGGCGTGCTGTTGATCGGGCTTCGTCCATCGAGCGTGAGAAGAAAATCTCCGGTGGTGCCATTTGCCCCGCCAACCATCAGCGTATAAACGCCGGCCTGGGGTAAAAACAGCGACAGGTGGGCGTCATGCGTGTCGAATGCCAGGCTGTTTCGGTCATTGGTGGCAAGCACCTGTTGATCCGGCGCGACCAGATCGACCATCGGATCGAATCCGGCGGACATGCTCATGACGCTCACATGCACCAGGTCGCCTGCGGTTCCGCTGAAATTGTAGAAGCCCAGCGGGTTCCCGGCTGCGATAGTGCCGCATATGTTAGAGCCATACGTGAGCATTCCTCCACTTTGTGCCTTAGAGGTATGATCGGGCTGGTATAGGATGCCCGTGAAAACCACGAGCGCCAGCACAACCACGATCAGTGACCAATACGAACACCTGAGTTTCATGAATCCCTCCTCAAAAGGCATATTGGCAGGAATGTTGGGGGCAATGTGACGGATAGAGATAGTGGAATGAAGAGTGTGAAGCAATTTTATTGTATACCGAATGTTTATATTAATTCTATAGAGTGCTTATAAAATATCTGCAAAAAACGTAGGGCGCGCCGGGCGAATAAGATGGCCGTATGGCTGCATCGCCCTGGCTTTCGCACCTGTTTCAGTAGTACATAATCAGAAAATTGTGTATGATAACAGGTTCAAGGTTCTTTACAGGAAAATTGCAGCCGCCTAATGCAATCCTTCAAACCGACCCGTGCTTCCCCTCACATACGTATTCGCCCCGCATCAGGGCTGGTTGCCATTGATCTACATGAGTTGTGGGCGTACCGTGACCTGTTTCTGATCTTGATGCTGCGCGATGTAAAGGTGCGGTACAAACAAACCATGCTCGGAGTTGCATGGGTTATTCTGCAACCACTAGCCGCCGCACTCATCTTCGCTGTGATTTTCGGCAAATTTGCCAGGCTGCCCTCCGAAAATACACCTTATATACTGCTTACCTATGCAGCCATGCTGCCCTGGAATGTTTTTTCCGGCGCTATCCAACGGGCGGGCACCAGCCTGTTGAGTGACTCCAAACTGATCTCGAAGGTTTACTTTCCACGCATTCTAATTCCATTGGCCAGCTCGACGGCTGTGCTCGTTGATTTTGCCGTGTCGTTTTGCGTCTGGTTGGGGTTGCTGCTTATTTACGGCATTTATCCCGCGTGGCAGATGCTGGCGTTCCTTCCCCTGCTGTTGATCGTACTGGTGGCTACCTTTGGCGTCAGCCTGTTTTTCTCTGCCTTGAACGTCTACTATCGTGATTTTATGTACGCGCTGCCGTTCCTCATTCAGGTGTGGATGTATCTCTCACCCATTGCCTACACGTCAGAAATCATCCCAAGCCGGTACAAAATCGTTTACGCGATCAACCCGCTGGTTGGTGTAGTCGATGGGTTCCGGTGGGCGTTTCTCGGCACGGGTGATTTTCCGTCGCTCTCATTGAGCCTGTCGCTCGTCGTCAGCATGCTGCTGTTTTTGGGCGGTACTCTTGTCTTTCAGCGAATCGAACAGAACTTTGCCGATGTCATCTGATATTGCCATTCGCGCCGAGGGCCTGGGGAAAGCGTACAAAATCGCGCACCGAGCCGGGGGTCGCACCTACCGTACACTGCGCGAGGATCTGATCGGAATATTGCGGGCTCCATTTGCTCGTGCATCCGGGGCCAACACAAAGGAGACCATCTGGGCGCTCAAGGATGTATCCTTCACCGTCAAGCCGGGTGAAGCGTTGGGGATCATCGGGCGCAACGGCGCGGGTAAAAGCACGCTGCTGAAGATCCTCTCGCGCATCACGCGCCCTACGACGGGAGAGGCCGATATTTATGGCCGTGTCGGGTCCCTATTGGAGGTCGGCACGGGCTTTCATCCTGAGCTGACCGGACGCGAAAACATTTTTCTCAGCGGGGCTGTTTTGGGCATGACCCGCGCCGAAATTCAGACGCGGTTTGATGAGATTGTCGAGTTTTCCGGCATCGAGAAGTTCATCGACACGCCAGTCAAACGCTACAGCAGCGGGATGTATACGCGCCTGGCCTTTTCGGTGGCGGCCCACCTGGAAACCGAGATTCTGCTCATCGACGAAGTGCTGGCAGTCGGAGACGCGGCGTTCCAAAAAAAATGCCTCGGCAAGATGAGTGATGTTGCCGGGCAAGGACGCACGGTGTTGTTTGTGAGTCATAACATGGCTGCTGTGCAAGGGTTATGCCAGCGAGGTATTGTGCTTCACTACGGCCAAGCCTGTTTTGTCGGCAATCAAGCTGACGCCATAGACTATTATACGCAAAGCATCATAAGCAAAGAATCTGTGATCTCCCTACAAAATCGAAAAGACCGGAAGGGCTCCGGAGAAATTCATGTTGTTGGTGTAGAGTTCAGAGATCTTGAAGGCCAGATCCTCGATTTTGTCAGGTCCGGCCAGGATATTGACATTTTTCTTCATTATGAGGCGCAAACGAAACGGGATGTAAGAAATATCGGGGCCGGCGTCAACGTGTATACCTCAACGGGAATACCCGTTTTCTATCAAAACACGCGTGTTATGGGTATCGAATTTGACAGCGCACCTCCCATGGGTACCATCGTCTGTCGTATCGAGCGTTTACCCCTCACACCAGGCATCTACGAAATCAGGGTACTCATCAAAGTTAATGATCAACGAGTCGATGATATTGACAACGCGGCTCAACTGCATGTCATTGAGGGAGATTATTTTGAAACAGGGCAATCACTTCCTGAGGGAACAGGCGTTTGTTTAGTAATGGGGCAATGGAGGCTTGAATAAGCGACGTCAGTTACCACAAGATCATTTGGTGTCGCCATCTAGTGAGGCGCCGGCTTCAAACGCGGCGTTATCGGTTGACTATCCACAATAGCATTGACCTGAAGAATAACCTCGGCAGCACTATCTGGGCCGTTCTGGAGAAAAGCAGTGACCAGTTCTCTTGACAACGTGCACTTGGCGCTCTTTTTCACGCGAAATGTGTCTTTGCGCCTCTGGGACCAGATCGGCATGTTTGACCGCGAGATAGCTCTCTACAGACGATTGCAGAAACACGGTGTCGTGATTTCCTTCGTGACATATGGTGATGCAACCGATCAAGATTACGCACGTGCTATTCCTGGAATCCGTATCTTGTCTAACCGCCTGGGGCTGCCCAACAAAGTTTATCGGTACGTGATTCCTGTGCTGCATGGGTCAACACTGCGTAAGGTGGACATTTTCAAGACGAACCAAATGGATGGCGGCCAATATGCCCTATCTGCTGCCCGATTATGGCATAAATCGTTGGTAGCACGGTGCGGTTATTTGTGGTCATATAACGCAGGCCAACGATCGGGGCAAGATTCTGCGGCGTACAAACATGCGCGCAAAATCGAGAATCAGGTCTTTGGCCGCGCCAACCAAATCGTCGTTACCACTGAACGCATGGCACAGGACATTGTGTCACGCATTCCAACCGCCTCTCGCCGGATCACGATTATCCCCAATTATGTGGATACCAGTCTATTCGCGCCTATCGAACCCGCTCCCAAGCGCCTGTTTGACTTGATTTTTGTCGGGCGGCTCAATCCTGAGAAAAACCTGCCGGCTTTGCTCGAGGCAATCGCTCCCCTGGGAGTAAACATAGCGCTCGTTGGGCGTGATTTTCTAGAGAACCCGGAACCTTTGCGCCCCTACCTGGCAGGACTGGGTGACAAGGTGCATCTATTGGGCAGTGTTCCCAACTCACAACTCCCGCATATTCTTAACCAAGCCCGCTGTCTGATCCTGCCTTCGTTGTACGAAGGGCATCCTAAAACCCTGATCGAAGCGATGGCCTGTGGTTTGCCTGTGATCGGCGCCGATTCTCCCGGGATCCGGGAGATAATCGAGCACGGTGAAAACGGGCTGTTGTGTGGAACTGATCCGGTGAGCATCCGCGCTACAGTTGAGGAACTGATAGGAGATCCCACGCTGCAAATGCGACTGGGACGCAATGCACGCCAGTATGCGTTGGACCACACTTCACTGGACCGCGTACTGGACATGGAATTGTCAATGTTGAGAAAGGTCATGGACCATGTGTCCCTCTAGGCGGTCTGTCGCGCGCGGTATAGGAACTATTCTCAATCTATTTCCCCTGAACGTCTACCGTACATCAGTGGAACGGCTGGTTATCTGGCGTGCGCGAGCGATGCCTCCGGATGAGGGGTTACGTTTCTTATTTGAGCTGGACAGGGCGTTCTATGTCGCCCAGAGTGAGCTTTCGGTTGCCTATGGTCGAGGCACACACCCAAAACACGATATCATGCGTTATCACGATTTTTTTGTGGAACGCGTGAGACAAGGAGAGCACGTATTGGATTTTGGGTGTGGCATTGGTGCCGTAGCCTACGACATCGCATCCAAGGCTAAAGCGCGTGTGTGGGGTGTTGATATTTCAGCCGAGAACATCGCCTATGCTCAAAAAACCTACTCTCACCCCGATATTACCTACATCTTGGGAGACGCGCGTCAGGTTGAGCTGAATACCCGTTTTGATGCCATCGTCATGTCAAATGTCCTGGAGCATCTCACAGATCGTCCGGCCACGCTGCGACAATTGCAGGTCAGGTACCAACCATCCCGCTTTTTGATCCGAGTTCCTTTGTTCAATCGAGAATGGCGGGTACCGCTGAAAAAACCCTTGGGAGTTGAGTGGCGTCTCGATCCGACTCATGAAATCGAATATACAATCGAGACATTCGCGGATGAAATAGCTGAGGCCGGGTTGATAACCACTCACCAGCAAATCCAATGGGGTGAAATCTGGGCGGAGGTAACCGGCAATGGCTAATCCGGCTATCAGCGTCGTCATGGCCGTCTATAATGGCGAGCGTTATCTGGCTGAGGCGGTTGATAGCATACTTAATCAAACATTCTCTGATTTTGAGTTCATAATTATCGACGATGCGTCGCAAGATAATACCCCAGCCATACTTGAGAAGTACCATGATTCGCGTATCGTTCGCCTGAAAAATGATACCAATGCGGGACTATCCGCTTCCCTAAATCATGGGATCGAGGTCGCACGGGGCAGTTATGTGGCTCGCATGGATGCCGATGATATCTCGCATCCTGAAAGGTTGGATCGCCAATATAACAGACTGGTTGTCGATCCGGAGCTGGATGTTCTTGGCACGGCGTACGTAGAAATTACGAACCAGGGCCTGATCATCGAGGAAGCATCCCCGCCGACAACGCACAGCCTGATTGTCTGGAATCTATTACTTCATAACGTGATGGCTCATCCTTCAATTATGATGCGACGCGATGCGGTGCTCACGATAGGTGGCTATAATCCTGCTTTCCGACTGTCGCAAGATTACGAGCTTTGGACCCGCCTGGCACTGAAAGGCCGGTTCGCCAACTTGCCGGAACGCCTATTAAAACATCGTGTGCCCGATCGATTTCCCAGCAGCCGGAAAATCAGAACTCAGGAAACTGTTGCCCGAAAAGCTCAACGGAACTATTTCTGCGCGCTGCTTGGTCGTGATGTCCCGATTGAACAGATTGAATGGATATTCCAGTCTTCGAAGGTGCTTGTCCAGCGAAACCGGAAAACACTGTCTCAAGACCAGGGAAAAGTTGTCGTTGCGCTCTTGCTGGAAGCCTTCGAGGCGATGCAAACACAAGGTATTATTCGAGCGGATGAAAAGGACGAAGTACGCCACAATCTGGTGAAGCATATTGTTACGGTAGGGCAGTGCACGGTGCCTGCCTGGTATTGGAAAATGCGCGCGTTTGCCAGTAACCCGTACCATTATGTGCAGCATATTCGGCATAAGCTGCAAACACGCCAATATTAGGAGGCTCTGCATGGCCCGTCTTCGAGTTTCCGTCATCATATCCACCTATAACCGCGCGGATCTGTTGCCTGAGGCTATAGACTGCCTGCTGACGCAAACCCGCGTGCCCGATGAAATCATCGTAGTCGATGATGGATCGACCGATGATACGCCGGCTGTCCTGGCAAGCTACCCATCACCCGTGATCGCGATCCGCCAGTCCAATAAAGGGTTAGCCGCCGGTCGCAACACAGGTCTACGTAGGGCAACAGGCGACCTCATCGCGTTCCTGGATTCAGATGACATTTTGACGCCTGACAGTATCGAAAAACGTGCCCTTGTTTTTGAACAAAACCCACAAGTTAATGTCGTTTACAGTGATTTACTGGCGACTGATATGGCGAATAAACCCTACGGTCCCTGGCCTGGCCGTCGGCCATCGGGCGATGTTTTTGTCGAAGCGGCGCGTTATAACCTCATGCCGATTCACAGTTATATGTTGAGGCGGGAGTGTTTAGAACAAACGGGGCCGTTCGATGAAACGCTGCGATCCAATGAGCACTTCGACTTTTGGATTCGGGTGGCGGCTCACTACCCGTTCCATTACCTGGACGAACCGCTCGCGTTCTATCGTTTTCACGATAACATGATGACCGTCGTTAAGCATACGGAGATGAGGCCAGAATGGTTGCTGGTCCAACGGCGAGTCTACGAGATGGATGCCTTTCAGGCGCTTTCCTCCCGGCAAAAGAGTATTATCTATTGCAGTCACGGTAATAAGATCATGCGTGGTTTTCCCAGGGAAGCGCGGTGGTGTTTTTGGCAGGGTGTCCGCGTTCACCCCACCGGTTTGCGGGCCTACCTGCTGTTGACATTGTCGCTGCTAGGAAAGAACGCATTCATCGCGGTGCACGATGTTTATCGCCGCAGGCACAGTGAGATGCTGGATATAAGACCGCATCCTCAGAAAACAGGGCGTTGACCCCACCATGCGCCTAACAGTCTCGGTGATTATCCCCACCTACAACCGGGTAACATTGGTTCAAGAAGCCCTGGAAAGCCTCCTCTCCCAGACACGCATACCGGATGAAATCATCGTGGTCGACGATGGATCAACCGACAATACGTCCGAAGTACTGGCACATTACGATTGGCCGGTACATGTGATTCGCCAGGTCAATCAGGGACGTTCAGCCGCACGCAACCGTGGAATGGACGCAGCACAGGGCGATTTAGCGGCGTTTCTCGACTCCGATGACGTGCTGCCGGAAGAGAGCATAACTCGCCGGGTGGCAGTGTTTGAGAGCCTGCCGGATGTGGGCGCGGTATACAGTGACGTGCTGGTGATCGGCCCTCATGGCGAACCACAGGGGCTATCTTCCAAGATATATCCTGTTCCCCGGTCTTCCGGCATGATCTTCGCTGATTTGATCCGGCGCAACTTTATCCCGATGCCGTCGGTTATGTTCCGCCGGACGCCCGCAACTGCGACGCTGCGTTTTGACCCTTCTATCGAGCCAGCCGAAGATTACGATTTCTGGATACGGTTGGCCGCTTTATGCCAGTTTGTATATCTGGACGAACCGCTCGCCCATTACCGAATCGCTGAGAGCGGCGCGTTCCGTGTATCCGACTGGGGACTCGTGGGTGAATCGGCACTGAGCAACCGGCAGCAGATGAAACAAAGCGAGGTGACCATTCAGGAACGTGCCCTGGCGATGCCCGAATTCCAACAACTCTCTCACCTTCAACGGGCGAAGTTTTTTTGTTCACACGGCACGAAAACCTTGTTCTTGCAGCGTTACGCATATGCCCGGCGCATGTTCATCAACGCTGTTCGCCAGGCCCCCTACTATCCGACCGGGTATGGGCTGCTGCTGTTCAGTGCGATGGGGCCACACGCGTTTGAAACGGCGGTATTGGCGCGCCGCCGGATCATCCGCTGGCTGTCAAGGCTGCGCTGATATCACAACATCTCGGTGCCGATGCGTGCTTTCTGCGGGGCAATCGCTCGGTGATCGGGTTTGGCGATGCACCAGAGGCCGGAGCCGCGGGGCATTTTCGAAGCCCTACACGCTCAGCGGCAGCCGCGCGACCTCCCGCAGAAAATAGCGGTGAAAACGATTGTCAGGCGTAAGCTCCGGGTGAAACGCCGTTGCCAGCCAGTGACCCTGGCGCGCCGCGACAATGCCGCCATCTTCCAGCCGTGCGAGCACCTGCACGCCGCCGCCGACTCGGGTGACCAGCGGCGCGCGAATGAACACGGCATGGAACGGGTCCGGACCCAGTTCGGGTACGTGCAGGTCCGTTTCGAAGCTGTCGGCCTGACGCCCGAATGCGTTACGATTGACCGTGATATCCATCACGCCGATCAATGGTTGGTTGCGCCCGATGTCCCTTGCGAGCATGATCATCCCCGCACAAGTGCCCCACACCGGTTTTGTGGCAGCGAACGCGCGCAGCGGTTTGAGCAGGCCGAAAGACACGGCCAATTTGCCGATAGTCGTGCTCTCCCCGCCGGGGATGATTAAGGCGTCCAGCCTGTCCAACTGTTCCGGTAGGCGCACCTCGACGGCGTTTACGCCCAGGTCGCGGAGCGTTTTTTCATGTTCGATGAAAGCGCCTTGCAGCGCCAGTACGCCAACGTTCATCATCCTGTGTCCTCACGTTGCCGGAATAGTAGTCTGAGATCAACTTTAGCGCCAGGCTGGGTCGTGCCGCAAACGATAATGGACTCATTTGGTTCTGTACGGTTCGAGCAGTGAAACTACATCACCCGGATCGCTCGTCTTGACAGCCGCCTGGCCCTCATGTATAAGTGGTACGTACCGGATCATGCAGGGCATCACAGGAAGGATTCGGTCTTTGTCCTTGCGCATAGGCGCGCGCTCAACAGGCTAAAACCAATGGCCGGTATGCCGTTTCCCCGTGAGCTTCACGCTCCCTTAGCATTGACCGATTTAGTGGATCGTATTCGCCACAATCGCCGAATGTTCGGCTCGTTATTCCCGACTGTGGGCGAAGGAACCCGTTACCGGCTTGGGGCTAACGATAACTGGCTGGCGGGCTTCTGGACTGGCCTGCTGTGGCTGGCCTATGCCGCCACCGGGGACAATAACCTGAAGACCTACGCGCAGACGTTGCTGCCCTGTTTTGCCATGCGTCTCGACCAGCGGATTCATATCACGCACGATTTGGGGTTTCTGTTCACACTCAGCGCACGCGCCCAATGGCAGTTGACCGGCGATACATACGCTTACGATCTGGCGCTGCGGGCCGCCGCCGATCTCGCCCGGCGTTTCAGGCCCCAGGGCGGGTACATCCAGGCGTGGGGCGCGTTGGGTGACCCCGTCGAAAGCGGCAGGACGATCATCGACACGCTGATGAATATCCCGCTGCTATTTTGGGCATCGGCGCAGACCGGCACCCCGCACTATCACGACATCGCACACCAGCACGCCGAGACGACCGCACGCTATTTGCTGCGGCCCGATGGCGCATCCTATCATACCTACTTCTTCGATCCGCAAACCGGCGAGCCGGTTGGGCCGCGCACCCACCAGGGTTACGCCGACGAATCGTTGTGGGCGCGCGGGCAGGCGTGGACGATTTACGGTTTTGCGGTGGCGGCGGCATGGTGCGACGAACCGGCCTTTGTGGATGTAGCGCGCCAGGCGGCGGCGCGCTTCCTGGCGGAATTGCCGCCGGATGGCATCCCCTGGTGGGACCTGCGCCTGCCGGATGATGCGCCGCATTACCGCGACAGTTCAGCGGGGGCGATTGCAGCGGCGGGGATGCTGCGGCTGGCGGCTCAGTTGGATGGCGATGCAGGGGCCGCGCTGCGCCACCACGCGGTATCGCTGCTGCAAAACTTGGTCGATGCCTGCCTGGAAACGCTGCCGGACGCGCAGGGTCTGCTGCGCGGCGGTACCTACCACGCGCACAAAGGCTGGGGTGTGAACGAGTATTTCATCGGCGGCGATTATTTTTTCCTCGAGGCCCTGTTGATGCTGGGCGACAGTCCGCCCGATTTTTGGGGACCATCCCGC
>CAYMTN010000185.1:0-10921 GCA_964393335.1 uncultured Anaerolineaceae bacterium
TGCAGCTCGCCCGATTTTTCGTAGCGGTAGACCGTGCCGAATTCCGCCAGCCGGACCGGCAGATCGCGGTACGAGTGCAGGCCGTCCTTGTAGATGTGGATGTGGTGCGGGCAGTTCATCGGCTTGAGCATGAACAGGTCGCCCTCGACCTCAAACGGCGTGTACTGGCTGTCCTGGTAGTACGGGTAATGGCCGGATCGCTCGTAGAGCGCCACCCGCGCGATGTGCGGCGTCAGCACCGGCTCGTAGCCGCGCTCCAACTGCACGTCGCGCAAGAAGCGTTCGAGCAGGTCGCGCAGGATCGCGCCTTTCGGCTTCCACAGCGGCAGGCCCTTGCCGACTTCCTGGCTGAACGTGAACAGGTCCAGGTCCTGGCCGATCTTACGATGATCGCGTCGTTTGGCTTCTTCGAGCAGGGCCAGGTATTCCTCAAGCTGGTGCGGCGTTTCCCAGGCCGTACCGTAGATGCGCGTGAGCATTTCGCGGTGTTCGTCGCCGCGCCAGTACGCGCCCGCCGGAGCCTTAAACGTGATGCTGAGCGCTTCCGGGTTGATTTCCTTCGTATTCGCGACGTGCGGCCCCCGGCACAGGTCTTCGAAGGTATCCTGCGTGTACGTACTGATCACGACGGATTCGTCGGTCTTTTCGCCGTATTCGTCAATCCCGCCTGCTTCCAGCCCGTCGATCAGTTCGATCTTATAGGGTTGGTCCTCGAACAACTGGCGGGCCTGGTCGGCGCTGACTTCCTTGCGCACGAAGGGATGCCCCTCGCGGATGATCTGGCGCATGCGTTTTTCGATCTCGCCCAGGTCGTCGTCCGTCAGCGGGCGCGGCAGGTCGAAGTCATAGTAGAACCCGTCTTCGATGGGCGGGCCGATGGCGATTTTGGCCTCCGGGAATTTTTCCAGCACGGCCTGCGCCATGACGTGCGCCGTCGAGTGGCGGATGCGGTAGAGTTTGCTGTCTTGATAGCGTTCCATGAGGTGTTGCGGTCTCCTTGTTGGTTTTTTCCCCGGCAGCGATCCCGGCTTGGCGCGGGGCACTGCTGGCGCGCCGGGGCAGACGCCCGCTAGCAGCGTGCCCGGCACAGTTGATGCAACAATACGCGGTTAGGTTGGTCGAACGGTGCAGCGACAGGGGCAGTCTGCGCTGTGCCCCGCTGGTATGTCCGCTGCCGGATGCGTGCGGCGCGTACGGCAGGGACCAGCGCAGAGAGTCCCTACCGGAGCCGCCCGGTAGTATCCTTGTCAGTTGAACCGCCAGTCATCACGCGCCTCCTTACGTCAATGCATAAGCCCGTCACTATCGTTCGAAAACTGGGAAAACACCGTTTCAAAAATCCCCAGCGCCACCAGGTTATCGACGACGTCTTCGATGATGTCGGACGTCAGTCTTTCGACGACGACATGCGGCGTTTCCAGCGCCAGAAACTGTGTTGCAGCCAGTGTCCGATCAAAATCGCGGGCAACCGTCAGGCTGACCCGCATTTCCTGTTGGAGGTGGGCCAGCGTCACAAAGTGCGCCTGCCACAGCCTGCTGTCCTCCATTTCGACCAATACGTCGGCGCTGTCCGTTTCCGGGTCGAACGCCAACAGCGGTTCTGGCTCGATCCACACACGTTTGACTAACACATCATTTTTCCTCAGGCCATCGCACATTGGTTATAGGAACATACTACAACGAAATGGCCCTAAAAATGAAGACCCCCGCCCAAATTTGGGGCGAGGGTCCTTGTGTTCCACGCGGTTCCACCCAAGTTTAACACAGTCACCGCAGCGCGGTGCACGTGTTCTCTGGAGCCGATAACGGGGCTGGCCGTCATCACTTAGCAGGCCGGGTTGTCAGGCCGTTCGGTGATGCGCTCACGGGTGGTTTTCTCGGCTCGCCGGGCAAGCGGGTTTGCAGTCGATGGCCCACTCTCCCTGGGTCCGGTCGAATGCCGGTACTCGTCCCGATCAACGCTTTATCAGTATGTTATGCAGAGCATAGCGTAAACGGGGGGCGACTGTCAAGGGCGACTCGGTGCGGTGCAGGGTAATCGCCCCCAAACCTGATGCGGCTTTGCCCCGGAAGAATACGCCGGGCGCGGCGATCACGTCGCGTTTTCGTAATCGTCCCGGTCGCCGATCCACCACTGCCACTGGCCGGGCACGCGTTTGTCCAGCGCTTTGACGTACAGGTGCGCTTTGGCATAAAAAATCAGCAGCGCTTCGCGGTAGACGTGAAAGTTCGTACCGGCAGTCGGCGCGAAGCCGAAACCCCGGTCGATGGGTTTTTGCAGGTCGTCCTCGCTCAGCGCCTCGAGTGTGGTCCGCAGGTCCTGATCCAGCGCCTCGTACCAGGCTTTCAGCGCTGCCACGCTGGTCCCGACGCCCGGATCGGGATGCCGGTACGAAAAATCCTGCTTGAACGTCTTGAAGCCATCGATATACGCCTGTTCGACCTCGCCCATTTCCTGGCACAATGCGCCCAGCGTGATATTCCGTCCGGGCAGTTTGTACGCCAGGTCGGCGTCCGCGAGCACGGACACCAGTGCGCCGCGCAGCTCTTGCGTGGACTTCAAAAGCTCTCCGTGCTGCTGCATCAAGCTGTTCATATGGTTTCCTCCCTATTGATTTTAGAACGAACGTTCTATTGCATTGTATCACAAAAAACGGTTTTTGGTGCAACCCAAACCGGCCTTGTTGGCCGCGCGTTAGCTTCCGGTATTAATTTGGGGACGATTCCGGTTTGAATGTGGCGGGGATAGTCAATAATAGGTACTTGGTGTGATTTTCTACATGGTTACCGCTGTGCTATACTGGCGTTATGTCTACCGTAGAGCAGTTGCCCGATGCTGAACACTGGGCACCGCGCCTGGCGCGCTGGTCCGTGCGGTTGCAGGCGGCGCGGCTGCGCGGCCTGGTGGCGCTGCTGCTTGAAGCAGCCGAACCGCTGGGACCGCTGGGGGCGCAGGTGTTATGGATCGCGCAGCCCGCGTTGGGCGTACTGCTGCCGCGTGATGAGATCGCGTCATTGGCGCGTGTGTTGGACGAACCCGGCGGGGTAGCATGGGTGCGCGGGCAGTTGGTTGGGTCAGACGACGAAACGGATATCGTGCATGAATAACGCGGAGCTAACCTGGGTACTGTTGGCGATTTCTTTTGTGGCGACGGTGGTCGGACGCTTTGTCGTGCGGCGGTTTACCGTGCACATGCGCCCGATTCGCGCGTATGGCATACTGCCGGGGCTGGCAGCCGACGCCGTCGAGAGCGACCGGCGCGTTCATTTTTCGATGGGCAGCAGCGCGTTAGGCGCTTCTAGCACCGTCACGGCACTGGCGTCGGCGGAGATCATTTACCGGCTGGCCGAACGGCTGGCGATCAGCCGCCGGACGCCGCTGGTCACGCTCAGCGATCCGATCACGCTGCCGCTGGCACAGGATACACTGCGGCGTGCTTACGAGTACCGGCGCAACATGGCGCACTGGCGCAGCGGCGCGGCGGCGTGGTTCCCACAGGGGCCGCGTTCGCTGGCTTTTGCGGCGGGTGTGGCGGCCTTTGTCGCCGACGCCGATATCGACAGCAGCATTTTGTTGGGGCGTTTTGGCACCGAGTTGGCCGTGATCGGAGCGGGCGCGCTGCGCCATGACCAGACACTCATCGCGCACAGCGACCTGGTCGAAGGGCAGGCGGTTGCGTATGCCCAGGCCGACCAGGTGCTGTTGGGTGAGGAATTGTACGTCGGCCCCGCCTACCTGCGCGGCAATGCGCTGGAGCGCGGCGGCGTCATCGCGCTGGACGTGCTGCGCTGGCTGGTGATCGCCGGGATTCTGGTGGCGGCATTGGAAGCGGCGTTATGACGTGTTAAGGACGTGGCGCAGGCGAGCCGCCTGCACAACACAGGAGTGAGGGAGCGGGGTGAGACGCCATCGCTTAGTCAATTTTCTGGCAACGGTGACCGTGATCAGCATGGCACTGGTGACGCTGATCGGGTTGTCGTCGTCGCAGGGCACGGCCCCGGCGAATCTGGCCCAGTTTTTGATCCGGCTGGTCGCCGTGATCGCAGCCGTGGCCGTGATCGTAGGGGTCTTTAACCTGATCGCGGTTCACATGGGGCGTTTTGTGCGCTCCGAGCGCGGCTGGCCGTACAGCCTGATCACGCTCGTAATCGCGCTGGCGGTGATCGTGCTGCGCATCCTGGATCGGGCCGGAATCTGGTCGGGCGATCTGGAAGGCGAGCAGATGAGCGTGCGGGTATTTGAGTCGGTGCAGGTCAGCCTGGAGTCGGCTCTGGCGGCGCTGGTGCTGTTTTTCCTGGTGTATGCCGCGTATCGCCTGATGCGCCGCCGCGTGACGGTGTGGTACGTGGTGTTCAGCGTGGCGAGCATCGTGGCGTTGGTGGGTTGGATACCGTTCAAACATATGGACGCGCTGGTCGATGCGCGTGATTGGCTGGTACGGGTGCCGGTAGGCGCGGGCGCGCGCGGCATCCTGATCGGCGTTGGGCTGGGCACGGTGATGGTTGGCGTGCGCGTGCTGGTCGGTCAGGACCGCTCGATCCGCAGTTAGGCAGATAGTCGCCCGTATGAGCGGGGATAGACAGTGATGTCGGATAATCCAAATCTTTTTGACGACGACAACCTGATTCCGGATTGGATGCGGGACATGGGCCTGGATGATGCCCCATCACCGGCTGGCGTACCGGGTGACATTGACGCGTCCAAACCGGTTGACGCGTCTCCGGCTGGGGACGCGGTGCCGCCCTGGCAGCGCTCGCCCGGTGCCGAACCACCGCGACCGCAGGGGCTGACGCCTGCTGCGCCGCCCTGGGAAGTGCATCCTGGCGACGAAGCGCCTCCCCAGGCCCGGCGTGTGGCGGCTGCTCCCTGGGATCAGGCGGGTGAAGCGCGCGAATCCGGCGAAGCGCCTGCCGACGAAATTCTACCGGGCATGACGGCGGATTTGCCCTGGCGAGAAGACGCGACTCCACCGCCGGAAGCGCCTGCCGCTTCCAGGGGCGCGGAAGCCGCGTGGCCTTCGTTCGATGCCCTGTTTGACGACACCGCTGAGGGTACGTCGCCGGACGCATCTGAAGATGAAATCCACGATCAATTGAAGGGCATTCTGCCGGACGAACCGCTGACGATGGCCGACATGGCCGGCGAGTTCGCGCAGTCTGAAGAAGAAGCGCCGCCCCCGGTCCAGCCGTCGCTGCGTGACAGGCTGCTGGCGCTCTCGCCGGATCGCGGCCAAACGCCTCCTCCGGCGGAATCCGGCGAAACACCCTCAGAACCGCTCCGCGCCGAAGAAGCTGGTTGGTTGGAGGCGTTCGGTACGGCGGCGGAATATCGAGCTGATGAGGCGGATTTCGGCGGCGGTGACGAGGACGATCTCGCGTGGCTGGCTGCCGGTGAGTCGTCCGGCGAGGAACCGGTCGCCGGGCCGCCCGCGGTCGCTGAGCCAGCGGATGGAGGCATGGGCGAGATGTCCGACGAATTTGACATGGATGCCCTGTTTGACGATCAGGCCCAGCCTGAGGATCGGGGCACGGAAGAATCACCCGATGACGACGACGTCGAATGGCTGATGGACGATCTGGGAGATGTCCCAGCGCTGCGGCAGCCGCCGGAGCCGGAACCCGAACCGGAGCCGCAAAAAGAGGTGCCTGATTGGGTCCGCGCGGCGTATGCCGCTCAGGACGAGGAAGAAACGCCCGACGAGGCCGGGGAACCGGACGAAACGCAAGAAGAGGCCGTGCCGGATTGGCTGGATGTGACCCTGGACGAAGAACCGCCTAAAAGACGCCCCAGCGGAATCCGGCGCATCGGGCAGGCCGCCCAGGAGGACGAGTCACCGCCGGACGCGGGCGGTCAGCCTCCGGCGTGGGCGTACGATGCCGAGGAAACCGGCCCCGACGAGTCCCTGCGCCCGCCGGAGGGCATGACGTTCGAGGAATGGGAGCGCGTCCAGGCGGAGCGCGCGCGTGAATCGCAAAAATCGGCAGGGGATCGGCTGTTGGAGGCGGTGCCCGACTGGTTCCAGAAGATCGAGGGCGCACCTCCGGATCAACAGCCGGTCGAATCCGGCGAGCCGCCCAAACGCGAAGGGCCGGAATTCGTGCCGGGCTGGTTCCTGGGCCTGGAAGAACAAGACGAGCAGGAAACCCCCGGTTGGCTCAAAAACATGGATTATTCCGCCGATGCGCTGGCCCAACCGCTCAACGCCCCGGAGCCGCCGGGGCCGCCCGCACCAGACGACGCGGAACCCGAAGTGCCGGATTGGTTCAAGGGGACCGAAACGCCGGACGTGCCGGGCGTGGACTGGGATGCCCTGTTCGGCGCATCACAATCTGAAGAACCGGCGGCAGAGCCAACGGGCCAGCCGGCGGCGGAGGAACCTGTTATGCCCGAATTTTCCGCTGGCGAATTGGATGAATGGCCCCTCGAGCCGGACGAGCAGCCGGAGGGTATAGCACCGGGTCAGGTGCCCGACTGGCTCGCCGAAGCCGCGCCAGAGGGGGCCCCACTGGAAGCCGAAGACCTGCCGCTGCCCGATCTGGACGCGTTGATGGGCGAGGCAGATTTTGCCGCTGAAGCGGGCGAGGTGCCCGACTGGCTCGCCGAAGCTGCGCCAGAGGCGGCGTTGGGGGCGGCGCAAGACGACGTCCGCGCGGCCCCGGAAGACGTGCCGTTCCCGGAGCTGGACCTGGACCAGACGATGCTCACCGAGGCGGTTCTTGACGCCGCGCTGGACGCCCAGGCCCAAGCGGAGGAAGTGCCCGAAGATTTCGTCGAGCGGTTCGAGCCGCTTGAGCCGGAACATTTCGCTGAGATGCCCGTCCCGGTGGAAGACGAAGCGCCCGACTGGCTGCGCGAAATGGCAAGCGGCGAGGGCGAGGAACTGCCTGCCGATTTCTTCGGCGTAGAAGCCACGTCCGAGCCGACCTATGGGGCGGATTTTGACGCGATGGCCGACGACCAGCTTGACTGGCTCGACTCCATTTCGCCGGAGGATGTCTCCGCCGAAGAGGAGGAGCCAGCCGAAACCGGCGAATCGATCACCGATCTGGCCTTCGGGGACGAAGACCTGTTCGCGGCGGACGAGGCGGAAGAACGGGACCAGTTCGAAACGGCTCCGCTGGACAGCCGCGCGCTGGATCGGTTATTGGGTCTGTACCAGCCTGCTGAGGCTGAAGCGCCAGAACCTGCCGAACCGGTAGAGGAACGTGACGCGCTGTTTGACGAAGCCGAAGCCGAGTCTGAGTATGACGAAGAACCGGCGGAAGAGGCCGGGGCGTTCTATGAGATCACCGGCGTGCCGGACCCGGACGCGATGCGAGCTGACGAAGCGATGCCGGACCTCGACGCGCTGTTTGCCGAAGATCAAGCCGGGCCGGGCGACGAGATGCCCGACCTGGACGCGTTGTTTGATCAGGCCGGACCGGGCATGGAAACCCCGTTTTCTGAAGGTGAAGAAGACCTGTTTGCAGCGGGTGGCGCAGGCGTTTTCACCGAGGCCGAACAGGGCGAAGCGCCACGTCGCGGGCGCAGCGTGCCGGAGATGCCCGAATCACCGCCGGTCTTTCGCGCGCCGCTGAAACGCGAGCCGGAAGAACCTCCGCTTGCCCCCGCACAGGAACGGCAGCCCGAATGGGTCGATGAACTGCGCCCGTCGGATGTGCCGGTCACGGTCAAGGCGGGCGGCGCGGAGATCAGCGTCAAACAGCGCCAGGTTACCGAACTGCCGGAGCGGCTGCGCGCGTTCCGTGAAGAAGCCATGCGCACCCTCAAGCAACCTTCCGAACCGGGCGCTCCGTCCGAAAGCGGGCCGCTGGCGGGCATTTCCGGGGCGCTGCCGCTGCTCGAGGATGTGGACGTGGCCGCCGCAGGCACGCGGCCCGTCGAAGGTCTGACCATCACGCGCGAGCAGCAGGCGCGCGTTGCCAGGCTGCAAGCCTTGTTGGAGTCGGTCGCTGCCGAGGAAGAAGAAGTCGAGGCGGACCGTGTCGTCGAGGTAGCGGACAGCTTCGCTTTGGCAGGTGAGTTGGCCGCAGCCGGCGCAGAACCGGCACCTGCCGCACCCAAACGCGCGCGCCGCCGCCGCTTCAAGCCGGATCGTCTGCTGGTGGCGGTGCTGATGCTGGCCGCGCTGATCCTGCCATTTGTGACGGATACGGTGCATTTCGCCGCCGATCCGCCCGCGCTGGCCGGTGACCAACAGGCGGTGGCGGACGTCGTCCAGGCGCTGGCCCCCGGCGATTACGTGCTGGTTGCGCTGGAGTACGGGCCGACGGCTGCCGGTGAACTGGACGCGCTGGCGCGCGCTGTGCTGCGCGACACGCTGGCCCGCCACGCGATCCCGCTGCTGACCAGCACGGTTCCGGCGGGCGCATTCCACGCCGAAGCCGTGATCACGCCGCTGGCCGGTGATGCGGCGCTGCTGGCCGCGCGGGGCGGCGAAGAATCCACCCTCAAACTGGGTATGGATTACGTGCTGCTCAGTTATCTGCCCGGCGAAACGCTCGGCGTGCGCGCCCTGCGCGACGTGCGCGAAGACGCGGGCGGGCTGAGCCTGCTCCCGCCGTTCAAATACGACCTGCTCGGCGATGAAACCAATCTGCCGATCACCAACCTGGCGCGGGATATCGCGCTGATCGTGGTCGTCGGCGACGAATCCGGCGCAGTACGTACCTGGGCCGAACAGCTCGAAGGCGTGGCGGTGCCGAAGATCGCGCTGGTGACCGAGGCCATCGAGCCGCTGACCGCCGCCTACGTGAACAAGGATGGTTACGCAGGGTACCTGGCCGGGGTGCGCGATACGTACAGCTACAACGCGGCACGCAACGCCGACCGCGCGCCCTACGTGATGCCGGGCGATCTGCCGGTTGAGCTACCCGATCCGGAAGGGGCACGCTGGCACAGCATGGCGCTGGGCGCGGTGGGCGCTGCCGGGCTGATCGCGCTGGGCATGGTGGTGAACCTGTTCCGGGCATTAACATGGAGGCGACGTCGTTGACTCCAGCGAATCTTGACCTGATCGGCGGGTGGGTGTCACTCGTGCTCACCCTGTTCGTGTTCAGCTACTTGCTGGGCGATAACTTTTTGTACCGCGTGGCGATTCACGTGCTGGTCGGCGTGGCGGCAGCCTATGCGGTGATCGTCGCGGCGGAAAGCGTGGTAGTGCCCTGGTTGAACGAGACGCTGCTGGCCGACACTGCCGGGCGTGACGCGGCGACCATGGCCGGGCTGCGCGTGTTGGGCACGATCCCGTTTTTGGTGGGCGTGCTGCTGCTGTTTAAGTATTCGCCGCGCCTGGCCCCGGTGGGCGACCTGGGAGTCGCGTTTATCATCGGCGTCGGGCTGGCGGTGGCGGTGGCCGGTGCCGCCGCCGGGACCGTGATCCCGCTGGCGCGCGCGGCAGGGCAGTCGGTGGACGACGATACACTGGATGGAATCGTGATCGTCGTGGGCGTCATCACCACACTGATCTATTTTCAGTATGCCGCCGTCGAACACGAAGGGCGGTTGCGGCGGCCACGTCCGCTGCGCGCGCTCAGCGCCGTTGGGCAGGTGTTTGTGACGGTGACGCTCGGCGCGTTGTACGCCGGGGCGATTTTGACCAGCCTGGCGATTTTCAGCGACGTGTTTCGCGCACAGCTTGAATTCATCCTTGACCGGATAGGGGGCTAGCGGCGTATGGCAGTCGAACGGATCAATTCGGTTCTCGTCGCCGATATCGGCAACGTGAACACGCGCCTGCTGCTGATCGATCTGGTCGAGGGGCAGTACCGGCTGGTGGCGTCGGCGCGGGCGCGCACCACCGCCGAGCCGCCGCTGGGTAATGTCAGCCTGGGGCTGGATTATGCCGCCCAGAGCATGACCGATCTGATCGGGCGCGTGTTGATCAGCCAGGACGGCGAGCATTTGTTTCTCATGCCGGAAACCAGCGGGCACGGCGTCGATAAATTTCTGGCGACGAGCAGCGCCGGGCGGCCTATGCGCGTTTTTCTGGTCGGCCTGACGCCGGAGATCAGCCTGACCAGCGGCCAGCGCGTGCTGTCCGGCAGTTACGTCACCGTCACCGATGTGCTCACCCCGGACGACCAGCGCAGCCAGGAAGAGCAGATCAACGCCATCCTGACCGGCGAACCGGACCTGATCCTGATCGTCGGCGGCACGGATGACGGCGCGGACGAACTGGTGGTCGACCTGGTGAAAAAGATCGAGATGGCGCTGTCGTTGGTGCGGCGCGGCACGATGCCGAACGTGTTGTTTGCCGGGAACAAGGCGCTGCGCCAGCGTGTGAAAGCCTTGCTGACGCCGCATACGACCGTCTTCACGACCAGCAACGTACGGCCTACGCTCGACAACGAGCAGTTATTCCCGGCGCAGATCGAGCTGTCGCTGGTCTACGACGAATACCGGACGCGCAGCCCTGGCGGATTCGCCGAAGTGGGCCGTCACAGCGAGGTAGGCGTCGTGCCGACCACGCAGGGTTACATCAGCGCCGTGCGTTACATGAACGAACTCCCGCAGAAGGGTATCGGCCCGCTGTGCCTGGACGTCGGCAGCGCGAACAGCGCGATTGTGGCCGGGGTCTACCGCGAGCCGCACTACATCATCCACACCGATTTGGGCGTCGGGCACCACATCGTCGGCGCGATGGAAACCGTGACCCTCGACGCGATCCGGCGCTGGCTGCCGTTTGAGATGGACGACAACGCGCTGTGGGATTACGCCTATAACAAAGAACTGCACCCGGCGACGCTGCCCGGCACGCCCGAAGAATTGATGATCGAGCAGGCGCTGGCGCGCGAGATCGTGCGGCTGTTGGTCGCGGACGCGCGCCCGGCCTGGGACGTGGGCATTGGCGAGCTGCTGCCGGCCTTCCAGCCGATCATTGCGGCAGGCGCGATCCTGACCGAAGCGCAGCATCCCGGC